>JAFWQM010000021.1 GCA_017509065.1 Clostridia bacterium
TATATCAATTTCTGGCCGTAATATGAGCATTTTCGGGCCAAACGGCCAGGAAATGCCATATTACAAGAAATTGATGTCTCCATCGAAAGACAGCTTTTTGCTGACTTTCGATGGCAGGGTGTCGACTTTGTCGACACCCTGGGACTCCTTCATATCCGAAGGAGCCTTTTTGTTTTGCGGGGATTATGCTTCTTCCCACAGCTTTTTAAGCAGCGCTACGGTGGCGGGGCCGTCTTTGCGCAGGTCGTCGCATTTGCCTTCCACGCTGATCATTCCCTGGTAGCCGGTCTGCTTCATGGCGGAGAACAATTTGGAAAAGCCTTTCTCCGCTGTGATCGGCGCTTCGCGGCCTGTCTCAGTGGCGATGTGGCAATGGGCGATCCCGCCCACGCGGGAAAGGTCGGCGGGGTCGTGGCCCTCCGCGGCGACATGGTAATAGTCCGCCAGCAGTTGCACATTGGGCAGGTTCACCGCGGCCCGCAGACACGCGCCTTCGCCGACAGAATTGATCATGTTCGTTTCCCTGCGGTTGAGCGGTTCGATCACGATCGTGACGCCATACTGCGTGGCGGTCTCCCCGATCAGGCGCGTCACTTCGATCAGGCGGCGGAACGCCTCGTCGTAGGGCATATCCTCCGGGCGTTTTCTGCTCCCGCCGCTGCCGAACACAACGGTCTTCCCGCCCATCTCCCGCACGCGGGCAAAGGCGTGATGCAGATAGGCGGTAATTTCTTCGTCTTTGGTGGCGGGATTCAGCAGCTTGATTTCCCCGGGAAACAATACATTGTAGGAAGGCGCGGGGATACCGGACGCTTCCAGCAGGGCCAGGTTTTGCCTGAATTCCGCTTCCGTCCAGGCCGCCGCGCCGCTGACGGGCAGCTCGATATAATCGTATCCCGCCGCCGTAACTTCTTCGATCCTGTCAATTTTCGCGCAGAACCCGATTTTCATCCCGGTCACACTCCTTTGAAAATGTCATGCGTGGGATTTGCCTTCCCGCCAGTGCTGGTAGCACAGGCCAATATACCTGATCTCATTCTGGTTGTCGATCAGCACCTGCGCGCCGTGTTTGAGCACGCGGCCCTTGCCGTCCACGCGGGTGTTCATGGTGGCCTTTTTACCGCACCAGCAAAGCGAGCCGGTCACTTCCTGAATGTCCTCCGCCAGCCGCAGCAGCGCCGCCGAGCCGGGGAAGAACTGACCCATGAAGTCCGTTTTCAGGCCGTAACAGAAGATTTCAAGCTCGTCGGCCATGTCAGCCATTTCCTGCACCTGGTCTTCGGTGAGGAACTGCGCTTCGTCCACGAACACGTACTGGAAATCGGAATGCGCGTGCTGCACGGCCAGCCAGTTCACCTGCTCCCGGAAGCTGTAGCCGGCCTCCAGCACCAGGTCCGCTTCCGCCTGCAATCCAACGCGGGAATACACCGTGTTCACCGAAACGCGCGTGTCCACCGCGGGCTTCACCAGCGCAACCTTCAGGCCCAGCTGCATGTAGTTATACCGCTGCATGAGCAGCTGCGCCGTTTTGCTGGAGCCCATCACGCCATGATAAAAATGCAGCATTACAACTCTCTCCTGCCTTCCATGGCCTTGGCCAGCGTCACTTCGTCCGCGTATTCCAGGTCGCTGCCCACGGGCACGCCGTAGGAAATGCGGCTCACCTTCACCCCAATGGGCTTGATGAGCCGGGCGATGTAGGCGGCGGTGGCCTCGCCCTCGATGTCCGGGTTGGTGGCCAGAATCACTTCCTGCACGTCCTCCGTGGACAGCCTCTCCAGCAGCTCCTTGATACGGATATCATCCGGCCCCACCCCGTTCATGGGCGACAGCGTGCCGCCCAGCACGTGGTACAGGCCCCTGAAATCCCGCATCCGCTCCATGGCCGCCACGTCGCGGGCGTCGCGCACCACGCAGATCTGGCCGTTATGACGTTCTTCGTTCAGGCAGATGGGGCAGTATTCCTCCTGGGTATAGTTGCCGCAGCGGGCGCAGAAACGAAGGGCCTTCCGCCCTTGCCACAGCGCGGCGGCCAGCTCCTTCACATCGTCCAGCGGCATGCCCGCGATAAAGTAGGCCAGCCGCTGGGCGCTCTTTTGCCCGATGCCCGGCAGGCGCGCCAATTGCAGCGCCATGCGGGCGATGGGATCACTGTTTTCCGCCATGTCAGAACATCCTGCCCATGCCCATACCGGCGGGCGCTATCTTTTCCATGGTCTCCTCCCGCACCTTCTCGCCTTCGCGCAGGGCTTCGTTCACAGCCGCCAGGATCAGATCCTGAAGCATTTCCACATCGTCGGGATCGACGGCTTCGGGCTTGATATTCAGTTCCAGCAGTTCCCGCTTGCCGCTCACCTTGCAGGTCACCATCCCGCCGCCCGCGCTGGCTTCATATACCTTTTCGTCCAGTTCTTCCTGGGCCTTGGCCATCTGCTCCTGCATTTTCTGGGCCTGCCGCATCAGCTGCTGAATGTTGGGGCCGCCGCCGAAACCGCCGAATTGATTGCGTGCCATTACTGTATTCCTCCTTCTAAATACGCAAAGCCCGGCTGGGCTTTTTCAATCGCTGCCCGCATATTATACCACGTTTTCCCGCTCCCTGTAAAGCGGGCAAATAAAAACGTACTTCTACCAATCAGTTATAAGCAATCCAACAAAGGGAACGCTGGGACCTCCGCGGCCCCAATTCCGCAGCCTCAATCGGCGCAAATCCTTCGGATATTGCTTGTTTCGGCTGATCTCACCGCGGCAAGGGATTTCATCCCTTGCATCCCAATAGGCGAAATTACTTGGTTGAGCAGAGAAAACTACATTCGCCTCCCGCGCTGGGGTTACGAAAGTTAGTGGCTTCTGGCCTAAGAAAGCCGGGAAAATCCCAGAGGGAAAGCTCGCTTTCCCCTGGGGATTCTTCCCAGGCTTTCCCCGGACGCAAAGCGTCCGGGATGGCGGCTTCGCCGCCGAGCCAGAAGCACTACGTCGAAAGCATGCTATTCACTTCCAAGCAACAGCGGGAACAAATTACGCTTCTTAAATCAACTATCATCCGCTATTGCGGGTCCAGGGGCCTCAGGCCCCTGGTGGAGGTCTGGAGGCAAAGCCTCCAGCGTAACCTCCTGTAACTGTCCTTGATACCTGAATAGAAAAGCAGCAGGTCCCGTCCGCTTTTCGCGGACAGGACCTGTTATTATCATTTGTTTATTCACGTATCAGCGGCGATCCTTATCGATGAATTCCAGGGAAATGGTTGCCATCGCCGCAAACACGATGACGAACAGGAACAGCGCGATCCAATTGACCACCACGTTTTCTTCCGACCGTTCGTAATCCGCGATATGGCTGGCCTGGGCGGTCTTTTCCTGAATGAGCGTTTTCACGTTTTCTTCACCCACCAGGTCAAACAAATCGCCGATGGTCGTTTTAAAGGTGAATTCCCGGTCGTGCTCCGCCTGAAGCGCTTCATTGCTGCGAAGGAATTCGGCAGCCTGGCCCAGGGTGACGGAAGGATTGAGCTGCTGATCCTGGACAGCCGCGACTATTTCTTCCGCGTGCAGGACGTCCAGCACCTGTCCCAGGGTCAGCGTCGCTCCAATTTCTTTGTCCAGAATAGCCTGCGTTTTTTCGGATTCCGCCAGAAGATTCAGCAAATCGCCTACCGTCAGCGGGGCGGCAGCCTCCGCTGTTTCAGTTTCAACTGGAACGGCTTCTTCCGCGGCGGCTGCTTCGGGTTCGGCCGACGCCGCTTCTTCGGCTGCGGTAGCTTCGGGTTCGGCCGGCGCGGCTTCTTCCGTCGGGAACGTAATCATATAATCCCGCACCTGCTGGAAACCTTCGTCCTGCTGAAGCGCTGTCAGAATTTCGCGCAGGGTAAAGGAATGGGACACTGTTTTATCCCGCAGGTGGAGCGAGCTGTCAGCCTTGTTCAGGATATCGGCGACCTCGCCCACAGTGAAGGACTTCATGATTTCCATATCACTGCGCTTTTCGACGGCCTTGCTGTCCAGCAGGTCGAGCACCTGGCCCAGCGTGAAGGTGCCGCCGAGTTCGTTGTCCCGCATCTTATCCAGCGTCTTCCAGGCGGTCACCATGGGGGCCTCGTTGTATCCGCTCTGAGAGGCCATGGCTTTGATGCCGTAATTGGAAATGGTGAAATTGGCCAAGGGCTTGGTCCAGCCGGGCAGGGGCAGCAGACCGCCGGAGAACACCAGCTGGAAGATCAGCACGAAGGGCATCACCGTCATGGCCCCGGTGGTAGTGTGGGAAACGGAGGAAATGAACAGGCTCATCATGTCGGATGCGTAGGTGATGAGCAGCATGGTGATGGCGATGTCAACGATCATCCAGGGCGTCATAAAGCCCGGCACCGGAAACTGCACGCCCAGTGTCATCATCACATACATGCTCAGCCCGGTCTGACCAGCACAAAGCAGGAACTGGTAGATCATATGGGCAACGATATAGGAAGAAATGTGCATACCGGAGCGGTGCTCGCGCTTGATGATCGGGCGCTCGCGGCACACCGCCTGGATGGAATTGAAGCAGCCGTTCCAGATGCCAACGCACGTCAGCGCGAACGCGCCTTTCAGGTTGCCTTCCATGGTGAGGAAGAAGTCCTTACGGATGACCATGCTCACCAGGGCGGCGATGATGGCCGCCATGGGCAGCACTTTCCAGTCGCTTTGGTTGATGAAGAAACGGAACTGCTTTCCCAGGTAAATCGGGATCTGGCTCATGCGGCCGCGATGGCGCAGTTTACGGAACACCTTGGGTTGGTTCAAATTCACTTCAGCCATGCTGCACCTCCGCGTATTTCAGGATGAATTCGTCCGCACGGCCTTCGCCGCCCTCTTCCTCGCGGTTGATGGACTTGACAATTTCTTCCATTTTTTCCTTGCCGAAGAATTCCCGCGCCTCGGTGATGGGGCCGAAGTAGGCCAGGCGGCCGGTGCGCTTGGCGTCCTTGGCCAGCACGATCACGTCGTCGAACAGGTCGATCACGCGGTCGGGCGTATGGGTGATGACGATGATGATCTTGCCCTGGTCGGCGATCTTGCGCAGCTGCAGGAACAGTTCACGCGCCATCACGCCGTCCAGGCCGCTGTCCGGCTCGTCCAGGATAAACAGGGAAGGATTGGAGATGAACTCCATGGCGATGGAAAGACGCTTGCGCTGGCCGCCCGACAGTTTGGATACCAGATTTGTCTTCACCGGCGTCAGGCCGAAAATATTCATCACTTCTTCCACGCGGGCTTTGCGGTCAGCGGCGGAGAAGTCCTTGGGCAGGCGCAGGGAGGCCGCGTCGATCAGCGTGCTGTACACGCTGTCGGAGCCGCGCATCAGGTCCAGCTGGGGCACGAAGCCGATGTCGTACTGCATTTCCTTGTAATGCTTGTACATATTGGTGCCGTTGAGCACCACCTCGGCCTTGGCCTTTTCATAGCCGTTCACGGCGTTGAGGTACGTGGTCTTGCCTGCGCCGGAGCCGCCCAGCAGCAGCACCATGTGGCCGGGCTGGATGTACATATGGATGTCGCGCAGCAGGTACTTTTTCTTGAAGAACTCAGTCGCCGTGCGCTCTTCCAGGTTGACGGTCAGGCCGTTGTCCAGCACCTGCGCCTTCGAGCCGGAGAAGAAATTGGAGGCTTCGCTCTGGATGTCCTGCACCGTCCACAGGGGCTGGGATTTTGAACTGAAGCCCCAAAGGAGCGCGGGAAACCACTCCAGGAAAGCCCAGAGGAGCAGCCACCACTTTTTGCGGTTGAACACCTCGCACAGGCCGCTGTACACGCGTATGCCGTACAGGATCGCGAGCAGACCAAGCAGAATTGTAACGAAACCGGCGAACAGGCTCATGGTTTCACTGGGTTCTACGAACAGAAAGCAGATATTCAGCGCTATTCCGATACCGTTAAAAACCGCCCAGTTGCGGCCTTCCGATTCACGGCCGGCGCACTGGCCCAGCTTGTACTCGCGGAAACAGGGAATCAGCGCCCACCAGAATTGCAAACCGCACTTCCTGAAAATCGCCGTTAAGCCGATGATCAGGAGCGCATTCGAGATGAGCGAATAGGTTGAATCCAGGTCAGCGTTCAGAAACAGTATGCTCAGAACTTTCAGAATGATCATCCCATCCATCCTTCCGTAAAAGTATTTGTTAAACCACTGTACCATCGGCCATCCGGCGAAAACAAAGAACTCTTTCTCGTTCGCAGGGCGCGTGACGCAGCCGCTGACAGGGCGGGCCGGGACAGTGTTCAGGCCCGCAGTTCCTTTGCCAGCGCTTTCAGCTGTTCTTTGTTCGCTTCGGATACGGTGGATTTGATGGTGACGACGGTTTCACAGATGGAAATTTCCTTCATCTGCTCCAGGTATGCCTTCATGCACTTCGCCGCCATGGGCGCCCAGGAGCCGTTTTCGATCAGGGCGACTTTCCGTTTCTGGAACGTCTTGGCTTTCAGGTGCAGCAGGAAGTCCTCCATCCTGGGGAAGAAATTGCCGTCGTAGGTGGAGCAGGCCAGCACGAGTTTGTCATACCGGAACGCCTCGGCCACAGCTTCGGACATATAATCCCGCGCGATGTCGATCATAGAAACGGTCTCGCCCGCCGCTTTCAGCTGCTCCGCAAGGTACTTCGCCGCGCCCGCCGTGTTGCCGTGGAGGGAGCCGAAGGCCACCAGCGTGCCTTTTTCTTCGGGGGCATAACTGCTCCACACCTTGTACTTGTCCAGGTAAAAGCCCAGGTTCTCCTTCAGTGCCGGGCCGTGGAGGGGCAGTATCATCTGAATATCCAGCGCCGTGGCTTTTTTGAGCAACGTGGACACGGGGCCGCCGTACTTGCCGACGATGTTGAAGTAATACCGCCGGGCTTCGGGAAGCCATTCGGCGCTTTCCGGATCGCCGAAGGTGCCGAAGGCGTCCGCGGAGAACAGGACTTTTTCGCATTCGTCGTAAGTCAGCATGACCTCGGGCCAGTGCACCATCGGCGCGGTGATGAATTTCAGGGTATGGCTGCCCAGGCACAGCGTTTCATTCTCCTTCACACCCTGCGCCCGGCTGACCAGCGAAGCGTCCGCGAACTGGGGCAGCATGGTCAGCGCCTTGGCGGACATCACCAGCTTCATGTCCGGATATTTATCGGCAATCGCCTGGATGCTGCCGCTGTGGTCGGGCTCCAGATGCTGGATCACCAGGAAATCCGGCGCTTTGCCGTTCAGCGCCGCTTCCACGTTGGAAAGCCATTCCGCGGTCTTGCGGCTGTCCACGGAATCCATCACGGTGGTTTTCTCATCAAGGATGATATAGGAATTATAGGACACGCCCATGGGTACCGCGTACTGGCCCTCGAAAAGGTCAAGGTCCCGGTCGAACACGCCCGCATACACGATGGAATCAGAAATACGCATGGATATTCCTCCCTTATATATCGTTGGTTCAGCTCTGCCAAACATCCAGAGTATACCATAGTTCCCCGGGAAAATGAAGGGTTTTCTGCAAAACTGACGCACAAAAAGCAAAAAACTGTTTTTCACGCTCTGTCTTTTTCACCTGAAACCTGATATAATGTTGCCGATTCAATCAAGGAGGAATGGCCTATGAAACGATTGCTGATCTTTGCCCTGGCGATGGCGCTTCTGTGCGCCTGTATGCCCGCTTTTTCGGAGGAGGAAATGACGCCTATGTACGAACTGACCGCCGCTTACGGCTTCAAGCTCGGCGCTCCCCTGTCCTTTGACCAGCTGAAGAACCAGAAGTACCTGAACTTAGTGAAAGCCCATTTCAACTCCATCACTACCACCAATGAAATGAAGGCCTATTCCCTGCTGGATCAGCGCGCTTCCCAGAAGCGCGGCGACGGCATGCCCGCCATGAACTACACCAATGCGGATAAGATGGTGCAGTGGGCTATGGACAACGGCATCGGCGTGCGCGGCCACGTGCTGGTATGGGACGCCTACATGACCGAATGGTTCTACCATGAGGATTTCAATGCGAACAAGCCCATCGCCAGCCGGGAAACGCTCAAGGCGCGGCTGGAATATTACATCACCGAAGTGGTGACGCACTTTGAAAAGAAGTTCCCCGGCGTGGTCTACTGCTGGGACGTGGTGAACGAAGCCGTGGCGGACGGCCCCAATGAATACGCCGCGGGCGACCCACGCCACCTGCGCACCATGCGCAGCGGCGCGGTGAACGGGTTCCAGAAGTATCTGGGCGACGATTACGTCTGCTGGGCGTTCCTCTACGCCAAAAACGCCGTGGAAGCCCTCGGCGCGGACATCAAGCTGTACTACAACGATTACAACGCCTACTTTCCCGACAAGGCCAAGGCCATCCGCACTCTGATCGACGAAGTGAATTTCTTTGCGCAGAATGATAACGGCGAGTTCCGTCAGCTCTGCGACGGCATCGGCATGCAGGGCTACATCGGCGGCTACGGCGTTCAGGACGGCTGCCTGGTGGAGAGCCACATCGGCATGATCAAAAACGAAATCCTCAACTACGCCGCCATGGGCTGCGAGGTGCAGATCACCGAAATGGCCGTACGCAACTTCGATTTGGCCTACGCTGAAAAGCACGCGGAGTTTTATGCCAAGCTGTTTAAGATGTTTATGTCGCTGAACGGCGAAAGCGGCAATCCTCTGAAAGCCGTTTCCATCTGGGGCCTCGGCGACACCAACGCGCCCAAGGGCAACTACGTCTACAATTTGAACAGCCCTTACGGCGGACTGGTGGACCTGAAACTGGAGTATAAGGACGCATTTTTTAAGGTGTATGAGGTGTTGAAGCAGTAAAGGTTTACGAGAGTACAGAGTGCAGAGTACAGATTTATATGGTCGAAATGCTGCGGCTCCCGCGTCACAAAAACTATATAATCTGAACTATGTACTCTGAACTCTGTACTCTATCTGTGTTTAAGGGGGCATTGCCTTGACAATCCAGGTTCGCTATCACGCCGACATTCTACCGCTAAAAAAGCTGCCCCAAGGGGACTGGATCGACCTGCGGGCAGCGGAAACCGTCGAAATGAAAGCGGGGGAATACCGGCTCATTCCCCTGGGCGTTTCCATGAAGCTGCCCGCCGGGTACGAGGCCCACGTCGCCCCGCGCTCATCCACGTTCAAAAAGTGGGGTATCCTGATGACCAACAGCGTGGGCGTAATCGACGAAAGCTACTGCGGGGACAACGACCTGTGGTACTTCTCCGCTGTGGCCCTGCGGGATACCCGCATCGAAAAGAACGACCGTATCTGCCAGTTCCGTATCATGAAGAAAATGCCCGATGTCAATCTGGAAACGGTGGAATTCCTTTCCGCGCCCGATCGGGGCGGCATCGGCTCCACAGGAGAAAAGTAACATGGATTTTGACTGCGTTCCCGCGCCGATTCTGAAATACATTCAGGGCCTGCCTTATCAGGTGAATGAGACAGGCATGTCCGGTTCTCAGGTGCTGATGTTCCCGGATATGGTGCTGAAAATCGGCCCCCGCAGCGCCCTGACCGATGGCATGGTGGAGGTGATGCGCTGGCTGGAGGGCAGGCTGCCCGCGCCGCGTATCCTCCATTTCGATCGGGAGCAGGAAAAGGAATACCTGCTGATGACCCGCGTTCCGGGGAAAATGGCCTGCGACAAGCGTTATATGAACCAGCCGGAGATGCTGCTCAAGCTGTTGGCGGAAGCGCTGCATATGCTCTGGCAGGTCGATATAACCGGCTGTCCCCGAAGCCGTACTTTGGATGACGAACTGAAACACGCGCGGTACAGCCTAAAAAACGGGCTGGTGGATTTTTCCCGCTGTGAGCCCGAAACCTTCGGCCCCGGCGGCTTTGAGAGTCCGGAAGCGCTGCTCGCCTGGCTGGAAGAGAACAAACCGCCGCTGGAGCCTGTTTTTTCCCACGGCGACTGCTGCCTGCCAAACATCTTTTTTGACGGGGAGCGGGTCAGCGGATTCATCGACCTGGGCGATTCGGGCATCGCCGACAAATGGCGGGACCTGGCGCTGTGCTACCGCAGCCTGAAACACAACACCAACGGTTTCTACGGCTTTACAATTCCGGGCTTCCAGCCGGAAAAGCTGTTCGATTATCTGGGCATTGCGCCTGACTGGGACAAGATGCGCTATTATATCCTGCTGGATGAGTTCTTCTGAGGCTTGCGTGTTTGCCCGATCTGGTATATAATAGGCCAAAAGGAGGAATGAAGATGCCTACATTACATAACGGCGCGAATCCGGGCGATTTCGCATCCACCGTGCTCATGCCCGGCGACCCGCTGCGCTCCAAGTTCATTGCCGACAATTATCTGGAAAACGCTAAATTGGTGAACAACGTGCGCGGCGTGCAGGGCTATACCGGCGAATACAGGGGCAAGCGCGTGTCCGTGATGGCGTCCGGCATGGGGATGCCCTCCATCGGTATTTATTCCTATGAACTGTACAATTTCCTGGGCGTGGAAAACATCATCCGCGTGGGCTCCGCCGGGATGATCAGCCCGAAGCTCAAAATCCGCTCCATCGTGGCGGGCATGAGCGCCTATACCAACTCCAATTACGGCGCACAGTTCGGCTTCAACGGCAACCTCGGCCCCTGCTGCTCCTACGAGCTATTGGAAAAAGCCGTAGCCGCCGGGCGGAAAATGGGCCATGAGATCGTGGTGGGGCCGGTGTATTCCACGGATACCTTCTACGACGCTTCTGTTGTCAAGCCCGCGACGGTTTTAAAAGATTTAGGCGTGCTGTGCATCGAGATGGAAGCCTACGCCCTGTACCTGAACGCCGCCCGCGCCGGGAAAAACGCGCTGTCCCTGCTGACGATTTCCGACAACGTGTTCACCGGCGAGAGCCTCACCCCCCAGGAGGTGCGCGAAACCTTCACCCAGATGATGGAAATCGCGCTGGAAATCGCGTGAGAATATTGGTCAGCGCCTGCCTCTTGGGCGTTTGCTGCCGCTACGACGGGGCAGCAAAGCCCTGTCAACAGGTCATGGATTTGGCGAAAGATCACGCATTGATTCCCGTCTGCCCGGAGCAGCTCGGCGGTCTGCCCACGCCCCGCATTCCCGCTGAGATCCGGGGTGAGCAAGTGGTGAACCGCGAAGGCAAGGACGTTACGAAAGCATACAAAAAAGGCGCGGAGGAAACCGCGCGGCTGTTTCAGCTATTGAACTGTGACTGTGCCATCCTCAAAGCCCGCAGCCCGTCCTGCGGCTGCGGGCAGGTGTATGACGGCTCCTTTTCCGGCGCGCTCGTTCCCGGCGACGGCATGACCGCCCGGGCGCTCAAAGCGCTCGGCGTTCCCGTGACCACGGAAGAAGCGCTTTCGGGCCTTTGACCGCGCGAAGCATTTTACTCCACGGTGAACTCTGTCCATTCGACGTGATTGTATTTCATTACTTCGTCCGCCTTTTTCATTCCAAGCTTTTCATAGAACGGCACCGCTTTCGCGTTTGCGGCCAGATACACGGCGATATCTTTCTCGCCACCGGCCAGCGCGAGAGCGGTTTTCATCAGGCCGCGGCCGATCCCCTGGCGCACGCAGCTTCGGTCAACGCCCAGATCGGTCACGAACAGCCAGTAGGCAAAGTCCGTCACGCCGAGCAGCACACCGACGACGCGGTTCTCCCCGTCCCTGGCCGTGAGGTTGATGGACGCGTTGTTCAGCAGCTTGGGGATACGCTCATGAAAGCGCTCTTTGGGGTATTGCGAGCCCAGGTCCGTGCGCTTGAGGAAATCAATGTATTCCTCCGGTGTCAGGCGTTCGCTGTTTATTGTATACATGATGGCCTCCGTTTTCTTTCAATTCCTTCATACTGAATGGGTTTTAGATGGTAAAGTCTGAATTCCTTACGGCTTTCTCGGAAAGGGGTTTGGGGGAAACCGCTCTTTGGCCGCCAAAGAGCGGTTTCCCCCAATATCTTCTTGAATTTTCAGGTAAAGTCATCGGAAACACTTTGGCGCGGGGAGTTCGCCCCACCCCCAGCGTTCGGCGTCGTGCAGACAGGAGATCAGTTGGTCGGTGGTCAGTTCCCGCCGGCCATATTTTTCTTCACCGACGATACCCGCCATGCCGTGCCAGAGGCAGGCCAGCGCGGTTCGTTCAAACGGTGACATCGGGCCAAGGTCGTGAAGCAGCGCGGCCAGAATCCCCGTCAGCGCATCGCCGCTGCCGCCTTTCGCAAGGGCGGGCGTGCCGACGGTGTTGAGATAATATTTCGGTTTCTCCCCTTCGATGACACAAATCACACTTACGTCGCTTTTCAGCACGGCGGTGCATCCGTATTTTTCCGCAAGCGCGCGAGCGGCGGCGGGACGATCCGCCATGATTTTATCCATCGGCCAGCCCAGCAGCCGCGCCGCTTCACCGGGATGCGGCGTGATGACCGCGTTTTCTCCCGGCTTCATTTCATGCTTCGCCAGCAGGTTCAGCGCGTCCGCGTCCCAGACGGAGGGCTTCTCCGGGTTCCACAGCTTTAATATATTTTGCCAGATTTCCTCGCTTTGCCCTAATCCGCAGCCAACGGCGAACACGTCAAAGACGGGCGGATTTTTGATTGCTTCCCCGATCTCCATACACATGGCGTTGGGAACCAGCGTTTGCAGTACGGGGATGATTTCCTTTTCGCAGGTAATCGTGGTCAGCCCCGCGCCTGCCGTCACCGCGGCCTTGGCGCACATGGCGGCGGCTCCGGCCATGCCCGTCTTCCCCGCGTAAATCAGCACGCGCCCGCATTCGCCCTTATGGGCGGTAATGTCCCGCGGGTGAAGAAAGCGCAAGGCACGGGGTGTGTATACATTCCGCGAAGGTTCCGCGTCCGGCAAACCAAGCATCTGCCATAAACCAATATCAGCAACCACGATTTTCCCCACGGCATCCCGATGATTCGTCAGAAACAGACCAACCTTTGGGGCATGGAAAGTAACGGTTACATCGGCATGGATGAACGCGCCGGGGGCATCGCCTGTCGTTCCGTCGATGCCGCTTGGAATGTCCACGGCGATGACAGGTTTGCGCCGGGTAAAATCACTGAGCGCCGCGTTCATAATGCTGCTGGTCAGCGCGTCCGGTTCGCCGTGCAGTCCCGTTCCCAGCAGCGCGTCCACCGCCCCGTCGAAGGCCTCATAAAAGCCTGATTCAGAATAGGGCAAAGATTCTGCGGGGATATCCCGCAGATTGAGAACACGAATTCCCATCTGTTCCGCCCACGTGCGGTTGATTTTCGCGTCCGGGGTTTTGGGTTCACCGGTCATATAGACGATGGGCTTGCCGCAGCGCATAGCAAACAAACGGGCGGCGGCCAATCCGTCACCGCCGTTATTTCCCGTGCCGCAGAGGAACAAAACCTGCTTTTGATCACAGGAGCCACCCAGTGCTTTTTCCAATTCGTCCACCACAGCAATGGCCGCGTGCTCCATCAATAAGATGCTGGGAACGCCCAAATCAAAAGCTTTCTGCTCCGTGCGGCGCATTTCTTCCGGTGTAAGCGCTTCATATTGAAAGCGTTTTGAATCGTCAAACAGCATAACTATCCGTTCCTTTCCGCCACGCACACCGCCGCCGCCACGCCGCCGTCATGGGTGATGGAGAGAAAAAAGGAGTCGATGCGTTTATCCTCGGCAAAGCGCGCGTATTCACCGGACAGCGAATAATATGGCGCGCCGCGCTCGTCGTGCAGCACGGAAATATCCCGAAGATCCGCCACGATGCCGAGGCCCAGCGCTTTCGCCAGCGCTTCCTTGGCGGCAAAAATCCCCGCCATGGATGCAGCGCCAGACTTCCCTTTTCCCTGAATATACGCCTGCTCCTCCGCGCTGAAAAAGCGGGCCAGGAACCGGCCGTCCAGCAGGAGCTTTTCCATGCGGGCAATCCCGCATACGTCCAATCCTACACCGATGATCATGGCCTGGAATACAGCAGGGCGTTGGCGATGGCCCTGGCGGTCACTTCCGCGGCGGCGGCGCACAGCTTCACGAAATTGACTTCCGCGTCCGTGCGGGCGGTGGCGAGGGCGAAGAGGGTGTCGCCGTCCATCTGGGTATGTACCGGGCGAATCGTCCGGGCCAGGCCGTCGTGGCTCACGTCAGCCAGGCGATTCACCTGCTCCTTGGTCAGTTTACAGTCCACGGCGATCACGCCGATGGTGGTGTTGCTGCCGGGGGCGGGAATGCGGATCTGCTGGGGCACAGGCGCGTGGCCGTACAGCAGCCCTTCGGCCAGGACGGGCGTTCCGTCCGGCATATGGGCGCAGCCCAGCACCTCCTGGGTTTCCGGGTGGTACACGTCGCCCACAGCGTTGACGGCGACGACCGCGCCCACCGTCACGCCCTCGGGAAGCGTGATGGACGCGGAGCCGATGCCGCTGCCCTGGGGCACCGCGCCGGGCACCAGCTTGCCAACCGTCGCGCCTGTGCCCGCGCCGACCTTGCCCTGGCTCATGCCCTTGGCGGCGTTCATACAGGCGGAGCGGCCCATGGCGGCATCAGGCCGGATGGAAGGATCGCCCACCGCTAAATCAAACAGCACGGCGGCAGGCACGATGGGCACATGCACGCTGCCCATGTCCATACCGCAGCCCATCTGCTCCAGGTAGCGCATCACGCCGCCCGCTGCGTCCAGCCCGAACGCGCTGCCGCCGGACAGTACGACAGCGTTCACGTTTTCCACCAAATTGCCGGGACGCAATAAATCTGTTTCTCTGGTGCCGGGAGCCGCGCCGCGGACAGATACGCCTCCCGTGGCCCCTTCCTTCCGGCACAGCACCACGGTGACGCCCGTTTTGCCCCTTGCGCTCTGGGCGTGGCCTACCCGGATGCCGTGCACGTCGGTAATATCGCCGGGATAATAATTCATAGAATCACCTCATTTGCGACAGACGTTTTCTAACCCTCATGAACATGAGGAGTTTTCCGGGGGAAACCATTCTTTGGAGGCCAAAGATTGCCTTCCCCTCGCAGGGGAAGGTGGCGCGAAGCGCCGGATGAGGTCTATCCCCCGGACCCCCTTCCAAGAAAGCCATAATCGCTTTGGTCTTTTTGCCAATGAACGAATCTTTTACTCGTAAATGGCTATCATCAATCCGCTTTTTCCGGCGTGGATTTTACCGCTTCCACGCCGTCATAATGCTTCTTCCATTCTCCCATCTCTCCCAACTTTTCCTTTGCGACGTAATACTGGTAAGGGCTGTACACCACGGGATGGACGCGCTCCAGCTCGATGTGCTCCATATCCATGTCCCGATACGCTTCGTCGATCTGGATGTTCATTACTTCCGCCAGGAACAGATCAGCCCCGTCCAGGGGGATGCGCTGTTTCACCCGGCACTCGTATATCCAGTGGCTCTCTCCGATGACCGGCACGTCCACCTTACGCCCTCGCTCCAAGGTGTAGGGAACGTCCTTCTTTACGCCGTTCTCGCCCCTGGTGGTGCCGAAGTAATCCGCCAGCCAGAGGTTGTCCTCCGTGACCATATTGGCGGAGAAACGGCCGTCGCGAATAATATTGGTCTTCGTCAGCTTGCTGCCGCCGATGGACATCATCAGGCAGGGGCCGCTGTCCGCGGAAAAGCCCAGCCAGGTGATGATGCAGAAGTTGGGCGTTCCGTTCTCGTTGTTGGTGCCGATCATGTACATGGGCTGGGGGCTGAACACAAAGCTTGGCTCCAGATTAAAGCGTTCCATTTCAGTTTCCTTTCCCGAATCCGTTGAACCAGGCCCGTTCCCCGAAGGGCTTTTTCCTGGGCGGAACCGGCTCGGATTCCGCCACGCCAACCGGCAGGAAGCACACCAGTTCATAGTCCTCCGGCACGCCCAAAATCCGCGCCATCTTTACGCCGATCCTGTCCGTATCGGTGATGTGGCCCTCATACCAGCAGCTTTGATACCCCAGGGCGGTGATGGCCAGCAGCATGTTCTCGATGACGGCGGCATAGTCCTGCGTGGCGAAGCAGCGGTCGCGGTAGGCGATGATTCTCTGCGTCAGCACGCAGATCATGGCCGGAGCGGTCTCCCCCGCGGGCGGGTCGATGACCGCGTGAAGCTGCTTTAGTATGGCCGGATCGTCAACGGCAATCAGGCTGGTCGTCTGCTTATTGCAGCCCGACGGCGCGGCAAGGCCCGCTTCCAGAATAGTTTTTAAATCCTCCTTCGGAACGGGAGTGGATTGATATTTTCCCCGATAGCTGTGTCTTTTCAGAATCGCTTCCATCGTATCCATCTTAACACCTCGCGCATCTGTTCGATTCGTTACGTCGGCGGCGCATCGTATTTATTGTCCCTGTTTTTCCCGATATGGTAGCCGTCGCAGAATACGCATTTGTAGACGCTGAAATGCTTTCCGTGCTTCTGTCCCATTTTCTCAGCGGCGCGGGCGGCTTTTTCATACGTTGGAAAAGAAATCTTCGGCTGGCCCGTGGACTGGCTGATATGGGAATTTTTGCTGAACATGCCCCAGCCGTTCCCGGTGATAAAGAAATTGCGGAAAGCCCGTTTCAAAGGCATCTGGCATTTCAGCGCCAGAAAAAGATTGGAGGGCTTGATCATGGCCGTTATTCCCTCTTTCTGAATTTCATGGGCTGAGCCTATTATACCATGTATTTTCAGGCCTGTAAAGCAACCAAAGAAACAAATCTGTTGGGATAGTTTTGAGTCAGCCATGATCGGAAAACAATCGAAGAAACGGGACCAGCGGGGGATTGTTAAGGGGAACTTCCCTTAACTGTAATCCGCAGCGGCGGCATGTACGCCGCGAGGACGAAAAATTTCTGTAGGGAGTGTAGACGACTGAAAGAAATTTTTCTACCTTGCGGTTTTTCCGCCCGGAAATCCCGAAGGGATTTTAGGAAAAACCGTGCGGGAGGCACGCGGGGGGTATGCAATACCCGCCCGCGCGTTACTGCGAAGCCATAGGCGGAGCAGTAACATAATATTATATACACACAAACGGCCGATCCTGTGGTATACTGAGAAAGCAGCAACGGTGCTGACAAATACGCGCTCTTCTTTCGGGGAACAATAGCGCGGATGAACCCGGCGGCAAAAACGGAGGTGAGAGCATGGAGCGTCAGGAAGCGCTGGCGGCATACGCGAAGGCGGCGGCGCTGGAGCGGGAAAGCTTTCTGCGGCAGATCGCGATGAAAAAAGCGAACGCCATCACGCGCGGCATGTCGCGGAATGAACAGGAAAAATTTTTTCAGAGCGATACCTTCGCCACCATGCTCTATCAGCAGAAGCGCCGGGACAGGGTGTATCAGGCACTGCTGCGCAGTGAGCTGACAGAGGATGAACAGAAGGAGGAATTTGAGGAGCTGCTCCCGCTGATCGAAAGCGAAATCAGGCATGGCAACGAAATCGACCTCCGGTTTATCCGCTCCGTGGATCGGAGCAGGGTCACGCTGGGGCAGGCCCACAAAGCGCTGCGACTGCTGGACAAGCGCGCGCACCGCTCATTTTTTCAGGCGAACCTGAAGCGGATGACCGACGACGCGGATGTGAAAGTGGAAAAATACCTGCGCGCGGGCGACCTTTCTTCCCTCGCGGACGGAGAGCTCGGAAAAGGCCGGATCGTAAACAACGTGATGGAAACCGCGTTCAGCAGGGGCCTGTCCTCCGGCTTTGTGGAGCGGGCATTCCATCCCCAGTCCCTGACCGGAACGCTGCAGGAGGAAATCAACAAAGCGTATCCCAACCTGGCCGCCTGCGGCTTTATCCGCGCGCCGTCGGGCGAAAGCGTTTCCGCCATCGTCAAGGCGGAAATCAACCGGGCCAAGTATGCCGTCTGCGATGAACTGAAACGGCGCTGGCCCGTAAAGCGCATCCGTCGGGCACTTTCGGACAACGCCTCCCTGAACCGCCTGCAAAAGCAGGCGGACGCGGCGCTGGCGCGGCAGAAAAAGCTGCATTCCGCGCTGCTGAACGCCATCCCCGAGCATTACCGCGACCTGTATCCCCTGGCGCGGGCCATGAAGCGGCGCTTTATCCTGCACCTTGGGCCTACCAATTCCGGCAAAACCTACGACGGCGTGCACCGCCTGCGCGGCGCCAGGAACGGGATTTACCTGGGGCCCCTGCGCCTGCTCGCGGCGGAGCAGTTTGAAAGCCTGAACCTTGCGGACGTGCCCTGCTCGCTGGTCACGGGCGAAGAGCAGATTCGCGTACCGTTCAGCCGGGTGCAGTCCTCCACCGTCGAGATGGCTGATCTGCAGGCCTACTACGACGTGGCGGTGATCGACGAATGCCAGATGATCGCCGACCGCGACCGGGGCGGCGCCTGGACGGCGGCCATCCTGGGCCTGTGCGCCGACGAGATTCACGCCTGCGCCTCCCCCGACGCGGAAGCGCTGCTGACGAAAATGATTCTGGACTGCGGGGACGAGCTTTCCATCGTGCGCCACGAGCGCATGACGCCGCTGGAAGTGGAGAAGGAAGGTTTTCAGTTCCCCGGCTCCGTGCGTCCCGGCGACGCGCTGATCGTGTTTTCCAAGGCGCGGGTGCATGCCGTAGCGGCAGAGCTGAAAAGCCGCGGCTGGCGGGTGTCGCTGATTTACGGGGCGCTGCCGCCCGACGTGCGGCGCAACCAGGCTGAGCGCTTCCACCGGGGCGACACCGACGTGGTGGTGTCCACCGACGCCATCGCCATGGGCATGAACCTGCCCATCGAGCGCGTGGTGTTTCTGGAATCGGAAAAGTACGACGGCGATGTCACCCGTACCCTCACCGACGCGGAAATCAAGCAGATCGCCGGACGCGCCGGCCGGTACGGGATTTACGACGTAGGCTATGTGAACGCCTTTGGCTTCAAAGGGCTGGTGGCCCGCGCGCTGAAAAAGCCGCTGTACCCGCTGACCGAGGCGATCATCCGCTTCCCCGAATCGCTGCTGGGCATCCCCCTGCCGCTGACCCAGATCCTGAACCAGTGGATTTCCATGCAGGATAAAAGCTGCTTTTCCAAGGCGTCCACCATGCGCATGGAAACGCTGGCAAAAATGATGGAAACACAGTACACCGACAAGGAGCTGCTTTACCGCTTCATCTGCATCCCCTTCGACGAAACCGACCCCGATCTGCTGGCCCGCTGGAAAGCCATGTACCACGCGGAAAGCCATCGGGAGCATCTGGAGGTGCTGCCGGAAATCCCGGGCTTGATGAACCCGGAGGACTGCGGCATAGAAATGCTGGACGGTCTGGAAGCGGACTACCGGCGATGCGACCTGTATTACAACTACGCCCGCTTGTTCCTTCCCGAGCCGGAGCCTGTCCTGGACGAAATCCAGCGGCGCAAGGATCTGATCTCCCAGGGCATCATTCATATCCTGTCCACGCAGAAACTGCAGCAGAAGACCTGCCGCTCCTGCAAAAGACGCCTGCCATGGAACTGGCCCTATTCCCTCTGCGACGCCTGCTACCGCAAGCGCTCCTTTCACCCGCGCGGACGCGGGGGCTTTTTCATGGAAACAGAAACGTGGGATGAATAACTGTATCCAGCGGCATGACGCCTGGCAAAACTGCATTTTCTTTGTATATTTGCATACAAATATATTGCTTTTTACGATGATCTATGTTAAGGTTTTGCTACTGAATGGCACGGCGTTCGTCCGGGGCCATTACGATTATTTATCGAAGGGAGAAAATTCCATGAAGAAACTGATTTCCCTGCTGCTCTGCGCGGCGATGCTGCTTGGCATAGTCGGCGCGGTGGCGGAAGACGAGGTCACGTATACCACGCTTTACAGCGGCGAAGTGACCACCCTGAATTATCTGATCACCTCCAGCACCAATGAATTCGGCCTGGCCGCCAACCTGATCGACACGCTGGTGGAGTATGACAACTTCGGCCAGATCCAGCCCTCCCTGGCGGATTCCTGGACCATCAGTGACGACGGCCTGACCTACACCTTCCACATCCGCGAAGGCGCGACCTGGGTGAAGGCCGACGGCACCTACTACGCCGACGTAACGGCGGACGACTTTGTGGCCGCCGCCAAGTACATCCTGGACGCCAGCCACGCTTCCTCCACCGCGGATATCCTCTACGGCCTGATCGCCGGGGCTGAGGATTACTATCTGGGCACCGCCGCTCCCGAAGAAGGCAAGGAGCCCGCTCCCGTGATGGAATGGGACACCGTGGGCATCAAAGCCATCGACAAGAATACCCTCGAATACACCCTGATCACCCCTACACCCTATTTCCTTTCCAGCACCACCTATGTGTGCTTCATGCCGGTCTGCGAAGCGTTCCTGAATGAAATCGGCGACGGCTTCGGCCTGGCCACCGGCAACGACACCATCCTCTACAACGGCGCTTATGTGCTGTCCGAGTTCAAGCCCCAGGAGCGCACCGTACTGACCAAGAACGCCGCGAACTGGGACGCCGACAAGGTTTACATCGACAAGATCGACCAGATCTACAACAAAGAAGCCGCGAACGTCGCGCCTCAGTACTTCCTGGACGGCAACATCGACGGTTTCGGCGTGGACAATGCCCTGGCCGCCGACTGGCTGGCTGACCCCGTGAAGAGCGAATACCTGCATCCCGTGCGCCAGTACGGCCAGTATAGCTACTGGTACGCCTTTGACTACAACCCCGCCTTTGAAGAAGACTACGAACCCGAAAACTGGAAGAAGGCCGTTGCCAACGAGAACTTCCGCCAGTCCATCTTCCACGGCCTGGACCGCGTGAAGGCCATGACTCATACCGATCCCGACAACGCCGAAGAACTGATCTACAACACCATCACACCTCCCAACTTCACCGTGTACCAGGGTGTGGACTATACCACCATCGGCGCGCTGAAGGAAATCTCCGCCCTGGGCGCTGACACCTTCAACGAAGAACTGGCCCTGGAATACAAGGCCAAAGCTGTGGAAGAACTGACCGCTGCGGGCGTCACCTTCCCCATCAAGATGAAGATGATGTTCAACCCCAACGTGTCCGGCTGGGCTGACGAATGCCAGACCGTGGAACAGCAGCTGGAAGGCCTGCTGGGAACCGACTACATCGACATCATCATCGAAGTAGGCGCTACCACCGGCTTCCTGGCCAACCGCCGCCAGGGCAACTTCGCTTTCATGAAGGTGAACTGGGGCGCTGACTACGCCGATCCGGAAACCTACACCGATCCCTTCGACGTGGCCGGCGGCAACAGCTACCGCTTCACCGATGAATTCACCGACGTTGACCTGACCGAATACAAGGAACTGCTCGCCGCCGCCAAGGCCATCACCGACGATATGAGTGCCCGGTATGAAGCCTTCGCCAAGGCGGAAGCATACCTGATCGAGCATGCCTACATGATCCCCTTCGGCCCCGGCACCGGCGGCTACACCGTGTCCAAGCTGGATCCCTTCACCGCTCAGTACGCGCCCTTCGGCATTTCCCAGGAGCGCTACAAGGGCCAGAAGAAGCTGGATAAGCCCATGAACACTGACGAATACTACGATGCTTACGACGCCTGGCTGGAAGCCCGCGAAGCGCTGGCCGCGAAGTAATCCGAACCCGGAAGGAAGATACTGGGGGAAACCGCTCTTTGGAGGCCAAAGAGCGGTTTCCCCCAGACCCCCTTCCGAGAAAACCATAATGGGCTTTTTGTCTTTTTGTCATGGCAACTATACGAATAAAGAATCCGGCATTGGGTTGCGGCAGGCGTAAAAAACCTGCCGCAACTCACATGCGTTATTTGATCAGGAGGGGCCTGGACCGGCATGGCAAAGTACATTCTGAAACGGCTGGGCATATCGCTGCTCACGCTGGTGATCATCCTGTCGATCGTGTTCATTCTGGTACGCCAGATGCCGATCGAGGGATACTTTGATAATTTCGACAAACTGGATCAGGCTGTCATCGACGCACGGCTCAAGCAGATGGGACTAAAGGATCCCATTCTCGTGCAGCTCAAAAATTTTTTTATCCGGATGCTCCACGGTGACCTGGGCACGTCGTCCCGGTATTCCGTGGGCGTTCCCATCACCGACATCGTCGCCAGGAAAGCGCCCGTTTCCATTGAAATGGGCTTGATTTCGATGGCGATTTCTCTTGTTTTAGGCATTCCCCTGGGTTCCGCCATGGCCCGCAGCAAAAGCAAATTCTGGGATAAATTCGGCACGGTGTTCATCGTGTTCATCAGCGCGGTTCCCGCCGCCGTGTATTATATTTACATTCAATCCTACGGTTCCTCTCTCCTGGGCTTCCCCATGCTTTTCAGCCAGGAGGACGCGCGCACCTGGATTTTGCCGGTTTTCTCCATGTCTCTTGGCAACATCGCCTATTATGCCATGTGGCTGAGGCGCTACATGGTGGATGAAATGAACAAGGATTATGTGCGCCTGGCCCGCGCCAAAGGCGTCAAGAACAGCGACATTACCATGAAGCACGTGTTCCGCAATTCGTTCGTGCCCATGATTCAATATATCCCCACATCTCTTCTGTATACAGTCAGCGGATCGATATATATCGAATCCCTCTATTCCGTGCCGGGCATGGGCGGCCTGCTGGTGGATGTGATCACCCGGCAGGACAACCCCATGGTACAGGCGCTGGTGATGATCTATTCCAGCATCGGCATCGTTGGCATGATTTTAGGTGATTTGCTGATGGTGGTCATCGACCCGCGCATTTCCCTGTCCAGAAAGGAGAGCGCGCGATGACGATGAAGCAGATAAGGCCCAAAGAGGTCATTGCCGCTCCGCTGGAGCAGGCGGCGGAAGAGCAGATCCGGGCGGAAGATTTGACCTTTGCTCCGTATAATCCCGAAGCCGGGGAACGCGGCGGCTATTCCAACTATTCTTACTGGGGCAGCACACTGCGGTGCTTCCTCAAAAACCGTGTGTCTGTGGGCTTCATGCTGGTGCTGGTGCTCCTGCTGCTGTTCACGTGCATCCAGCCCCTGCTTCCGCAGCAGTTTGAAGCCAACCTGATTATCGACCATCCGATCACCAAGCGCCAGATGAGCAACATTCCGCCGGCGCTGACCAACGTCGTGGCGAACGCCACCCCGGGCACGGAGCTGATCGTGCATCCTTATGACAATGAGGAATGGGCCGCGGTGGACAACATCCTTTCCGCCATCAAAGCGCGGAAGGAATTCACCGTGCTGGAATACGGCGAGGACTGGTGCCTCATTGATTACGGCGGAACGCAGGGCTATGTCCGCAACGACTTTACTACCAAGATCAAATTCCCCGACGACCCGACCGCTACGCCCTACCAGGCGAAATCCAACTTCGCCCTGAATCTCTACACCACCCCCGAGGATTTGAGCCGGAACGGCGACGCGCTTTTCTGCAAAAAGAGCCAGCTGCGCATCGAGGGCGACAAGGCCGTGACCCTGGAGGAAACGCAGCTTCGGATGCTGCCCGACACGCGCCCCTTCCTGTTCGGCACCAACAGCGCCGGGCAGGACTTGTGGGCCAAGGTCTGGTCCGGCACCAGAACGTCGCTGCTCATCGGCGTGACCGTGGCGGTGCTGCAATCGCTGATCGGCATCCTGATCGGGGTATTGTGGGGCTATGTGAAATCACTGGATAAGCCGCTGACGGAAATCTACAACATCATCGACAATATCCCCACTACAATCGTGCTCATCCTGGTGTCCTACATCATGCGACCCGGCGTGCAGACGCTGATCCTGGCCATGACGGTCACGGGCTGGGTAGGCATGGCGCGGTTCATCCGCAACCAGATCGTCATCATCCGCGACCGCGACTACAACCTGGCCTCCCGCTGCCTGGGCAACACCACCGGGCGCATCATCACCCGAAACCTTTTGCCCTATCTGGTGTCGGTCATCATGCTGCGCCTGGCGCTGGCCGTGCCGGGAGCCATCGGCAGTGAAGTGTTCATCACGTATATCGGCCTGGGCCTGCCGCTGAGCGTGCCTTCCCTGGGCAACCTGATCAACGAAGGCCGCAAGATGATTTCCACTTCCCAGAATTATCAGCTCGTGTTCCCGACCATCGTGCTGAGCATCATCACCATTTCCTTCTACATCATCGGCAATTCCTTCGCGGACGCCGCAGACCCCAAGAATCATCTGTAAGGAGGGAAGATCATGGATCAGGAACCTATTTTGTCCGTGCAGCATCTGAACGTGAAATTCTCCCTCCGCGGTAAGGTGCTCCACGCTATCCGCGACGTGTCGCTGGATTTGTATAAGGGCGAGACCCTGGCCATCGTGGGCGAAAGCGGCTCCGGCAAATCGGTGCTGACGAAGACGTTTATGGGCCTTATGGACGTGAACGGCTGGATCGACAGCGGCAGCATCTTCTACAACGGCCAGGATTTGGCGCAGTTCAAGACGGAAAAGGAATGGCTGACCATCCGGGGCCGGGAAATCGCCATGGTACTCCAGGACCCCATGACCAGCCTGAATCCCCTGAAAACCATCGGGATGCAGATCGAGGAGGCCATCGCCCTGCACCAGCACGTCACCGGCGCGGAAGCCCATAAGCGGGTGGTGGAAATTCTCTCCGACGTGGGCATCCCCGACCCCGAACGCCGCAGCAGGCAGTATCCCCACGAGTTTTCCGGCGGCATGCGCCAGCGCGTAGTTATTGCCATCGCCATCGCCTGCAAGCCGAAAATCCTCATCTGCGACGAACCTACCACCGCCCTGGACGTGACCATCCAGGCGCAGATATTGCACCTGATCCGGGAACTGGTGCGCAAATATAACCTGACCACGGTGTACATCACCCATGACCTGGGTGTGGTCGCCAACGTGGCCGACCGGGTAGCGGTCATGTACGCCGGGGACATCGTGGAGATCGGCATGGCGCGGGAAGTGTTTTACGACGCGAAGCACCCCTACACCTGGGCGCTGCTGTCCTCCCTTCCCCAGCTTGGCATCAAGGGCGAAAAGCTGTTTTCCATCCAGGGCACGCCGCCCAGCCTGTTCCAGGAAATCAAGGGCGACGCCTTTGCCGCCCGCAATCCGCACGCCCTGAGAATCGACTATGAAAAACGGCCTCCCCTGTTCCAGGTCTCGCCCACTCACTTTGCCCGCACCTGGCTCCTGCATCCCGACGCGCCGCAGGTGGAGCCTCCTCCGGTGCTGCGCCGGCTCCGTCAGGAGGTGAGCTTATGAGCGAACAGAGAGAACCGCTGCTGTCCGTGCGGGATTTGAAGGTGGACTTCGGTTCCCGCCGCCATCCCTTCCACGCGGTGAAAGGCGTCAGCTTCGATATTTATCCCGGCGAAACCTTCGGCCTGGTGGGCGAGTCCGGCAGCGGCAAAACCACCATCGGCCGCGCCATCATCCGTATTTATGAAACCGCCGGGGGCGAGGTCATTTTCAAGGGGCAGAAGATCAACGGCAAAATCAGCAAGGAGCTGGACCGGGAAATCACCCGCAAGATTCAGATGATCTTCCAGGACCCCATGGCATCCCTGAACGAGCGGGCGAAGGTGGACTACATCGTGTCCGAAGGCCTGTACAACAGTCACAAAGGCCTGAGCCCTGAAAAACGCCGGGAAATGGTACACCAGGCGCTCATGGACGTGGGCCTGCTGCCCGAGTTCGCCAGCCGCTTCCCGCATGAGTTTTCCGGCGGCCAGCGCCAGCGCATCGGCATCGCGCGCGCTTTGATTATGCAGCCGGAATTCATCGTGGCCGACGAGCCCATCTCCGCCCTGGACGTGAGCATCCGCGCCCAGGTGCTGAACCTGCTGGCCGACCTGCAGAAAGAGCGCGGCCTCACTTACCTGTTCATCTCCCACGATCTTTCCGTGATGCGCTTCATCTGCGACCGCATCGCCGTCATCCACAAGGGCCTGCTCGTGGAGCTGGCTGACACGGAAACCCTGTTCCGCCATCCCCTGCACGCTTACACGAAGGCCCTGCTTTCCGCCGTACCCGTGCCCTCGCCCGATCTGAAACAGGAGGGGCCGCCGCTGATCTATGACGAATCCATCCACGATTACAGCGCCGATGCGCCGGTATGGTGCGAAATCGAGCCGCAGCATTTCGTTCTCGGCAACCAAAAAGAACTGAATGAATTCAGGGAAACACTGAAAGAATCGTAACAGAAAGCGCTGCCCCGGCGATGGGACAGCGCTTTGCTGTATGGCTTATTGTTTATTTCACGGTCAGTGTAACGACGATGGATTCGACGCTTCCGACGGCGTTCGTCACCACGCACTTGTATTTGTATCCGTTGTGACGAGCGGCGACGGTCAGGGTGTAGGTCGCCGACGTGCCGTTATTTGATACTTTGTTCCAGGTGTTTTCGCCCGGCTTCTGGTAGTACCACTGATAGCTCGTCGCGCCGTTAGCATAGATTTTAAAAGTAGCTTTGCTGCCCGCTGCTACGGTAACATTGGCGGGCTGCTCTGTGATAACGGGTTTCAGGTTCACCGTCAGCGTGACAGTATTCGACCACACATACCCCGCGCTGTTGGATACTTTGACGCGGTACTTGTAGCCGTTGTGCCGCGCCGCTGTGGTCAGCGTATAGGTTGCCGAGGTGCCGTTATTGCTCACTGCGGTCCAGGTGGAATCATTCGGCTTCTGGTAATGCCACTGATACCCGGTTGCGCCCGTGGCGACGACCTTGAACGTCGCATTAGCGCCTTCGTTTACTGTCTTGTTCGTGGGCTGTGTAGTGATGGTGGGCTTCGTGGCGGTTGTCACCGTCAGCGTGACCACGTTTGACCAGACATATCCCGCGCTGTTGGATACCTTGACCTTATACTTATAACCATTGTGCCGCGCCGCTGTGGTCAGCGTATAGGTTGCCGAGGTGCCGTTATTGCTCACTGCGGTCCAGGTGGAATCGTTCGGCTTCTGGTAATGCCACTGATAGGTGTCGGCATTTGTGGCAACCACCTTGAACGTAGCTTTCGCGCCTTCATTCACATTCTGGTTCGTGGGTTGTGTAGTGATGGTGGGCTTCGTGGCGGTTGTCACTGTCAGCGTTACGTCATTCGACCAGACTGAACCTGCACTGTTGGAAACCTTGACGTGATATTTGTATCCATTGTGACGCGCCGCCGTCGTCAGTGAATATGTGGCGCTGGTACCGTTATTGCTCACCGCGTTCCAGGTGGAATCATTCGGCTTCAGGTAGTACCACTGATAGGTATCCGCGTTTGTGGCTACCACCTTGAACGTGGCTTTTGCTCCTTCGTTCACTTTCTGGTTCGTGGGCTGTGTGGTGATGACAGGTTTGAGATTTACCGTCAAAGTCACGATGTTCGAGTACACATACCCCGCGCTGTTGGATACCTTGACCCGATACTTGTAGCCGTTGTGCCGCGCTTCTGTCGTCAGGGTATAAGTGGCGGATGTGCCGCCGTTGCTCGCCGCGTACCATGTTGAGTTATCAGGTTTCCGGTAATACCACTGATAGCCCGTCGCGCCGGTGGCGACTACTTTGAACGTTGCTTTCGCGCCTTCGTTTACCGTCTTGTTGGTGGGCTGGGTGGTGATGGTGGGTTTTGCATCCAACAGTATCACGTTGATATTATTTGCTTCGGCATATTGCTGAGCTGTTGAACCGGCATAACAGGAAATGGTCAGGTTGCTGCTACAACCGTAGAACGCAGAACTGCCAATGCTGGTAACACTATTTGGGATTGTTACGCTCATCAGGCGGCTGCACCCAGAGAAAGCCTCATTGCCTATGTTGGTGACACTATTTGGGATCGTCATACTCGTCAAGCTTTCACAAATTCTGAAAGCATTAACGCCAATGCTGGTGACGCTGTTCGGAATCGTTACATTCGTCAAGCTTTTGCAAGACCTGAAAGCACCTTCGCCAATACTGGTAACATTGTTACCGATCATCAAACTCGTCAGGCTGGTGCACCCAGAAAAAGCGTAATAGCTAATGCTGGTAACGCCATTGCCGATTTTCACGCTCGTCAGGTCGTCGCAACTTTCAAAAGCACTCCTTCCAATACTTGTGACGCTGTCGGGGATCGTCAAGCTCGTCACGCTGTGGCACATGTGGAAAGCATAATTGCCAATGATTTTGACGCTGTTCGGGATTGTCATTCTTGTCAGGCTGGTGCAATAATTGAAAGCACCCTCGCCAATACTGGTGACGCTGTTGCCGATCGTCAAGCTCGTCAGGCTTTGGCACCCAGAGAAAGCGTTTTTGCTAATGCTGGTGACGCCGTCCGGGATTCTCGCGCTCGTCAGGCTGGTGCAGTTATAGAAAGCACCCTCGCCAATGCTGGTGACGCTGTCCGGGATCGTCGCGCTCGTCAAGCTATTGCAGTAAGAGAAAGCTTGATATCCAATTTTAGTGACGCTGTTCGGGATCGTCGCGTTCATCAGGCTCCTGCATTCATGGAAAGCTTCCTGACCTATGCTTGTGACACCTTGCACAATAGTGACCTTCTTGATAGAGGTACCCCACGGCGCTCTATTATTGGTGTCATAATCAGTCATTGTCCCCGACCCGGAAATGGTCAGCACGCCGCTGTCCGTGAGCGTCCAAGTAAGGCTGTTTCCGCAAGCGCCGCTGGTATCCGCGCCCGCTATCAGCGGCAGCGCTAAGGCGATGAGAACCAGCAAGGCCAGAACCAGATACCGTTTTTTCATAGGTATTCCTCCTTTGGCAAACAACGGAATAAATTGAGATATTTTTACAGTTTCAATCCTATCACATTCGCCTCGGAAATGCAAGAAAAACCAAAGAACAGGGCAGGGCGAACAGATCCCTATTTCTTATTCCTTTTTACTTCATCCATCTCCGCGATCAGTTCTTCGAGCGGATGATACGCACCGCCCCACCATTCAAAAACGTGCATTCCTTCTTCTTCGAGCACGGATTCCTTCAGCGTCATCCGGATGCCAAGCTGTTTCAGCAGCCCTTCACGGTCCACCGCCTGATAATCGAACGGCAGCAGCTTGCAGAATTCTTTATAGGAAACGCCGCATACGACCTGATGCACGCCAAGCGACGCGATGGCGCCAAGGCATCTTTCGCAGGGTGCGCAGCTGGTATACAGCGTGGATTTTTCCATGATTTCATCAGAATACTTATTGGCGCATTTGTGCACAAGATTAAACTCCGCGTGGCCGAAGGTTCCCTTGCCGTAGTCGGCGGTATTCTCTGCTTCCTCCAGGATTTTTCCGTCGTATACAAGCACGGCGCCAAAGGTGTCATGTCCTTTCTTTCCGGCGCTGACAGCCAGTTCATAGCATCTTTTCATGTATTTTTCATGATTGTCCGCCATCATATCACCTCCGCAAATCCGAATATGATCCCCCTGCTCCGTATTGGTATCCGTCCGGAATGCGAATATAAGCCCGGATATGCTCGTCAATTGCCCGTTCGACGATGCCGGATACGTTGTTCACATTTCCTTCCGCGGCAAGAATCGTATGCTCCCGTTTCTCCAGAATGATCCCGATATGGTCATGCGCTTTGTTCTCGAAAACCCTGTCGTAAATGACAATGTCTCCCGCTTCCGGCACAAAACCCTCTGTTCCCTGATGGTATTCGATCCGCGGATCGCCAATGGCAAACTCCTCCCAGCCGAGGCAGCCTGCCAGATGACAGGTTTTGCATGCTTCGGGCCTGTACGGAATCCCGAAGCCCGCTTCCCTGCAGCAATAATAGACAAACGCGGCGCACCATAACCCGTCCGCTTCCGTGACGCTCCATGTTGGAAACAACCGCACAATCGGCGCAAGATTGGACGCAAGCCCATCCACCGCTCCGTGAAACGGAACCAGCGCCTTATCCTTCGCAATTTTGGCCAGATATTCTCTCGTTGCTTTTTTCATATCATACGCTCTCGCTTCCACAAAGAAAACTAACTGATTTACAAAACAAACATCAGCCAAATAATCGGATATGCTTTCCTGATATCCCGGTTGACCAGCAGGTATACACACCCGAAGGCCAGTGCGGAGATCATGGTCCCGATGCCCGTTGCGCTGCCCTTGGTGAAGAAATGGGCAATCCCCCAAGTCACAGCGGCCATCAAGCCCCCGTACGGGATGTGCCGGTTGTGAAACCATTTTTCGCAGGCTTCCTGGCCGAACACGATGATCAGCAGGACAAGCGCGACCTCGAAGCAATAGTAGATATACTGGAAGATAAACTTAAGCGGCCCGTTCGCGTTGAATTCCCGGACGACCTTGCTTCCGTTCCAGTCCCACCAGGAATAAATTAGGCTGGCAATCACCAGAACGGCAATGACACCCCACTGCCACGCGGCGGGCTTGTCCTTCTTTTCAAACAGATCAAAGCCATACCGCTTCCGGGCAAAACGGATGATGCATAAGCTCATCAAGCCCCAGACAGCGCAGGTAATGATCCAGTGAGAAATGTTCTGGTAATCCGTCCAGGACTGCATGGGAGCACGGTACAAAAGCGGCTCCAGGAAAAAAGCAAGCACAACTTCCAATCCAAGACCTGCAAAGGCCAGCATGGCTAAGATCAGATACTTCAATCCGGTTGGCTTTTTCATCATAAATTTCCTCAAATCTCAATGTGGCGGTATTACACTGTTTGTTTTTTACAGGTATAGCCGCAGTACGTAATGCAGTCTTCACCGAATGTGAGCTTGAGCATACCGGCTTTCCGGCCGAACTCGTTCTCGCCTGTGGGATAGAGCCTGAATTTCAGTTCATCGCCGTCGTCGTCGATGGCTTTGGCGTGCAGCTCGCCGTCCTTCATGTAAATCTCGTCCACGATAAATTCGTCGTCATCGGGATGCTCGTACTTGCCGCACCAGCTTTCCCACTTCGATTGATCCGGGTTTTTGATCGCTACATCCTCGATGCTTTGGATGGGCTTCGGTTCTTTGCCCTTCGCAATCTCACGCAGGCCGTTGAAGAAGCCGTATCATCCTTTCTTTTCAGCGCATTCAAAAAATGTGTCTGACAACAGCGAAATTCTTCAGCAGAATGATCCATTCTCATTCTGGAATGGTATTCGCGGAAAAAACGTCCAGACACCAATAGAGAGAGTTTTCAACGTCCCAGGCTTCGCGCGGCATTCGGATACTCCATTACATGCGCCAGCGAAGAAATATATATATATAGCTATAGCAATCCGCAAAAAACAGTAATCACGCAGCTTTCAGATTCCTCCGCTGCGGTCGGGATGACAAAGTCAGCTGCATTATCTAAAAAATGGTACGCAACTCGCGGCTATTTCCGATGCACTCCCGTTGTCATCCCGACCAAAGTGAAGGAATCTGCGTGTTGGCTGCTATGTTGCCAATTTTGCAGATTGTGATAAGATTTCCCCTTTAGCTACTCTTCGCTTTTCAGCGGCCTGCCAGCGGAATGCGCGCGCTCCGGCCAGCCTGCGGGATGGAACAGGGGCAGCCGTAGATTTTTATGGTCATGGCTTCGCCCTCCAGCAGCGTCAGAACGCATTCCGTTCCGTTTACTTCCAGAGAAAGCAAGCGGTTCTGCCAGCTGAAACGGAAAGAATAGCCCGTCCATTTGGAGGGGAGCCACGGACTGATGCTCAGTTCATCCTCATGCAGACGCAGACCCGCAAACCCGTTGACGACAGCCATATAGTTGCCGCCCATGTTGGCTGTGTGGATGCCGTCCCGGGTGTTATGGTGCGCGTTCACGAGGTCGGCTGTCAGGCTGTCGCCAAAATATTGCTCGGCTTTTTCGCGCTTGCCAAGCTGCGAAGCCACGATGCTGAAAATACAGGTAGACAGGGAGGAATCGTGAGTGGTGATTTTTTCGTAGTAATCAAAGGATCGGCCGGCGGTTTCCCGGTCAGCGACGCCGTCAAAGATAAAATAGGCCAGCACCGTATCCGGCTGCTTGCAAACCTGATAGCGATACAGGTGCAGCGGATGGTAATGCAGCAGCAGCGGGAAATTCTCCCTGGGCGTCGCGTCCAGATCCCAGACGGGTTTATCGAGGAAGGAATCATCCTGGGGATTGATGCCCAGCTTTTCGTCATAGGGCAGATACATGGCGTCCGCCGCCTGGGACATGGCGTCCAGCTCCTGCTGGGATACGTTCATGCGCTCGCGCCAGGCCGGATATTCCGCCTGCGTTTCGATCATCCTGACTGCTTTCACCGCCCAGCGCATATTGTACTGGGCGCAGGCGTTGGTGTAGAAATTATTGTTGACCATGCAGGTGTATTCGTCCGGGCCGGTCACGTCATGGATGCGGAAGCTGCCCTCCACCCAGTTCCCCAGATCCATCCAAAGTCTTGCCGTTTCAAGCAGGATTTCCGCCCCGTAACGCAGCATAAATTCCATATCGCCGGTGCACATCCAATACTCCGTGACGGCATAGGCGATGGCGCCGTTGATATGATACTGCGCGGTGCCGGAAGGGAAATATCCGCTGCATTCTTTCCCGCCGATGGTTCGCCAGGGATAAAGCGCTCCCTGAGCATGACCCAGCAGGCGGGCATTGTCCCGCGCGGCGGGGAGAATGGAGTAGCGGTACAGCAGCAGCTGTCTCGCGATTTGCGGAGAGGTCAGCAAAAAGTAAGGGAACATATACATTTCGGTATCCCAGAAATAGTGTCCCTCATAGCCTTCGCCTGAAAGCCCCTTCGCGGCGATGCTGCATTGGCCGTCCCGGCCGGCGGACTGGAGCAGCTGATACATATTGAACAGCATGGCGATATGATCCTGCTCGTTTCCGTCGATGCGCATATCGGCCCGATGCCAGAAATCGTTAAGGAACTCCCGCTGCCGCTGATACAGCGCCGGCAAAGCGCCCCGGACCTTTTGCATACAGGCTTTTGCTTCGGCTTCCGGAGAGGCGTATCGGCGGCTCTCCGTGATCACGGTATATTTGATCAGGCGCAGGGTCTGGCCTTCCGCCGCTTGTAGGCAGGCTGTCCATTCAGCGCTGTGATCATCGGGATGATAGGTCCATTGGGCATCCGCGCTTGGATTCAGATCATGCGCCACGGCCGTGCAGAGGGTAAAACCGGTCTCCTGGGTGCGAACGGAGAGCAGGCTCACATCCCCCAGCATTTCATGGCCCGCGGGCTGCAGGCGGCAGGCATTGTCCGAAGCCAGGCGTGGATCGTCGGCATCCGCATAATTGCGAACCAGCGCCTTCTGTAAAGAAGTGACGCGAATGACGCCGGTAAAATTCAGCGGCGTGATTTCGCACTCCTGGGTAAACAAATTGGGCACATCGAACGATGCCATGCGCCGGAAAATCAGGCGCAGCCGCTTTCCCCCGGGCGAAAGCCACGTCACCCGTCTTTCCGTGATGCCCGCGTCCATATCCAGGACGCGCTCGATCTCCTCCACCGTACCGGTGAACAGGGAGAAGTTTTCCCCCTCCGCTTCAACGAGAATGGTTTGCGTGTCCGCCACGTTCAGCATGGCTTCCTTGTCTTCCGTCAGACCGTACAGCTTTTCCGCCTGCTTCATGGGAATGATGTCAAAAAAACCGTTGACGTACATTCCCCGCATGCTTTTAAACTGCGTGCCTTCCTCCAGCGTGCCGCGCACGCCCAGGTAGCCGTTTGCGTTATGAAACAGCGTTTCCTGCTGGGACAAACGGTCTTCATTGAGCGGGAATTGCTGTTCGCTATATATTCTGGCCATCTTATTTCTCCTTATCCTTTTGCTTCACTGCCGTTCATCAGTCGATCAGGAACAGTAGATCAGAGAACTTCGTCAAATGGAGAACCGCCCGGGTATCCTCTTTTGCGTCTCCAATGGCGGCGCAGTCAAACCCGCCTGCCACGGCAGCTTCGACGCCCGCATGGGCGTCCTCCACCACCAGGCAAACATCAGGCGGTAAGCCGATAAACTCCGCCGCTTTCAGGAATACTTCGGGGTGCGGTTTGGAATGGGTGATACAGTTGCCGTCGGCGATCGCGTCAAAGAAATCGCCCAGGCCGATGCGTTCCAGAATGAAGGGCGTGTTTTTGCTGGAAGAGCCGATGGCCAGCCTGACGCCCTGTTCTCTCAGCTTGAGCAGGGTGCTTTTTACGTCCTCCGGCAAATCGGCGGGAGACATTTGCGCCAGCAGCGTCCGGTAATTATTGTTTTTTTCTTCCGCGAAAACCGCTTTTTCTTCGTCCGTGTAGGTTTTATCGCTCTTTTCCAGGATGATGTCCAGGCTGGCCATGCGGCTCACACCCCTGAGCAGGTTGTTCCGCTCCCGGTCGAAGGGGATGCCTAAGCGATCCGCCAGCGCTTTCCAGGCCAGATAGTGATATTCGTCCGTGGAGCAGATCACTCCGTCCAGATCAAAAATGATGCCTTTGTACTTCATGATGCTTCCCCTTTCCAATTGCGCAGGTAACGGGGGAGTTTTCTGGGGGAAACCATTCTTTGAAGGTCAAAGAATGGTTTCCCCCAGACCCCCTTCCAAGAAAACCATAGGAGGAACGATGTAATTCCTAATTTGAAATGATATCCAAACTATTCTTGTTTCCCTCACTCGGCATGTTCGACGGTTTCGCCGGGCTTGCAGGCGCGTTTCTGACCGCACAGCACGAAATCCACCGCCTGGTCTCCCCCGTTGGTCACCGCGGTCTCGCCGCTCCGGATGCGCACCGTCAGGCGCTGGCCGCGCCAGCACAGGGGGAATTGCAGGCTGCTCCAGGTTTCGGGAAGCCGGGGGGCGATATGCAGCTCATCTCCCACCACCCGAACGCCGCCGAAGCCGTACACCGCGCATTGCCACAGCCCGCCCATGGAAGCGGAATGAATGCCCATGTCGGAGGTGTTCATAGCGGGGCCCAGGTCGATATTCCCGCAGCCCGCGAAGAAATCATAGGCGGTTTTCGCTTCGCCCAAATCGGCGGCCAATACGCAGTGGGTGGATTTGGAGAGGGAGGAATCGTGGAGGGTACGGGATTCGTAATAATAATAGTTTTTTACCTTCACGTCGTGGGGGAACAGATCGTCCATGAGGAGCAGCAGCATCAGGGTATCCGCCTGCTTATGCACCTGGAAGGTAGAAATCTGCTCGTTGTTGTAATCCTGATAGATCGTGCCCACCTGCTTGGCGGTTTTGTAGGGAGCCAGATCAACGGCAGTCAAATCGAAGTAGCCGTCGAACTGGGGCACAATGCCGTTTTCGTCGGGCCGGGGCAGATACATCCCGTCCAGCACCCGCCGGAAATCCTTCCGGCAGGCGGCGAAATCAAACTGAGCGCTTAAGCGGCGGTACACTTCGTCCTGCCGCTTTTCCAATTCTTCCATGGCCCACAGACCCAGTTTTAAGTTGTTGGCGGCCATATAATTGGTGTAGGCGTTGTTGTTTACATGCTCCTTGTATTCGTCGGGGCCGATCACGTCCAAGATCACATATGCCTGCCTGCTCTCGTCCCAGGTAGGGCGGCTGGCCCAGAAGCGGGCGGTATCGATGAGCATTTCCCAGCCATAGCGGTTCATGAAGTCCTCGTCGCCCGTGACGGCATAGTACAGCTGCACGGCAAAGGCCACATCGGCGGTGATGTGCTGCTCGATCATGCCGGTGAGGATGGGGATGGGTTTGCCTGTCAGGATATCCGCGGAGCCCAGCAGAGGCGTTACTTCTCCGTCGTCGATCCAGGCCGCTTCCCACGGATACATGGCCCCGCCATAGCCGTTTTCCTTCGCCTTTTTCCGGGCCCCGAAAAGGCCCTCGTAGCGGTAGCGCAGCAGGGTCCGGGCGGCAGCGGGCTGGGTGAGGATGAAATAGGGCAGGATGAAGATTTCCGTGTCCCAGAAGGAATGGCCCTTATAGCCCTCGCCGGTCATGCCCTTGGCCCCGATACCCACCCTGAAATCGTCCTTCTTGACCATGATGTTCAGATGGTACAGGGCAAAACGCAGCAGAAGCTGATCGAAGGGACGGCTGGATTCCACCTGAATGTCCGCTTCCTTCCAGAGATCCAGCCAGGCGGAGACGCTTTCGTTTAGGACGGCTTCGTAACCCTTGGCCAAAACTTCCTCCAGCAGATTCAGGCCGTCCTGCTCCGCTTGGGCGGCGGCGTTCTCCTGGCCGTGATATTTCAGGTCGCGGCTGGTGGTGACGCAGGTGAGCTTTTCCACGGTCAGGGTCTGGCCCTGCTTCACCCGGAACAGGGCTTTCGTGCCTAAATAACGCCGGTCGATCACCGGCAGCTGCCTGTCCGGTTTTACGGCCTGTTCCCCGACGCGATAGGAGAAGGCGGTGTGCAGGCAGCAAATCACATGGGATTGAATGGTTTCCGAGGTCATGCGCAGCACCCGGCCGTCCATCATCCGCTTGTCGCCCTCTAAGAAATGCTGGGAGCCGGTGCAGGAAACCTGCCCGTCGATGCCGCTTTCCAGGGTGATTTCGCAACCCCCGTCCAGGGGCGTGACCTGGGCGCGGATGCCCATGAGATGTTCATTTTTCAAAGACACAAACCGGTCAAAGGAAAAGCGGAAGCGCTTCCCGTCTGGCCGCGTCCAAAGGAAGGAACGGATGAGAACGCCGGTCTGCAGATCCATGACCCGCAGATAATCCTTGGTTTCTCCCCGATCCATGGCAAAGGGATGGCTGTCCAGGCGGAAATACAGATTCGTCACGTCCGGCAGGTTGGGCAGCTCGCACACCTCGTTTTCCCCGAAGCGGTCAAAGGTGCCCGTTACCAGCAGGTCGCGGGTCTGGCCCACGTATTTTTCTTCCAGCGCGGCCCGCTGGCCCAAATAACCGTTGCCCTGACAGAAGATGGCCTCGCATTTTCCCTGATGGTCGATATCAAAGTCCGTTTCGGCGACGAGCCAGTTAGCCTTCTCGCCGATGCCCAAATCGTATTTCAGCATGGTTCAGCCATTCCTTTCCCTTGGTAGATAATCAGCCTTTTACAGCGGATCCAGCCACGGAAGCCTGCACCTGCTCCTGCGCCAGCATGTAGATGATGATGCCGGGCAGAACAACCAGCGTCAAAGCGGCGAACATACGGGTGTAGTCGTAGGAGAACGCCTGGTTGAAGGAGGCAAGGGACACAGGCAGGGTGCGGTTTTCCGCGGAGGAGGTGAGCAGGGAGGCGAAATAATACTCGTTCCAGTTGCCCAGGAACATGAGGATGCCGGCGGTAAAAATGCCGGTCTTGGCCAGGGGCATGTTGATCTGCCAGAAGGTGCGGAAGAAACTGGCTCCGTCGATTTCGGCGGCTTCGTTCAGTTCCTTGGGAATGGAGGAGAAATTGGAGCGGAGAATGAACAGGCTGCTGGCGATGGAGCCGGAAAGATACACCAGGAACAGGCCCGTCTTGGTATCGTACAGGTTCAGTGCCATGATGAGGCTGAAAATGGGCTGGGTCTTGGTGTGGCCGGGCACCAGCAGGGTGACGGTGAGCAGCACGTAGATCAGGTTTTTAAAGGGGAAATTGTACTTGGCGATCACGTAGGAGCTCATGGACAGCAGGATCATGGCCACCACCGTGGAGGAAGTGGCGATGGTGAATGAGTTGATGGCGTATGTGCCGAAGTTGAACTGGGTGATGACCTTTTCGTATGCGTCGAAGTTAAAGGTGTCCGGCAGGGAGAAGGGCGAGCCGAGAATGGCCCCGTTGGATTTAAAGGAGGACATGATGACCCACACGATGGGCCCTAAGGATACCAGCACGATGAAAGCCAGCACCAGATAAGCAAAAACGAGATAAACAATCCGGCCGGGGGTCAGTTGCTTCTTTACCATGCCTTCCGAACCCTTCAATGCTTTTTTGTTCTTTTTGATTGCCGTTGTCATGCCGTTCCCTCCTTTCTCAGTACACCGGATCGTTCATGCGGAATACCCGGTTGATGACCAGCATAACCAGGATGCCGAACACGAACATCAGGAGCGCCACGGCGTTGGCAAGGCCGTAGTTATAGTCCGTAGTCGCCTTCACCAGCAGCAGCGCCAGGGAGTTGGTGTCGGTGCCGGGGCCGCCGCGGGAGGTCAGGGCGATGTTTTCATACATGGCGATTCGGGAGGTGACGGACAGGATCACGCCCGTGCCGATGGAATTGCGGCACAGGGGAATGTCAATGTGCAGCGTGCGCTGCCAGCCCAGGGCCCCGTCGATTTCGGCCGCTTCATGCAGCTCCGTGGGGATCGCCATCAGGTCGGCCAGCACGATGAGGGTGACGATGACGGCGTAGAACAGCCAGGTATAAGTGATGGCCCAGAAAGCCGCAGGGGATTCATAGAACCAGTTCACGCTGAAGGAAGGATTGAACCAGCGGATGATGCCGTTGAGCAGGCCGAAATCATTGTTGAAGATAAAGCGGTAAATCATAGCCCAGGCGGCGGCGGAAATCACGTTAGGCACCATGTACACGGCGCGGACGAATTTCCAGCCTCTCAGCTTCTGGTACAGCAGGAAAGCCACCAGCGCGCCGATGCCCACGTGGGCGGTCATGGCGATGAGCGACCACCACCAAAGGTTTCGCATGGAAGGCGCGAAGCCGCGCATTTTGAACAGGCGGTTGAAGTTGACGAAGGGATTGGCAATATCGAATTTCGGCGCGTTATATCCGTCCCAGGAGGTGAATGCCGTAATAAGAACCTGGATGATGGGATAGAGATAAAACATGCAGAACAGGATCAGCGTAGGCAGCAGAAACAGATAAATCTTCGGGAAATGCCGTTTTTCCAGCCGGGAATACTGGGCTTTCGCCAAGGGAACTCCCTCCTTTGGGCCGCGATGAGGCCTGAAATGGATAGAGAAAGGGGCTCCTGCCCGGCGTGAGGCAGGACAGGAGCCCCTTTTTTATGCGTATGATCAGTCGAGACGGGTTTCTTCCGCGGCGATGGTGAGCTCGGCGCAGAACTGTTCAGGGGTCATATTGCCGTTGATCAGGTTGGGCAGCAGGGTGCCGAATTCGGTGTCGCTGACGGAGGAGGGCACGCAGTCGCCGAAGCTGGGGCAAATGATGGTGTCGGCCTTCACGGCGTTCACATATTCATACATGAGGGGATTTTCGAGAGCGGAGGCCTGATAGGCTTCGCTGACGGTCATGTTGGGAGATACGCCGCCTTCGGCCAGCATGTAAGCTTCCAGCTCTTCCTGGGTCATCATGAAGGCGATGAAGGCTTTGGCAACTTCCTGCTCCTTTTCGGAGGCGTTGGCGGGAATCCACCAGCCGAAGCCGTCGGTGTTGGCCAGGGCTACGTTGCCGGGCAGCACGGCGCCGCGCACAGTGGAGCCGTCAAAGCCGTTGGACCACTTGCCGTTGTCCTCCAGGAAATCGCCTACCATCCAGGAGCCGTTGGCGATCACGGCGGCCTGCTTGCTCATGAAGGCGTTGGCGGCGTCGGCGTACACCGCGCCGATGGTGTTGGCGGAGGCCACGGTCTGGAGCAGCTTCTGCAGCTTGGCGGTGGCGTTCACGATGGCGGGCACGTTGAAGTCGTAGATCTTATCCACGGTGTGGGCGGACAGCAGCTCCGCGCCGCCCTCTTCCACGGCGATCAGGCTGGAATACACCAGCATGGTGGTCCAGGCGTTTTCACCGGTCATGAAAGCGATCTTGTTGTCGCCGATGGCGGCCACGAATTCATCCCAGCTCATGTCGGCGGGGGTCTTATCACCCAGGTCGATCATCGCGCCGTTGTAGTACATGCCCATGGGGCGCACGACGGGGAAGCTGACGGAGAACAGCTGGCCGTCCGCGGTGGTGTTGTAGGCCCGGTTGCTGTCGATGATCAGGGCGTCCAGCTCGGGATTCTCCGCCACGAAGCTGGTCAGATCCAGGAACAGGTGGTTGGGAATGACCACGTTCTTGATCCATTCGGTCTCGCCGCCTTCGATCAGGGCGGGCAGCTTGTTCTGCTGGCCCAGCTGCTTGATCTTTTCAGCGTACATATCCTGGGTCAGTTCTTCGATGGTGATGTGGTACTTGCCCTCGTAGAGCTTGTTGAACCGTTCCACCTGGGGCAGGAAGAACACTGCGCCGACGTTTTCACCGCTCTTGTAGTGGGGCACGGTGATGGAGATCACGTCGTCGGCCAAGGCGAAGGAAGCGACGCTCAGCAGCATGGCAGCTGCCAGAATCAGGGAAAGAACCTTTTTCATGGGGTAGTCCTCCTTTTTTATTTTCAAAGACGAACGTCCGTCGCCTCTGAGTTCGTTTTTATCTTACGCTTTCCCGCAGGACGATTTCATACGGGATGATCCGGTGATGGGATTTAAGCTCCTGTTCCTGCATCATTTCATGGACCATCCGGGCCGCTTCATATCCCATCCGCTGCATGGGCTGATGCACGGTGGAGAGGGTTGGGGTGGTCAGGGAGGTAAACGGCATCCCGTCGAAGCCCATGACCGATACGTCCTCCGGCACCCGCAGGCCCGCTTTCCGCAGGGCTTTCAGCACCCCCAGCGCCATGATGTCGCTGAAACAGAATACCGCGTCCGGGGCGGGATGGCTTTCAAGCCACCGGGCGGTTTTTTCAAAAGCCACGTCTTCATTGAAATCGCCGAAGATGATCTGATCGTCCGACAGCGTTCTCCCTGCCTGAAGAAAAGCCTGATAAACACCTTCCAGGCGCATTTGATTGACGGCCGCCCGCTGCTTTCCCGCCGCGATCATCAGGCGTTCAAACCCTTTCGCGAACAGCAGAGAAACCGCTTCTGCGACGGCGGCGGTATTATCCACCGAGATCCAGCCCGCGTGTTCTCCCTCCAGCGGAATATCGATTCCCACCACGGGGATGCCGGAATCCACCAGTTCACAGAAATAGGGATCGTCTATTTTCACGCCGCACACGATGGCCCCGGAAATGGCGTGGAGCTTGCAGAAATCGGTAAAGCTTTGTTGGTCCTGTGCGCTGGAATCTGTGGAATACAGCCTGAATTCCAGCTGATGGGCGGTCGCGTATTGGATGATGCCCTTGATCAGTAAATACAGCATAGAATCCCTGTCGTCCCCATGAAGCAGGGATGAGGCAATGAAACACAGATTGGGCGGCTTTTTAGCGGACAGGCTGCGGGCGTTCGCGTTGGGCACGTAATTCAGGGTTTTCGCGGCGGAGAATACTTTCTTCTTCGTTTCCGGCGAAACATCCGGGTAATGATTGAAAACTCTCGATACTGTCCCAATGGTGACGCCCGCTTTCCGGGCGACTTCCCGAATCGTGGCAGCCATGGTTCAGTCCCCTTTGATTTGTATAATCCGGGATGCAAAAACGTTTTTTTGTGCTTTCATAAACAGTATAGCACGAATGTGTTCATTTGTAAATAGGCCAGGAATATTACTTTTTAAAAACAGTTTGCGTTCTTTACGAAAAATCCGTTGAAAAAAAGGACATTTTATGCTATAGTAGATTCTGACATTTTGCTGTCAGAAAGCGACAACTCAAAATTGCGTTTGGGAAGGAATGGCTACACGCAGTCTTTCATGATGCCTTTTTTCAGCATCACTCGTACTTGTCGTATGATGTTCGGGTCTTTGATTCCTGACTCGACGAACCGAATGTTCCATCCATGATCCAGATGATTGAACAACCCCTTGATACGGACGGACAGCCCTTGTCTGGCCTGAAACGATATGATTAAAGGAGGTAGAATCCATGAAAAAGCTGCTGTTCGCCCTGCTGCTGGCCCTCATGAGTCTGGCGGTCCTCTCCTGCGCGTCAGCCTCCATGCTGCCCACGCCGCCCCCCGTCGCCACGCCTGTGCCCGCGCCGACCACCGGCACGCCGATTCCGGTTCCTGATCCGGAACCCGCCGGCCCGCTGCCCAGCCTTTCCAATGTACTGGGCTTCGCCGGAGACCGGTATGACTACTATTACACTGATGAATCCGGCATCGTCTTCAACGCCCTGATTTATCCCACGAAAAACCTGAACAACGCCATCAGCGCTTACCTGAAAAACTGTGAAGGCCGTGGCTATGCCTGGACCGTGACGGACAAGTTCATAGGCTATACGGCCTATAAGATTTCCGGCGGCGGTTATACGGCCTATTTCGTCCCTAACTACGGAGAAAACGCGCTGATTCTCTTGCAGAGCGGAATGCAGGCTGAGCCTGAAATCGCGCCGCCCGAGCCCTACGAAATGGACAAGCTGCTGCTTACCGTCAACGGCAAATCCTATCAGTTGGATTACAACCCTGAGCTTCGTTTCACCACATATGACAGAGAAGAACGCCACGTGATTTATAAAAACAATTATAACGACCCCTTCCCTTCCAACAGCATCTTCCCAAGCGACGTAGTAATCATTAATTCATATGAGTATGGCTGGGAAGGCGCCGCCCTTGCGGGCAAGTGCTTCGTGTTCACTTCCGATACCGCGCCTTTCCAATGCGTCGGCGTGACGCTGCCCGACGACGCGTTTACCGCCCGCACCTACACCATGACCAAAGACAAGCTCAACGATCTGTCCTTCATCCTCTATGGCATGTATCCGGATCAGCGCCTGGTCAACGTCTGCAGCTATCCGGACAGCGCATCCAATACGGCGCTGCCCACGATCCCGTTCTACAATCCCTACATCCGGGCCTCTGCGACCAGCGCACCCAATACGGCGCTGGGCTTGAACTCCGGCGCGGACTACTTTGCCATCACCCAGGTATATCAGGATGGACAAGTGTACCAATGCAAATTTGAAGCCACGTTCAACAACGGCGAGCTGGTGATTTCCGGCACGTTCTGCGTAAACGCGGTCTACTATTGATCGGCGCGCTTTCCCCCGGATCGCCGAGACTGATCCATCCACAGGAGGAACCCCCATGAAAAAAGCGATGATCCTGCTGCTGTCGGTGTCACTGGCGCTGTCCCTGGCCACCGTCCGGGCGGAAACAATGCTGCCCACGTTCCAGTCCTTTGCGGAGGGACGAGCCACTCTGTTGGTGCAGGCGGAGAACTCTTCCACCGCTACGGCGCAGTATCAAACCACCCCTGCGGACGCGGCGGCGTTTCTGGAAACGCTTTCGGAAAACGGTTTCCTCCGCAATGGCATCTGGAATCTGGACGTGGGTGGTGACGCGCCTCTGACCGTTCTGGCGTACACCGATCTGGGTCAGGACGCGCCTGCCCTGTTCGCCATGGACATCGGCGAGGACACCATCTTCTGTCATCTGCTGCTCCAGGTTCTTCCGTACCCGGACGGCGAGCTCTTGCTGAGCGTCACCTGGGCCCAAGGTGTGAAAACTTATGAAATCACCAATCCCATGCCCGCTCCCAAGACCCACGTGGAATATGATAATATCACCACCCAAATCCCCTGCGATCACTGCAACGGAACCGGCAAGTGTCCGCACTGCAACGGAACCGGTCATTATACCAGCCACTACACCGGCGAGACCTTGACCTGCAGCGTCATCGACTGCCCGATGTGCGACGGAAATAAGTATCTCCCAGAAGTCAAACTCGTAACCAGGCAGATACGGGACAAGGGCTATTGGGAATTGCAGGCAATTTCCACCCAACGTACGTGCCCGATGGTTCCGTATCACGACACTTTTTTCCACGGCGGAAGCGTCTGCCCCTTCTGCCGGGGACAGGATACATACGATCATGTGACCAATCAATGGGTGTGGATGCAGGAAGACTGACCTGCGCCCTCCTCCCAGCGCGGCCTGCTTTCAGCGGGCTGTTTTTTTGTCACCGTTCTGCCTCCAAGGACATGAAGCCGACAAAGCTGTTTATACAACGGTTCTATAATTGGATGGCAACGGCTTCACAAAGAGGACGAAGGGCTGACTTAAACAAAAATACGATTGTACGGATTCGGGGACTGACAAGTCGTTTTTTCAGGGTTGCCCTGGAAATGGTGTGCCTCAATATATCGTCCGCCTTATGCCCCTTCACATCCTTCAAAAATATGATATAATATAATCACGCAGAAAAATCTGCACCGCTGTGAAAAACCTCTTCCGTTTGTGCCCATTATGTTTGTAAAGGAAAGGGGGCTTTGTCTATGATTATTCTGGAAGCACTCTACGCCACCATTTGTTTCTTCGGTAGTCTCTCCTTGGCGATAAGCTACGCAACCCATGGGTACAATTTTTTCACTTGTGTCTTTATCTTCGTGAGCATTACCTTGGTGTGTCTCGCGCCGATGGCGCTGTTGTGCCACTGGCCGCAAAGATACCGCCAGCATAAAAACGAGCAGCGGCTCCTCTCCCTCGAACGCAAAACCGTAGAAGGCAAAATAACAGCTTGGCACTTTTGCGAAACGGGGAAAACAGAAAATGTTTCCGTCCCGACAGGTTATTCCTCCGGCGACGATGGGCAAACCTATTATCATCATCGCTTCGAGTCCCGCGATATATACGACGGGGCATACATGATTATCACGGAAAATGGAACGAATCGGTCGTTCACGATCCGCTCCTTCCCCCGCAATTACGCAGATTGGAACGGAGGTCCGCTTCGTTTGGTAAAAGAATTGGGCGAAATGAGGTTCCCCGCAATGGAGGAAATAGGCCATTCATTCCGCGTAACATATGTCGTTGATACGAATGGGAAGTGTTACTTCGTCAGCGCCAGCCGCGTGTCTTAACGTTTAGCAAACGCTGATATGAAGGAGTATACGACTTTGAAGAAGATGAAGGTTCTATAACATATTGATTGTACGATCGAAGTTCGGATGCCTGCTTGGCTGCCTCCCTATGTCTGGCTTGGGAGCGAACAAGATCAGCATCTGAAAACGGCAGCGCTTTTCTCATAGTAACTTCCACTACTGTTTTTCTCGAACTAACGTCTACCACAACTTCCACTGTGGACGTTACTCTGGGAATTTACTGGCATTTACTTCGCTATCAAACTCCCGCATAATTTGCAAAAAAAGCTTGACAATCAAACTGACCGACGTTATAATTTATACTACTAAGCGCCATTAGCTCAGTTGGTAGAGCACCTGACTCTTAATCAGGGTGTCCCGGGTTCGAGTCCCTGATGGCGCACTGAATGCCCGAAATCCTTGCGGTTTCGGGTATTTTTATGCACAAAAGCACCTGATTGGAAGCATTCGATCTTGCGGTAGATTTTTGGGATGGTGTTCACGTTCAGAGATGGGACGGAGGTAGAAGAATAACAAAGAAGGGAAAAATCTTTCCTTGTTATGAGTTTTATTCAGTCAAATATCAATTATCCCTTCAAATACGTGAATGGCTTCGCCAGTGAGGATTATTTTGTCTTTTGCATAATTCACGGTCAGGTCGCCGCCGGGAAGCTTGACGATGAGGTCGCGGCCCGGCTCGCAATAGCCATTGCGCACGGCGGCGGCGGCTACTGCGCAGGCCCCAGTGCCGCAGGAAAGGGTTTCCCCGTTGCCCCGCTCCCAGACCCGCAGGCGCAGGGTGTTCCTGTTGATGACCCGGGCGAACTCCGTGTTCACTCGTTCAGGGAAGATGGGGGCGTACTCGAACTGCGGGCCGATGGCGGGCAGGTCAATGCCGTCAATAGCGTCGCAGAAGACCACGCAATGCGGATTACCCACAGACACGCAGGTGACGGAATATTGCTTGCCGCCGATTTCCACATTCTGATTGATGACCTCCTCCGTGTCGGTGATAACCGGAACTTCCTTCGCGGCGAAGGACGCCTTGCCCATGTCCACGGACACGGAATTGACCTTGCCGTCCCGCAGGTAAACCTTCAGGTGGTGCACCGTCCCCGCCATTTCGATGCTCAGGTATTCGCTGCGGACATAGCCCTTGTCGTAGAGGTACTTCGCCACGCACCGCAGGTTGTTGCCCGCCATTTTGCCCTCACTGCCGTCCTTGTTAAAGGAGCGCATTTTCGCGTCGGCTACGCTTGACTTTTCGATCAGCACAATGCCGTCCCCGCCGATGCCGAAGTGCGGCGCGCAAAGCTGCACGCACAGGGATTCGGGGCAGGTGATGGCCCCGTCGAAGTTCTCAATGAAGATGTAGTCATTGCCGCAGGACTGCATCTTGGCGAAATGGATCCGCTGCCGCCAGGCCCGCATGTGGTTGATGTCGATGAGCTCGATGTTCTGGGCTGTGAAGCGGGAAGCCATGATATCGGCCAGCGCCCCGGCGGTGTCCAGGCTGGTCAGGCAGGGGATGCCCAGCTGCATGGCTTTGCGGTGGAGCACGGTGTAATCGCCGATGGTGGCGTCCTTGACGGCTCCGGTGTACACGATGTAATGCACTTTCCCGCTTTCCATGAGCGTGGTGATCTCGTCGTTCTCGGTGGCGTTGGCCACGGCGGTAACGGGAATGCCCAGGCTTTCGATAGCCTTTGCCGTGCCGGTAGTGGCGTAGAGGGACAGGCCCAGGTCAAAGAAGCGCTTCGCCAGGGAAATGATTTCCTGATAGTCGTTTTCCTCCACGCTCAACAGCACGCCGGTCTTGCCCTGGCTGTTCGCCGCGGGCACCTTAAAGCCCGCCGCCGTCAGGCCCTTGAACAGCGCTTCGGGCAGCGTCTTGCCGATGCCAAGTACTTCGCCGGTGGATTTCATTTCCGGCCCTAAAATGCTGTTGGCGTCGTTCAGCTTTTCAAAGGAGAACACGGGCACCTTCGCCGCCACATAGGGAGGCGTGCGGTACAGGCCGCTGCCGTAGCCTAAATCCAGCAGCTTCGCTCCCAGCATCACCTTCGCCGCCAGGTCCACCATGGGGACTTTCGTGACCTTGCTGATATACGGCACCGTACGGCTGGCCCGGGGGTTGACCTCAATCACGTATAGTTCGTCATTGTAAATTAAATACTGGATATTCACCAGGCCCTTGGTTCCTAATGCCAGGGCTAATTTTTCGCTGCAATCGCAGATCTTCCGCAGGAACACGTCGTTCAGGTTGAAGGGCGGATACACGGCAATGGAGTCCCCGGAGTGGACGCCCGCCCGCTCGATGTGCTCCATGATGCCGGGAATCAGCACGTCCTGGCCGTCAGAAATCACGTCCACTTCCAGCTCGATGCCGGGTAGATACTGGTCGATCAGCACCGGGTTGTCAATACCCCCAGCCAGAATCTTTTCCATGTAGGCGACGGTGTGTTCCTTCGTGCGGGAGATGGTCATGTTCTGCCCGCCGATGACGTAGGAGGGCCGAAGCAGCACGGGATAGCCCAGTTCTTCGGCAGCGCTGACCGCTTCTTCCAGGGTGTTCACACCCATGCCCCGAGGACGGCGGATGCCGAACTGCTCCAGCAGCTTATCGAACCGGGCGCGGTCTTCCGCAATGTCGATGGACTCGGCGGAGGTGCCTAAAATGCGGATGCCGTGCTGATCCAGATATTGGGTCAGCTTGATAGCGGTCTGCCCGCCGAAAGCCACCACCACGCCCACGGGTTTTTCTACCTGAATAATCTGCATCACGTCTTCGGGCGTAAGGGGTTCAAAGTACAGGCGGTTGGCGGTGTCGTAGTCGGTGGAAACGGTCTCGGGATTGTTGTTGACAATGACCACGTCGTAGCCCATTTCCTGCAATGTCCACACGCAGTGAACGGAACTGTAGTCAAATTCGATACCCTGACCGATGCGGATGGGGCCGGAACCCA
>JAFWQM010000141.1 GCA_017509065.1 Clostridia bacterium
CGATGCGCTGCTTCTGGCCGCCGGAAAGTTCGTCCGGGTAGTTGAGCGCTTTTTCAGCCAAACCAACCGTGCGCAAGAGCCGTATCCCTTCGTCATAGGCTTCCTGCTTGCTTTTCCCTAATAAATCCATGGGAGCCAGCATGATGTTTTCAATCACCGTAAGGTGTCCGAACAGGTTAAAGGACTGGAACACCATGCCCATCTTCTGCCGAACCTTGCCCAAGTCGCACTTGGGATCAGTCACGTCGGTTCCGTTTACCCAGATATGGCCCTCTGTGGGCTTTTCCAGCAGATTGATGCAACGCAGCAGGGTGCTTTTTCCCGTCCCGGAAGGGCCGATGACGGAGATCACGTCCCCGTCGTGGATTTCCACGGATACGTCCTTCAGGGGTGTGATATTGGGATAAACCTTTTTGAGATGTTCGATCTTAATCATGGACTCCCGCAGCCTTAATTGTCGCAAGTCCGCTTCATGCGGACATTGCTCGTTTCGGCTGATCTCACCGCCGACGATATTTCTGCCACTGGCAGTCGTCGGCGGTTCGTCCCCTTTCAGAATGTTTTCCGGCTTGCGCTTTTTGGGATTCATGCGTATCTGTATCTTGCTGACCAGAAAGCCCAGCAGTCCTTCCAGGATGAAGTAGATGACTGTGACGGCAATCAGGGGGAAGAACGCCTCGTAGGTGCGGCTGCGCACGATGTCGCCCATCTTGGTCAAGTCCTGCACAGCGATATAGCCCACGATGGCCGTGGCCTTGATGAGGCCCACGATCTCGCCCTTGTAGGCGGGGAGGATATGGGGAATGGCCTGGGGCAGAATGATGCGGAAGAAGGTGCGCCGGTTGGCGTAGCCTAAAGCGTAGGCCGCTTCATACTGGCCCCGGTCGATGGTGCCAACGCCCATTTTTAAAAGGCCAAATACGGAAGCGCCGAAAGTGAGCGTGAAACCGATCACAGCTACCGCAATGCCACTGATAGCAACGGAACCGAAAATGATGTAATACAGAATCATGAGCAGCACCACCATGGGCATGCCCTGAACCAGCCACATACTGAACCGGGTGACGCCGTTGGCGACGATGTTCCCGTTCCGGCAGAGCATGAACACGAAGAAGCCCGAGGCTGTGCCAAACAGGATGGACAGGACAGTGATCAGCAGGGTGGTCAGCACGCCGTTCACAAACAGCTCCCAGCGGTTTTCACGGATAAAGGTTTTGTAAAAGCTGTCCTGGACAGAATTGAGGAACGATTTTTCCGAGCTTTCCGCGCCGGTGGAAACCCGGCTGGCATCCGCCGCGGCAAGGTCGCTGCTCAGTACGGCCAGCACGATCCCGCCATAGCCGGTGGGGTCGGAAAACAGCGCCTGTTCCTCCCGCTCCGGCGTCACATTCATATCCGTGGTAAAATCATACTTGCCGGATTGAATAGCCGGAATCCTCCCGGCGAAATCCACGTCGCCCAATTCCAGGGCATAGCCCCGATCCCGACAGAAGCGAACCACGAGATCAATATCGTAGCCCACGTTTTTCCCGTCCTTGATGTAGGAAAAAGGCGCGTCCGTGGAGGTGGTAACGACCCGGATCGTCCCGTTTTCCCCGGTCAGATCGGACAGATCCACGACCTTTTTTTCTTCATCAATACCGTACCAGATGTTTTCCAGGTCTTCCATGGTGCCGTTTTCCCGGCTCCTTTTCAGGAAATCATTCAGTTCCGCGCACAGGGCGGCGCTGTCCGGGTCATTCTTCCTGAAGGCAAAGGCGTAATTGTTTTGGGTTATCCGGTCATGGATATAGTCGATTTCCGGCTGCTCCGCGTGAACGGCAAACAGTCCCAGTTCGTCCCCCAAGTAAGCGTCGATCTTCCCGGCCAGCAGCGCCGCAATGCAGTCCGGATAGCTGTTGAACAGCAGGTATTCGCTGTCCGGGAAATATTCTTTGGCGGCGTCCTCCATCAGCGGCCCCACCAGCACGCCGAGGCGTTTTCCATTGTAGTCCTGCCAGCGGACGGTTCCCGCGGCCTGGCCCGAAGCCGTATCCTGCCCGGAAGCTGATGCGCTTTCCGCCGTTAGGGCGGCGGCGTCCGCCTTCCGTAATGCCAGTACGATACCACCCTGATAATACGGGTCAGAAAAATTTATGCTCTCTCTGCGCTCCTCCGTGATCGTCAGGGGGAAGGCGCACATATCATATTTCCCGGTGACGATGCCGGGGATGCGGGACGCGGAATCCACATCCTCAATAGAAGGGGTATAGCCAAACCTGCGGCAAAACATTTCCACCAGCTCAATGGCGATGCCGGCCATTTCCCCATCCTTGATATAGGAAAAGGGGAGGCTCGCGCAGTTGGTTACCACGTTCAATTGACCGTTTTCGCCGCTGAAGCCCGTCAGATCGACCGTTTTCGCAGCCTCGTCGTCGCCGAACCACTTGTCGTACAGGGCGTTCATAGTGCCGTCCGCCATGATCTGCGCCAGCATTTCATTGAACTGGCCCCTGATCCTGTCCGCCCGCTCGCTGTTTTTGGCAAAGCCGAAAGCATAGTCGTCCTGCGTGATCCTTTCGGACAGATAGGTGATCTCCGGCACTTCTTTGCAAATCATGCGGATCACCGGCTCGTCTGCCAGGAAGCCGTCGATCTTATTGCTGGTCAAGGCGGTGACCACGTCGCTGTTGGTGCTGAAATACAGGTATTGGCTGTCCGGGAAGTATTGCAGCGTAGGCGCTTCAAAGCTGGTTCCCGTCACGATGCCCATGCGCTTGCCGTTCATGGCGTCCAGGGCGGAAGTTTCCTGCCGGATTGCTGTCGAGGCCGGGGCCGCGTCCCACCGCACCATCAGGCCGATTTTTACCTCGAACAGAATATCCGAATAGGGCATTTCATCCTCGCGTTCTTCCGAGTATTCCAGGTTGGCCATGATGCAGTCGATATCCCCCGTCATGGCGGCGGGAACGATCGCGCCGTAATCGTAAACCTTGAACTGTACATCCGCCCCCAGCCAGGCAGCGAAACGATAAGCCAATTCGATGTCGTAGCCGTTCAGCTCTTTCCCAACGTAGTAGCTGTAGGGCGGCACGATGCCGGAGGTGCCCACGGTCAGATGAACCGAGGGGTTATCCGCCCGGGGAATGTCCGGCATGGTTTCATCGGCCCGGATGACCCAGCGGTCAAACATATCGTCCAGCGTGCCGTTGGCCCGCAGTTCCGCGATAAACCGGTTGATTTTGCCGGTCAGATCCGGGATTTTGGAAACCGGCGAAATGCCGACGGCGATCTTCATCGTTTCGTTCAGGGTTTCCTCCAGCAAATGAACGCCCTTCTGCCCGTTCTCGATGGACAGCTCCATCTGCCGCCGGTCATAGGCAAAGGCGTCGATCTTGCCCTGGGCTACGGCTGTATATCCCATGAATTTATCGTCGAAATAGCTGATCGTCGCCTGAGGCAGCTCCTTCTTCACCACCAATTCGGCGATATCGCCCTGGCCCACGCCAATGGTGATTCCAGGCGCGTTCAACTGCTCCAGTTTGGTGATGACACTTTCCGCGCAGGCTGCCCCAGCCCACAGCAGCAGGATAAGCAGCAGGAAGCACAGGATTCTTTTTGTCATGGCAGACAACCTCTCTATTTTGTGATTGTTTATTCAACATGGTTCCCGAACGCTGTTTTCGACAAGCCATCATGGTTTTCCTGCCGGTGGGGATCAGGAGGTTTATTCCAGCAGCGCAAAACCCCTTTTCATTTTCCTGATCCTACTTTTTTGTTGAGCAGCCGTTTCTGTTTCATTGGATGGAATCACGATATCAGACTGTATTTTACCATGATAATACCAGACATGCAACCAAGCCAAAGAAATTCTGACTCATTCAGCAGTTCTTTCATGCAAAAGCTGATTTTACTGGAAAGTGCTGGAAAACACTCCAAAATAAAAAAATGAACCGGTTTATTTATTGGATACTGTATGATAAAATAGAATCGTTTGAAAAACAGCGCTGTCCCGAAGGAAAGCGCCCCAGGCGGACGTTGTCGTTGTGAAATGCAGTGTCGGCAAAGTAAACGCCGCTGCCTGCGCGCAAATCCTGATCAGTGTGTTTGAGGTTGACCGAATCATCAACACAGGCGTTGCCGGTTCCCTGGACGCTGACATCGATATCGGTGACATTGTCATATCCACGGATGCCGTGCAGCATGATATGGATGTGACTGTATTAGGGTTTGCCCGCGGCGAAATACCGTACAGCAATCAATCCGTATTTCCCGCCGATGAAGAGATGCGGAAGAGCGCGGTACAAGCCGTCAAGGAAACGGCACCGGACATCCACGTCTTTGAAGGCCGCGTTGATTGCGCATTAAAGGATGTGGTCAGGCAGGAGATATGGGAGAAGATATGTTGTGTGGGAACAACACAGGGCAGAAACCGTAATGGGGCAAATAGCCCCCTGCCCATTTTCACACAGAAACGCGCTTTAAGGTGCTTTTCAGGAGGATACTTCATCAGCTATGGTCGGTCAGATGTGTCTCTTACGAAGGCGCATCTGCCCGACTTCATTTATCGTTGAACTTGCTTCCCACAATGAGAAATGTTCTTGATACATGCTTGTTTATTCCTCATTCCATGCCCGGACGAAATGCTCCCGCGCGCATTTTTCCTGCCGGGAGATGCGGGACTGGGAAACAGAGAGCGCGTCGGCGAGCTCTGTCTGTGTCCTGCCAGCCACGTAACGCTGACGGATGAGCCAGCTTTCTTCCTTCGGCATGCGTGAGAGAACGTCCAGAATGCAGAAGCGCAGCAGCCAGTTTTCGCCCATGGGATCGGGCAGGGAAGAAAAGAAGGTCCCGGTTTCGTCGTAGAGCGGGCCCTTGTCCTGCTCGATGAGCAGAGCCAGTTCTTCCGGGGAAACACCCGCCTGAGTGGCGATCTCCAGCACGGACGGCGCCTGTCCAGTCAGGCGAAGCTGTTTCTCCTGATACATTTTCGCCCGGTTCAGCGCGGCGCGGGCACGCCAGCCCAAAGTATGGCTGTACACCCGGCGCATTTCGCCCAGAACCACCGGCACGGCATAGGTGGAAAACCGGCAGCCGCTGTCCTCCCGATAATTGCGAATAGCCTTTACCAGGCCGACGCAGCCCTGCTGAAAAACGTCCTCTGACTTGGGAAACCTGCGGCACAGAGACTGCACCAAGGGAATGTGCCGCCGAACCAGCTCGGAAAGGGCATCCGGGTCGCCCGCCTGGGCCAAAGCAAATAAACTCATTTTTCCCGCAGGCGCTTCATCATGCGGACGGTGGTGCCTTGTCCCGGAGCGGATTCCACGGTCACGCCGTCCATGAACGTCTGCATCACGGAAAAGCCCATGCCGGAGCGCTCCTTTTCCGGCTGGGTGGTGAAAAAAGGCTGCATGGCCTGGGGAACATCGTCAATGCCCTTGCCTTTGTCGGCTATGCTCACTTCCAGCATCCCGTCGTCCCGCAGCGCGGCGGTGATTTTCACGGCGCCTGTTTCATTCTCATATCCATGTACGATGGCGTTGGTCACGGCTTCGCTGACGGCGGTTTTGATGTCCGCCAGCACGTCCAAAGTCGGGTTCAGCTGCACGGCGAAGGCGCTCACTGCCACCCGCGCGAACCCTTCGTTTTCAGGCACGCTCAGAAATTTCAGTTCCATTTGATTGATGATTTCCATGGATGCTCCTCCGTTACAGTGTTTGAATCACTTGCCGCATTCCCGACAGGGTGAAGACTTTTTCCACCTGAGGATTCAGGTTCTTGACTGCCACGCTGCCGCCCCGGTCCCGAAGCTGGCGGTAGCGGCCCAGAATGACGCCGATGCCCGATGAATCCATGAAGGTCATACCTTCCATATCCAATACCAGGTTTTTGACGCCCGGTTCCGCGATCAGCGCCTCCAGCTCCCGGCGGACCGATTGCGCGCTGCAGTGATCCAGTTCTCCCGTGACGTGAACCGTCACGGTGTCTTTTTTGCGTTCATGCTCCATTTTGATCCCTCCTGAACGTGCATACGGCATTGTTTTTCTGGATCATGTATATATGTTCCTGCCTCGAAATATGGATGTTTATGGCGGCTGTTTCAAAATCGTTCGACTATTTTTATAATTCATGCAAAATATGGGTTGTAAAAAAACAGTTTTTCGTTTATAATGTCGAAGTCCCCGAATGATCTAAGGAGGTAACGAAATGCTTTCCGATATCGAAATCGCCCAGTCCACTCCCCTTAAGCCCATTTACGAAATCGCCCGGCAGGCGGGAATCGATGAAGAATTACTGGAGCCCTATGGAAAATATAAAGCCAAGCTGGACGCCCGCGCCATCCGCGCCTGGACGAATCCGGACGGCAAGCTGATTCTGGTCACGGCCATCACGCCCACGCCTGCGGGCGAGGGCAAGACCACCACCACTATCGGCCTGGCGGACGGTCTGCGGAAGATCGGTAAGAAATCCATTGTCGCCCTGCGCGAGCCTTCGCTCGGCCCGGTGTTCGGCATCAAGGGCGGCGCGGCGGGCGGCGGGTACGCCCAGGTGGTGCCGATGGAGGACATCAACCTGCACTTTACCGGTGACTTCCACGCCATCGGCGCGGCGAACAACCTGCTGGCCGCCATGCTGGACAACCACATCCACCAGGGCAACAGCCTGAATATCGACACCCGGCGCATCGTCTGGCGGCGCTGCGTGGACATGAACGACCGCCAGCTTCGGAACATCGTGGACGGCCTCGGCGGCCGCGTCAACGGCGTGCCCCGGGAGGACGGCTACGACATTACCGTGGCCTCCGAGATCATGGCGGTGCTGTGCCTGGCCGACAGCCTGACCGACCTGAAGGAGCGGCTTTCCCGGATGGTTGTCGCCTATACCTACGATGAGCAGCCCGTCACCGCGGGCCAGCTGAAAGCCGCCGGGGCCATGACCGCCTTGCTCAAGGACGCTATCAAGCCCAATCTGGTGCAGACCCTGGAGGGCACGCCCGCGCTGGTGCACGGCGGGCCGTTCGCCAATATCGCCCACGGCTGCAACTCCATCATGGCCACCCGCACGGCGTTGAAGCTGGGTGATTATATCGTGACCGAGGCGGGGTTCGGCGCGGACCTCGGCGCAGAAAAGTTCCTGGACATCAAGTGCCGGGTCAACGGCCTGACGCCTGACGCGGTGGTCGTAGTCGCCACCGTCCGCGCGCTGAAAATGCATGGCGGCCTGCCCAAGACCGACCTGAACCGCGAAGATCTGGACGCGCTGAGAAAGGGCCTGCCGAATCTTCTGCAGCACGTCGGCAACATGACGAACGTGTACGGCCTGCCCTGCGTGGTGGCCATCAACCGCTTCCCCAACGACACCGAGCCTGAGCTGCAATTGATTGAGGACGAATGCAAGGCCCTGGGCGTAAACGTGGCGCTCAGCGAAGTATGGGGGAAAGGCGGAGCGGGCGGCGTGAAGCTGGCCGAGGAAGTGGTGCGCCTGTGCGATACCGAAAACCATTTTCGGTTCAGCTATCCCCTGGATCTCTCCATCGAAGAAAAGATCAGCCTGATCGTGAAAAACGTGTATCACGGCAGCGGCGTCGCGCTGACAGCGAACGCGAAAAAGCAGGCGGCGCAGCTGGAAAAGCTTGGCTTCGGCGGCCTGCCCGTCTGCATGGCGAAAACCCAGTATTCCTTCTCCGACGACCCTGCCCTCCTCGGCGCGCCGAAGGGCTTCACCGTGACCGTGCGCAACCTGCGCGTGTCCGCGGGCGCCGGCTTCATCGTGGCCCTCACCGGCGATATCATGACCATGCCCGGCCTGCCGAAAGTCCCCGCCGCCGAAAAGATCGACGTGGACGCGGAAGGAAAGATCACCGGCTTGTTCTGACACCGCAACGATTTGCCTGCCTTGCCCTGTGCGTATAAAAAGGCATAGCCTGCATTTCCGCAAGCTATGCCGTCTTCCTCAGAGATTCAACCGCTCCCTGATCCGTGGGGAGCGGTTTTTCCATCGAGCGGCCAAGGCCCGCTTTCATGGAAGATACGTTCGCCTGTTTTTCAGAATTTGAGCATGTAGGTGCTCACGTAGCCCTGCTGGCCGTCGATTTCCACCTTGGACCACAGCGGACCCTTTTCCAGCACGTTCACAGCCGTGCCGACGGGATACGCCTTGATGATTTTGGTTTTCATGCCCGGCGCTTTGCGGAAGTTGACATAGCATCCGCCGTTGATGTTTTTGAGCACCGCGGAGCAGACGGGCTTGTCCGTCGCAGCGGCGGAGGCAGTCTGCTTCGGGGACAGGTACGCGCTGGACATGTATCCGCTCAGGTCGCTGACCTTCACCTTCGCCCAGCTGTCGCCGGCCTGGATGATTTGCACGGCGGTGTTCACCGGGAAGGACGTGATGATCCTGGCGCACATATTGGGCGCTTCGCGCAGGTTCAGGCCGATGCCGGTGTTGGTGCGGACGTACATGACGTTGGCTTTCTGGCCGAAGTCCAGATACTTGGTCATCATGTAGCCTTCCTGGCAGTTGACCTTGACCTTGCTCCAGGTTTCGCCTTTCTCCGTCACTTCGATCCAGGTGCCGGTTCTGTACTGCCCAAGCACTTTGGCGTCCAGCGACGCGGTCTGGCGCAGGTTCAGCCCGCCGCCTTTTACCGTGGCGAACTCGCTCGCCAAAGCCGCGGCAGGCGCGGTCAGGCACAGCACCGCGGCAAGCGCGGCGCAGAGTATCCGATGGGTTTTCCGATTGCTCATGAGTGATTCCTCCTTTGGTATATTCCTTTGTTCCGGCCTTGGCCGTACACCACAAGGACGAATGGAACAGCATCATTTATCCGCTATTTTATGACATTATCTTCCATTCCAGGCTATAGTTGCCATAATATACCATTTCTGTTTTCTTTTATGCATTTTCTTTGCCAGCAAAATAAGGAAAATCTGAGCATACTTCTAAAACTTTAATTCCATATATTACCATAAATAATAATTGAGGAACAGCAGAAAACTTGTTTCCATTCAGGTATCGAGACCAGTTACGGGAGGTTACGATGGGGCTGTTTGCCCCAGTTCCGCGGCCTCAATCGGCGCAAGTCCGCTTTGCGGACATTGCTTGTTTCGGCTGATCTCACCGCCGATGAGATTCCCGCCATAGGCGGTCATCGGCGGTTCGTCCTGCGGCAAGGGATTCATCCCTTGCATCCCAATAGGCGAAATTACTTGGTTGAGTACAACGTCATGAGTTTGTCCGTCTCACTCAAGCAGCAGCGGGAACAAATTACGCTTCCCAAGTCAACCATCATCCGCTATTGCGGGTCCAGGGGCCTCAGGCCCCTGGTTGGGGTTTGGGGCGAACAGCCCCAACGTAACCCCCTGTAACTGTATTCGATACTCCGAATGGCAAAAAACTTCTTCCGGACAGCGCGCAAACGCGAAATATCTCTTGAAAGATATGCGGGAATCAGATATAATATGACCAGATCGAAACCCTATATAAAAGGAGGAATACCATGCCTGCCGGAAAAGCTGAAAAGAAGAAGCGCTTTACTATAAAAGAGTGGAGCTGGATCATGTACGACTGGGCCAACTCCATCTACGCGACCAACATCATGGCCGCCATTTTCCCCACGATTTTTGTCTCCATCGCGGGCGACGCGGGCGACATCTGGTGGGGCTACGGCACGTCTCTCGCCACCTTCATCGTAGCCGTGCTGGCCCCGATCCTGGGCGCGGTGGCGGACTACAAGGGCATGAAGAAAAAGCTGTTCACGGCGTCCATGCTGGTGGGCGTGGTGTTTACGTTCATGATCGCGCTTGTGATGAACAACTGGCGGCTGATGCTGGTGGGCTATATACTCAGCCGCATCGGGTTCTCCGCCTCCTGTCTGTTCTACGATTCGTTCCTCACCGACGTGACCACGGACGAAAAGATGGACAAGGTGTCGTCCTGGGGCTACGCCATGGGCTACATCGGCGGCAGCACCATTCCCTTTGTGATCTCCATCGCCGTGCTTCTGATCCTTGGCTACAGCAGCCCCATCGCGCAGAAGTTCTCCATCATGATTGTCAGCGTGTGGTGGCTGGCGTTCTCCATTCCATTCCTCAAAAACGTGGAGCAGACCCACTACATCGAGCGCACGCCCGAAACCTCCGTGGGCCAGATCTTCCGCAACATCGGCCGAACGGCAAAAGACATTTTCCGGCGCAAGGGCCTGTTCCTGTTCGTGCTGGCTTATTTCTTCTACATTGACGGCGTGGGTACCATCATCAGCATTTCCACGGCCTACGGCACGGTGCTGGGCCTGGGTTCCGTCGGCATGATCCTGGCGCTGCTGGTGACGCAGATCGTGGCCATGCCCTGCTCCATCTGGTTTGCCAACATCGCCGCGAAGATCACCGCCCGGAAGGCGCTGATCGGGGCCATCATCATTTATACCTTCATTTGCTGCGTGGGCTTCTACATGGGCTTCTCCCTGGAGCCGCACCAGCAAGCCTATGAAACCGCGCTGAAAGCGGATTACACCGAGCAGCTTTCCGACCTGACCGACGAAAACGCCATTGCCCTGCGCGATAGCGCGGCGAAATACTTTACCGATAAAAACGCCCAGGAAAAGGTGAACGCCGAATTGGCCAAGATGACGGACGAAGCGCAGGCCAGCCCCGAAGTGGAAAAGGTACTGGGCGTGTTCTCGCTGTTTATCGGCAAGCACGCTGATACGATCAATGGCTTCCAAAAGGCCATCTCCTTCTCCACCGTCCTGTTTTGGGCCATGGCCACGCTGGTCGGCACGGTGCAGGGCGGCATCCAGGCGGTCAGCCGCAGCTATTTCGGCAAGCTGATCCCCAAGGAACGCAGCAATGAGTTCTTCGGCTTCTTTGATATCTTCGGCAAGTTCGCCTCTGTGCTCGGCCCCGTGCTGTATTCCACCATCGGCGCGTGGACGGGCCGCAGCAGCTTAGGCGTGCTGGCGCTGATCTGCCTGTTCCTGGTGGGCCTTGTCATCATGGTGCGCGGCAAGAGAGAACTGGAAGCGCTGGAAAGCAGCAGCGCGGATTAAGTATCAGTTATCGAGCTGGCGCTTTCTTATTCATACTCCTCACTCTTAACAGGCTGTCTCCCCGAAACGGGCGGCAGCCTTGTGTTTTTAGCGGAAACGGTAATCTGAAAGCATTTATCTATTGTTTGTTCATTCGCGCGTTCTCCCTGCTATTTGGAAGAAAGCTGTCTTGTCACTTCACCTGAAAAATGATATAATGAATAAGAAAGATGAAACTTCCGGAAAACAATGTGAAATACCGGTTTTCTTTGCAATGATTGGCTTCCCGTGTTTGAAGCGTGAATTGACAGATTGAGGATCATAAGGTTGTATGAAGTATATTCTGCAAATCTTTACCGGCCCATGGCATGCCGCGAATCACAAGCCGGAAGAAGTGATTGAAAAGATCGGAGCAATCGCTTCCCGGATTGCGGTGGATAAAGTCATCATCGGATGGAGTACGGATGCGTCTGCCTATCAAAAGATCGGCGCATTCCTTCATGGACTGGGGATCAAGATGCTGCTTTGGCTCCCGGTTTTTTCAGAGGTCAGCGAAGTATCGGAACCGGATCAGGCAATGGACCTTTTCGGCAAACCGGTCATTCCGCCGATTCATCAGCCTGGGGAAGATTTTCTGTTCGGCTGCCCGTCGTCCCGCCGCAATGTTCAGATTGTAAAGGATATTTATGCGCGGTTCTTTTCCGACTGCGGCTTTGACGGGGTATTTCTTGACAAGATACGGGGCCAGTCCTTTCTGGCGGGAGTATCCGGCGTATTGAGCTGCGGATGTGGGAATTGCAGAAAGGCGTTTTTGAATAAAGGCGTGAATATTGGGGCTGTCAGGAAGGATTATGAAAACAGGAAAGATGATTTCTTTGATATGGCCGCTTATCCCATGAACGGAAACTTCGTGCTGAAAGATACGCTTGCGCAGCGCTTTTTTGAAGCAAAAGAGGAGATCATTGCCGATGCCGTCGCGGAGCTCTGCCAGTATTTCAAAAGCAAAGGGCTGATTGTCGGGCTGGACTTGTTCGCGCCTGTGATCAGCAGGTTTGTCGGCCAAAACTATTCCTTGCTCACGAAGCACGCGGACTTCATCAAGCCCATGCTCTATCGAAAAACCACCGCCCCCGCCGGGATCGGATACGAGTACGCGCTGTTTAAAAAGTACGCGCCCAACGCCCAGGGACGAATAAAAATCCAGATGGATCAGTCTTTTCTGGATACCCAGCTTGAAGCGATCAGCCAGGCGGCGTGCGAAAAGTATCCGGGCATAGAAATCAATTACAGGGAAAATATCGCAAGGACGGACGTCCGGTATATCACAGAGTCATTGGCGGCAGTAAAATCCTATGGGTTGGACGGCGCCGCCCTGTGCTGGAACGTCATGCTGGCTCCCGAAGCGCATATTGACGCAATCGCGAGGATGGAAAACGATCATTGAACAAAATGGAAAAGATACAGTTATCGGATCATTTCAAGGCTTCCACGATCCTGCTGTTTTCCCTGCCGAGCATCGGCATGCAGATCGTGGACAACACCTACCAGGTGGCGGACGGATACTTTATTTCCAACTATATCAGCGAGGCGGCCTTTGAGGCGGAAAACCTGATTTTCCCGGCGCTGCTGATCGTGATGTACGTGGGGCTCATGTTCGGCACCGGGGCCAGCGCCCTGATTTCAAAAGAATTAGGAGAAGGCCAAAGAGAGAAGGCCAACAAAATCCTGAGCATGGCGCTGCTGGTGCTGGCCGTTCTCGGGGCGGCGCTGTCCGCGGCGCTGTATTTCCTGCTCCCTTCCATCGCCCGCTGGGTGGGGGCTTCGGAAGCGCTGGCCCCGGACTGCGTGACTTATGGAAGGGTGCTTGCTTTCTTCATGCCCTTCCAGATGCTGTCCATGGCCTTCCATCCGCTGCTGATCACGGCGGAGCGGCCCGGGTTGGGGCTGGTAACGACCATCGCCAACGCCGTGGCTAATATCCTGCTGGACTGGGCGTTCGTCGCAGGGTTCGGATGGGGGATGCGAGGCGCGGCTGTTGCCAGCGGCCTTGCCTGGCTGGTCAGTGCCATGATCCCCTTTGTTTATTTCGCGAATCGGAAGCATCCTTTGCATTTCACCCGGCCCGCCGCCGATATTGGCGCTTTGGGACAGACGCTGTACAACGGCGCGTCGGAGATGGTGGACGGCGTTTCCTACGCCATCGTGGCCCTGATCTTCAACCTGCAGCTGCTGCGCTGGCTGGGCGAGGCCGGGGTCGGCGCTTACGCGGTGAGCGAATACGTGGGCGGCCTGTTCTCGGCGGTGTTCTACGGCGTCAGCATGAGCATCGTGCCTGTGGTGGGCTACCATCTGGGCAAAAAGAATGTCACGGAATTGCGCAGCCTGCGGCGGAACGGCCTCATGCTCATGGGCATATTCGGCCTTGCCATGACCGGGCTGTGCCTGGTTTTGGCCGATCCCGTCTCGCGGGTTTTCGTGGGATATAACGAGAGCCTGACTGCCCTTTCCACGCGGGCGCTGCGGCTGATTTCCCTGTCCTTCCTGCTGGGCGGGATCACGACCTATGCATCCTCCTATTTTACGGGCCTGAACCGGGGCTCTGCCTCCCTCGCCATCGCGGCGGTGAAGGGCTTTGCCGGGCCGCTTTTGGCGGTGTATCTTTTGCCGCTGCTGATGGGCTCCGACGGCCTGTGGCTGGCAACGCCTGCGGCGGAGATTTTGGCGCTTGGAACGGCGCTGCTGTGCTTCCTGTGGTGGAGCAAAAACGAAGATCAAAAAGTCAGGGAAGAAGCGGCTCCCGAAGTGTAAAATGAAATCGCAAAAATAGATGAGCACCCGGGCGCAGCCGTGGCGCGTCCCGCCGCTTCCGAATGGAAAAGCGGCGGGCATCCAAAGAACAGATGAGCGCACGGGTGCAGCCGTGGCGCGTCCCGCCGCTTCCGAATGGAAAAGCGGCGGGCATCCAAAGAACAGATGAGCGCACGGGCGCAGCCGTGGCGCGTCCCGCCGCTTCCGAATGGAAAAGCGGCGGGCATCCAAAGAACAGATGAG
>JAFWQM010000022.1 GCA_017509065.1 Clostridia bacterium
ATCCTCGTCATAGACGACGGCTCTCCCGACGGGACGGCCGGCATCGTAAAAGGACTCCAGGCGGAGTTCCCGGAGCGGCTGCACCTGCTTGAACGGAGCGGAAAGCAGGGACTTGGCACGGCCTACCTGACCGGTTTCAAATGGTCCCTGGACCACGGCTATGACTACATCTTCGAGATGGATGCCGATTTCTCGCACAATCCTGACGACCTTCTCCGCCTCTACGCCGCCTGCGCGGAACAAGGCGCGGACCTGGCCGTAGGTTCCCGCTACTGCCATGGCGTAAGCGTCGTAGACTGGCCTATGAGCCGGATCATCATGTCCTACTACGCATCGGCCTATGTGCGCGGGGTCCTGGACATGAAAGTGTTCGACACCACGGCCGGCTTTGTATGCTACACGCGGAAAGTCCTGGAAACCATCGACCTGGATGACGTCCGGATGAAAGGATACGGCTTCCAGATCGAGATGAAGTATACGGCCTACCGGCTGGGATTCAAGATCCACGAGGTCCCGATCATCTTCACGAACCGCCAGCTGGGTACCGCTTCCAGCTGACCGGCATCCCCTCCGCGCCCCGCGGCGTGCCGCAGATCGAAGTGACCTTCAACATCGACCGCAACGGCATCGTGAACGTGTCCGCCAAGGATTTGGGCACCGGCAACGAGCAGAAGGTGACCATCACCGCCTCCACCAACATGACCGAGGAAGAAATCCAGCAGCGCGTGAAGGAAGCCGAGCAGTTCGCCGAGGCCGACAAGCAGAAGAAGGACGAAATCGAAACCTTCAACAAGGCTGACTCCCTCATCTACGAGATGGAAAAGCAGCTCAAGGACAACGGCGACAAGCTGTCCGCCGAGGACAAGGCCACCGTGGAAAACGAAATCGCTTCCTTCAAGAAGGTGCGCGAGGGCAACAACGCGGGTGAAATCAAGAACGCCATGGACGCCCTCACCCAGAAGGTGTACGCCATCTTCGGCAAGCTCTACCAGCAGCAGGGCGGCCAGCCCGGCCCCGACATGGGCGGCTATCAGCAGCCCGGCCCGCAGCCCGGCACCCAGAATGACGACGGCTCCTTCAACGCCGACGGCTCTGTGCAGTAAGTAACGATAATTATTCTGGGGGGAACCAGCCAAAAGCCTTCCCCTGGCAGGGGAAGGCTTTTAGTAGGTTTCCTAACGCTTCCGGAACGTAATACCGTCATGAATGGAGGGATGGACATGAAACGGCTTGCAAGTGTGATGACCCTCTTAACGATGCTTCTGCTGCTCTTGTGTTCCCCCGCCTCCGCTGACGTCATCACCGCCATGGCGATTGAAATCAACCCGGAGCATCTGGAAAAGACAGCGTCCTACGCCCGCATCCTGGGCTTTAACGAAGAAAGCAACATCCTGACGCTGGAATTAATCGTACCAGAATCGTTTGCAACTGACGACGTGCAATCTCTCCAGGCAGGCGACAGCATCTATACCGGTGGACAGGAAGTGGTCGTCAAGACCATTAAAAAGGAATGGGATGTGGTCGTTATCAACGAAAGCAGCGGAGAATTATCCGACGAGTTCGTACTCCTGTATAAAGAAGGATTTGGCCATGTTTACCACTCAATGACCAGGTACGATGAAAATTTCTGCTGGCTCTCCTTGGGTGAGATCGAGTGCCCGGTGACGGATTCCCTGCTGTTTCTGGATTATATCGGTGCCGAATGTGGTGAACCCCTGCGCCTCCCCATCGTCCGCACCGGCCAAATGCTCATGGACTGCCTGCGGGAGGAATTAGACGATAGTAGCTATTCCGTGGGGCTGTCCTGTGACAACGTCTACGTGGTCTTTGACGGCGAAGGTAATCTGGCCACCATCCAGCGGTTCTATGTTCCGTGGCAATAATGCAAAGATGTAAACAGTGAGATGATAAAAAATGGCAAGGCAAAGAAAATGTTTTGCGCTCATGCTCGTGCTGGCGCTCTCCCTGCTCCTTTGTTCCCCCGCCTCCGCCGACGTCATCACCGCCATGGCGATTGAAATCAACCCGGAGCATCTGGAAAAGACGGCCTCCTACGCCCGCATCCTGGGCTATAACCCGGACAGCAACACTCTAACCGTGGAGCTGATCGCGCCGGAACTTTTTTCTTGTGACGACGTGGAAGCCCTCCAGCCTGGAGACAGCATTTACACCGACGGGCGGGAAGTGTTGATAGAAACAATCGAAGTGACCGGCGGGGGAGCCTGCCTGATAAACGACCAAGGTGAAGGCAGTGATTCTGTTTATTTGCTGCCGTACAAAAACGGCAATTACATAACTGACCGCGAGAGCGATTATGTTTGGAACACGGTGGCAGTGATTGAGTGTCCTGTAAAAGATTCATTGCTGTGCCTGAACTTTATAGACGACCAGACAGGAAATACTTTGGAACTCCCCATTGTTCTTACCGCTCAGGATTTAACGTCCACAATATTTGCTGAACAGCCTGCGGAAGAATACTTTGTCACATGGGCCTCAAATAAAGTCTATGTGGTTTTTGACGGAGAAGGAAATCTGGCAATGATTGATCGGTATGTTATTCCGTGGTATTTTATTCTGTGATATTGACAGTATTTTGTGTGTTCCATCAGTGGAGCAAAATTCAACTAACTGTGAGTTGATGATATATGCCAAAAAAGAGAGACTACTATGAGGTGCTGGGCGTTCCCAAGAACGCCAGCGCTGAGGACATCAAAAAGGCTTACCGCAAGTTAGCCAAGGAGTGCCACCCCGACCTGCACCCCAACGACAAACAGGCGGAGGAACGCTTCAAGGAGCTGAACGAGGCCAACGAAGTCCTTTCCGACCCGGAGAAGCGCGCGCGGTATGACCAGTTCGGCTTTGACGGGCCGAACGCGGGCTTCGGCGGCGGCGCGGGGGGCTTTGATTTCAGCGGCTTCGGCGGCATGGGCGATATTTTCGACCAGCTCTTCGGCGGCGGCATGGGCGCAAGCCAGGCCCAGCGCAGGAACGCCCCCATGCAGGGCAACGACCTGCGGTACGACCTGCGCATTTCCTTTGAGGAAGCCGCCTTCGGCTGCGAAAAATCCTTTGAATTCACCCGCAACGAAAACTGCGAAACCTGCCACGGCACCGGTGCGAAGCCCGGCACCAGCCCCAAGCAGTGCCCCAACTGCAAGGGCACGGGCCAGGTGCGCATGAGCGGCGGGTTCATGGTGACGGTTCGTACCTGCCCCACCTGCGGCGGCACCGGCAAGGTGATCACCGATAAGTGTACCGCCTGCGGCGGCACGGGCCGGGCACGGCGTCGGCGCACGGCGTCCGTCAAGGTGCCCGCGGGCATCGACAACGGCCAGACCATCGTGATGAACGGCCAGGGCGAGCCGGGCCGCAACGGCGGGCCCAGCGGCGATTTGTACATTCAGATCACCGTGCGCCCCCACAAGCTGTTCAAGCGTGACGGCAGCAACCTGCACCTGGACCTGCCCATTTCCTTCACCCAGGCGGCTCTGGGCGCGGACATTGACGTGCCCACCCTGGGCGGCGGCAAAACCACCGTCCATATCCCCGAGGGCACCCAGAACGACGCGGAATTCCGGCTGAAAGGCCAGGGCATCCAGCAGCTTCGTTCCTCCTACCGGGGCGACATGATCCTGCATATCCGGGTGGAAATCCCCAGGAAAATGACCGAAAAGCAGAAGGAACTGCTGCGCCAGTTCGAGGACATCTCCTCCGGCAAGGAATACGAAACCCGCAAAAGCTTCCTGGACAAGGTCAAGGAATTGTTTAACGGCTGACAGATCATCAAAACAGTCCCTTCGCTCAGCATGGCGAAGGGACTGTTTTGTTATGGAAAAAAGGCAGCGTTATCCGCGGGGCGGATCATTTCGACAGCTTTACCACGAGATACCCGTCAATGATCTGGCAATACCCTTCCGCCGGATAAACGGGCATGGCGCGGCTTTCGGGCCTGGCTGCGATTTCATGCCAGACCGTAGAGTCTTCCGCCAGCGGAAGGTTATACCCTCCGTCCCGCGCGACAGCCAAATAGGACATCACGCAGGAATCATTGTTATACGGCAGATTGCCATATCTTGAGCGCTCATTGGAAAGCTCCCAGAGATCGTCCTTATTAAACAGCGGATTGCCGGACGGCCGGCCAAGGAAGATGATTTCGTTTTCGCTGTGAATCATATCATTAGCTTCCAGATTGGCCACCACGCGGTCCATGAATGAAATGGTGCTCTCCCTTCCGTGCAGCATCGTATGCTGTTCAATACTGCACTGCAGGAAGCCGCCATACAGGAAAAAAGAAATCAGCAGCAGCGGAGCCCAGCGCAGAAGCCTGTTCCGGCTCTTATTCCTCAAACAGACGCACAGCAACACCGGAGCCATCATGACCATCGGAAGCGCCATGAGCACATCGGTCTTTCCCGCTTCCGGCGCCAGCAGCAGGGATACATTTGCCGCAACCGGAAAGCAAAGGAAGCAGACCAGCATGATGACAGCGCCGCCTTTGCTGACCCGAAAGTGCCGCACAACAGGGATCAGGGAGAGAAGCGCATAGGCAGCCACAGCCGCGGGGTACAGGAAAATTTTCTGAAACACGTGATGCGTAAAGCTGTTCCCGGCAAAATACGCGAAGAAATCCGTATACGCGTCTATGATGCGCTGCGGCAGCCGCGTAAGGATGTTCCCAATCGACGCGCTGCTCGCTCCCCGGTATTTCGCAGGTTCGATGTGCGTGATAGCCAGCGACACATCCCACAGGATTTTATAAACAATGCAGGCCAGCAGAATCGCCGCGGCCGTCCTGAGCGCAAAGATAAGGATTGTCCTTTTTTCTTCCCGGTTTAGCAGCATCTGAATGACGCAGGCCAGAAACAGCACCAGCGCGCATCCGATATAAGCCTGATAGCATCCGAGGCCCAGCGTAAAAAAGCCTGTCGCCAGCACCCAGCTCCACCATTGCTTCTTTTTTTTCAGCAGCCATATTCCCAGCACATTCAGCAGAATGGCTGTTCCGAATGTCGGCGACATGAACCGGTAGGAAAGGCAAATGCATACGGTCACATTCACGCCCAAAACGAGCGGCACGAAATACGCCGCCCGGGATTCCGTCAAGGAAAACATTGACAGGATCAGACAGCCGGAAAAAACAATCAGCGCAATCGTCATCAGCGAAGTGAAGGGTTCCGTTGAGATTCGCAGCCGGCTCCAGCTGATAAAGGGCCAAAACCATCTTCCGATCGACAGGACCCAGCGGGCACCGTTATCGATCGACCCCGCCCAAAGGCCGTCCCAGACGTTGGTGCATTCATTGGTTATCAGCACGGAATACGCCAACGCGCATAAAACGAAGCTGATGAGAAACACTTTTCCAAGCTTTCCTGTTAGTTTCCTCATATCGTTCACCTTGATGATCCTTGGGATTTTTCTAAATCAGGAAACAGCCCGTTTCCTTTGTGAAATATGGACGCGCGGCAGCAAAACGTTTAATTCTCCGCAAACATCCAGTCCACCGCTTTCACGATGTACTCGCTCCAGAATACCATATCATGAACGCCCTTGCTTTCGTGGTATTCGTGCTTGATCTTTTCCTTCTCCAGGAAGCGGTGCAGCTCGCGGTTGGGCTCGATCAGGAAGTCTTCCGTGCCGCAGGCCATATAGATGTCGGGCAGCTTTTTCTTCGCCTTTTTCAGCTTGCGCGCCAGCACTTCGGGGTTGCAGTCCCGCTCTTCGACGGTTTCAAGGTCGCCAAAGCATTCGTGGTAATAATCGTAATTCGCCACGCTGTTGCCTCCGCCGGGCTTCATATGAGCGATGCCATGCACGATCAGGGCGGAACTGAGACCCGCCGCCTTGCCGAAGGTTTTGGGATAAGCCAGCGCGGTATGGAGCGCGCCGAAGCCGCCCATGGACATGCCGGCAATGAACGTGTCCGCGGGCGTGCGGGCGAGGTTGAAGGTCTTTCGCACATAGTTCACCAACTCAACGCCCACCAGCGTCTGGTAAGCGTGCCCGGTACACAGGCCGTCCAGATAAAAGCCGTTCTCGCAGCTTGGCATCACGATGGCGAAGTTGTATTTTTCTGGAAGGTATTCCGGCACCCAGTTGCCTGCCTTGCCGGTGTAGCCGTGGAGCAGAAACAGGGTGGACATGGGTTTGTCTTCTTTGGGTTCACGGCTGTCGTTGGGAATGAGCATTTCAAAGGATGCCTGGCGGCACAGCGCCTGGGAATAATAATCAATGCGGTAATAAGCCATGGGAACGCTCCTTTCTGTTTCTCGTGTGGATGGGGGATTGTCTTCATTATACAGGATATAACTATCGGAAGCAACTTATTTTCTTTGCGCCGGGAAAAGTAAATACCGCCAAAATACAATTTTGTTCTTGACAAAGGCATCGTTATGCCTTATAATCCTATCAACCTATTTGAAAGGTAGGTAATTCGGATGAAAGAATTATTTCCCTCCAGCCCGCGGTTTTCGCCGCTTCGTCCGGGTCTGCGCTGGCGCTGTTGACTCAGGCCTGTCCCGGGACGGAAAGAAGCGCACATCATAAAATAAACCGCGAACAATAAAAGGAGGATATACCATGAGCCGTATTTATACTTCCGCTGACCAGTTGATCGGCGGCACCCCGCTGCTGGAGCTGTCCCATATTGAAAAGAAAGAAAACCTGCTGGCCACAGTGCTGGTAAAGCTGGAATACTTTAACCCCGCCGGTTCCGTGAAGGACCGCATCGGCAAGGCCATGATCGACGACGCCGAAAAGAAAGGACTGCTCAAGCCCGGCGCTGTGATCATTGAACCCACCTCTGGCAACACCGGCATCGGCCTGGCCGCCGTTGCCGCCGCCCGGGGATACCGCATCATTCTGACCATGCCCGAAACCATGAGCGTGGAGCGCCGCCAGCTGCTGAAAGCCTACGGCGCGGAGATCGTGCTGACCGAAGGCGCGAAGGGCATGAAAGGCGCGATTGCCAAGGCGGAAGAGCTGGCAAAGGAAATCCCCGGCGCATTCATCCCCGGTCAATTCGTGAACCCCGCCAACCCCGCCGCGCACTACGCCTCCACCGGCCCGGAGATCTGGGCGGACACGGACGGCAAGGTGGACATTTTCGTGGCGGGCGTGGGCACCGGCGGCACCGTGACCGGCACGGGCAAGTATTTGAAAGAGCAGAATCCGGCGGTGAAGGTGGTCGCCGTGGAACCCGCGACCTCTCCGGTGCTGAGCAAAGGCACTGCCGGGCCCCACAAGATCCAGGGCATCGGCGCGGGCTTCGTGCCGGACGTGCTGGACACCAAGGTCTACGATGAAATCATCGCCGTGGAGAACGAGGACGCCTTTGCCACCGGCAAGCTGATCGGCCGGGCCGAAGGCGTGCTGGTAGGCATTTCCTCCGGAGCGGCTGCCTGGGCGGCGATCCAGCTGGCAAAGCGCCCGGAGAACGCGGGAAAGGTGATCGTGGCGCTATTGCCCGATACCGGCGACCGCTACCTCTCTACCCCGCTGTTCGCGGATTGATGGACCAGATCATTTGTTACCATTCATATATCTGGGGGAACCGCTCTTTGGGCACCAAAGAGCGGTTCCCCCAGGAAAACTTTAATCGTAACGATCTTATTACGGGGCAGGGGCCGTTTTTGGCCCCTGTTTTTATTTGCAATTTTTTATCAAGTGATTTATAATAGAGAGCGTCGGATGGAGGAGGCGGTTATGTGAAGGACAGAAAGGCGACGGTCACCTATTACCATCATTCGGGGTTCACGGTGGAAATCGGCGAAACGCTGATGGTATTCGATTACTGGCGCGGTGAAAACGGCGAACTGGACGAGGATACCCAGCTCAGCGAACAGGACTTTGAAGGATACAAGCGCATTCTGGTTTTCGTGTCGCACGACCATGAAGACCATCTGGACAATGTGATTTACTCCTGGGACAATCGGCGCTTCCCCATCACGTACATCATTGCCTGGGATTCAGCGGAGGATAAGCGCGGCAGGCGGGTGCAGCCCGGCGACAGGCTGGAAATCGGCGACGTGGAGGTGCGCGTGTTCTCGTCCACGGACAAGGGCGTATCCTATTATGTGACGGCGGGCGAGCTGAACGTATTCCACGCCGGCGACCTGAACCTGTGGCACTGGCGCGAGGAAAGCAGCCTGCGCGAAATCGCCCAGGCGGAACGCGACTTCAACGAGGCCATGCAGCCCATTGAGCAACTGCCCATCGATATCGCCATGTTCCCGGTGGACCCCCGCATGGGCGGGCTGTACGATGCCGGGGCCAATTATTTCGTCATGGCCGCCAAGCCGCGCCTGTTCATTCCCATGCACTGGCAGGGGCGTACGGAGGTGGCCGCTAACTTCGCCCGAAAAGGGAAGACCCGCTATACCGAGGTGCTGGCACTTACCAAGCCGCGGGAACGCGCGGAGCTGGAATTCATTGATAACGAACTGCGCATTCATGTATTCACCGCGCCGCAGTCGGTCAGAAAAAGAGGGACCGATGAAACCGTGTTCGACGCCAGCGATCCCTTCGCCGATACCGACCTGCCGGTCAAGCTGGATTAACCGGTATTGTCATCAAAAAAGGCCGCGCTCGCGGCCTTTTTTGGGTTATTCATTCTTTCACGCAGTATTCAAACCGGCTGAAAGAGGCAGTGCCTCCGGTAGTTTCCAGGGCATAGCAGAACAGTCCGGCACGAACGCCCGCGAAGTGGTTCAGGTCGAACACGGCGCGCTGGGGCTGGCCCAGGGGGCGCCACGTATTGTCCTCAAAATAGAAATAGGATACAGTATCCCGCATATTGGTGAAATTAAAGACCGCTTTCAGCACAGCGGTGTCAGGAGCGGGCACTTCTGCGGCCACGGTTTCACCCGCGCCGTTCGCGTCCTTTTTCAGCAGCGACAGGAAAAAGCCCTCTTCCGTGCGGCGCAGGGCAATGGCGTGCCAGGGGTATTGCAGGGCGCACAGGCCCGCGCGGTCGCCAGGGTTCAAGCGGCTGCCGTCTACTTGCACCGTCACTTCGGTGACAGGATGCGTGCAGCGGACGGTCAGGGTATTGCGGGCGTCGGTCAGCGCTTTGTCCGTGCGTCCGGCGGTCAGGGTCAGCGCGCCGTTTCCGGTCTGCCATAGATTGTTGTCCGGGGCGTGATTCCATTCCCACATGGCGCTGAGTTCAGGCGTTACAAAGGCGTCGGATTGCGCCAAAGGAGCATATTCATAGCCTGGCCGGGTGGTCAGATTAACCGCTTCCTTCGGCGCTTTTCCGTCGTGACCGATCACCGGCATGCCATTTTCCCAGGCCATGGGCAGCAGCACGGGCACGCGCCCCACCGCACCGTGATCCTGGAAGAATATGGCGTACCAGCGCCCGTCCGGAGTATCCACGATGCCGCCCTGGGCGATGCCCTGGCCGTGGAAGCCCAGGTCATCGTTGAACACGATGCCACCCGTGAACTCGCCCGTCAGGCTGTCGGAGGCAAAGCAGCTTTCCACCCGCCGCCAGCGGTCAGGCAGGGAATGGATGGTAAAGAGGTAATACTTCCCGTTGATCTTATAAAAGTGGGAGCCTTCATAGCCCAACTGCTTCGTCGGTCCCATCTGAACCAGCACCCTGTCCAGGCCCCCGGGCTGGCGTCCGGTCAGGTTCGCGTTCAGCTCGGCGATGCGGATGGTGCTGTTGCCGTAGATGATGTACGCTTTCCCATCGTCGTCAAAGAACAGGGACGGGTCATGGTACATGGGCTTGATCGTGTTCAGCGTCCAGGGGCCGTGCTCAATATCTTTTGTGTGGTAAATACGCGTTTCGTTCTTGTCCACCACGGCGAAGCAGATGTAGAACTCGCCGTCATGCCAGCGCAGGGAGGGGGCCCACATGCCCTTGCCGTAGCAGTTTTTTCCGTTACGGAGGGCGCGGGCGTCCGTATCGTCCAGTTGGTCGTACAGGTGCCCGCACCACTCCCAGTGAATCAGGTCGTAAGAACGCAGGATGGCGCAGCCAGGGCAGAAGTGCATGGTGGTGCTGACGAGGTAGTAGGTCTCCCCCACCCGGATCACGTCCGCGTCCGGGAAGTCGCTGGCTGTCAGCAGGCTGCTGCCCTTACTGATTGCTGAGGGGGGAAAAGAACTGCCATTGCAGCAGCGAAATATCGGCCTGGGAGAAGCGGAAATACAGGTCGTGCTGGCCTGCGATAGTCTGCGGCAGGCTGAACAGCTCCTCCCTGAATTCCTGCGCCGCGGGCAGGCTGATCACCGCGGCGGGTTCAGCGTCCGGGTCGTCCAGCACGATCTCGATCGTCCCGCTTTCGGCCGTCATGTATTGCAGCTTCACGCCGCCCACGCCGTCCGCGCCGAAGTCCACGCCAGCGACGCCGATCCAGCCGCCCGCCGAGGAACTCTTCACCAGCATGTCGCCGGTGCCCGCCTTCTTATCTTCGTCATGGGCCAGCGCCGTTTTCGCGCCTGCAAGGGAAGCGATGGTCGCCGCGGGAACCGCCCGATAGGGGTCGAAGGGGCGAACCTGCGAAACACCCGCGTAGGTGCCTTTGGACAGCGCGGGCAGGCCCTCCTGATTCAGCTTCAGGTCGTCCACGAAAACGCTGCGGTAGCCCGCGTTCAGCTTTTTGGCCCGATCCAGCGTGGCGGCGTGGTAGGTGATGTAATACTTGCCCTCAAATTCAAACATGCAGTGGTGGTTGTTGCCGCCCACACCAAAGTAAGACCCCGGGTTCTGCAGCACGCGGCCCGCGTAGGTGAAGGGGCCCATGGGACTGTCGGAGGTCATATACACAATCTCGCCGCTCTTGAAGCCCTGCGCGCTGCCGGAGGCGGGCACGTTGAAGTTGGAGCAGTAGGAATAGACGTAGGTGTCCCCGAACTTATTGATGCCGGAATCCTCGAACAGCCACGGCGGGGAAATGATCTCCGGGGCGCCGTCCAGGCTGATCATGTCTTCGCCCAGCTTGACCACGCGCGCGGTGCCGGGATCGGCGGCCTTTCCTTCGGGGATGCCGCCGCCGAAGTACAGGTAGGCGCTGCCGTCGTCATCCACCAGCACGGCAGGGTCGAACAGCCAGGTGACTTCCTTGCAGGTGGGCGTGCTGCGGCTCACCAGCGGCTTCGCCAGCGGGTCGGTAAAGGGGCCGATGGGACTGTCCGCCGTCAGTACACCGATGCCGCCGCCACTGTTGGCGAAGTAGAGGAAGAATTTGTCCTGCCCGTCGATGTTCTTCCACGCCGCGCAGGGAGCCCAGGAATTGCCCGCCCATTTGGCCGCGCCGCTCTTGCCCGCCGCTTTCACCGAGCCGTGATCCTGCCAGTTGACCAGGTCATCGGAGGAGAATACGCGCAGGGTGGTGATGTTGCTGTAATCGTTGGTGCGGATCTTGCTGTCCGCGCCCAGCATGAGTTCGTCGCCAGTCATGTACAGATACACGCGGCCGTTGTAGACCATGGCCCACGGGTCGGCGCCGTACCGCTGGATCATCACGGGGTTATGATCTTTCAGAGTTTTATAAACCTTCACTTTTTTCTCCTCCTGCTTTGCGGCGCTGGCCTGAGCCAGCATGCTGAATGCTTGCCGGGGCGTTTCCCCGTCTGCCGAAGCGGGCGTTCCGCCAAGCAGCAGCGCAAGCCCCAGCAGCACCGCGGTGATCCTTCTTAGCCGCATATGTCCACTTCCTTGTCAAAAGATGTTGCTACAGCGCATCCGCCGTTTTTTCATTGTACGAAAACGGCTCTCTTCCTGCATTGCTTTCTATGCCATGTTCTTTGCATTATTTGCTTTTTTTGTCAATGTATGCTATACTCGCATTGCTGATTTTTCTGAAATCCTCTCTTGGTTCCTTTCCGCCAATCGCTTTCAATTCTGCCCAACCGAGGTGCGACTGCCATGAAATACGGCTTTTCCGAGGCCAGCCCCTATCCCCAGCCCAACGGTATTTTCCGGGCGACGCAGCGGCTGAACGGGCTGGAGGAGGATGTGGAATTCCTGCCGGGCACGTCCATCCGCGTCTGGTATACACACCAGGCCACCTGCTATCCGCCTCACTGGCACCGGTGTATGGAAATCATTGAGTGTGTCCATTCCCATTATACAGTGCAAACGGAAAAAGAAACCTACACCGTTTCGCCGGGCGAGATCCTGGCGCTGCCGGGCGGCGTGGTGCACGACCTGCAGCCGGGAGAGGACTGCAACGGCTGGATCTATCTGTTTGATCTGGCATGGCTAAACGGTATTCCTTCCTGCCGGAATATCGCTTCCCGGCTCACGCGGCCCATCCTGCTTTCGCGGCAGACGATGCCCACTGCTTTTTCCAAAGCGGCCAGCCTGCTCAGCAGGATGCGGAACGATTATTTCAGCGACAACCCCATGCGGGAAGCGCTGTTCGATTCCTCTGTCCTGCGGCTGCTGGAACAGCTGACGCGCATGGACGAAACGGAGGCGGAGAACGCCTTCCTTGACAAGCGGCACGAGCACGACGCGCTGTTCGACCAGGTGACGCGCTATATTGACGAGCATTTTGCCGAGGACCTGACCCTGACAGGGCTGTCCCGTCGGTTCAATCTGTCCAGCGCTTACTTTTCCCGCCTGTTCAAGCAGTATGCCCACGATTCCTTCAGCGGCTATCTGGCCAGCCGCCGTTTCACGGAAGCGGACCGCCTGCTGATGGACCCTACCATCCCCATCACGGAGGTAGCTTTCCGGTGCGGTTACAACAGCCCCGCTGTCTTCAGCCGCGCATTCCTGGCCCAGCGAAAATGCTCCCCGTCCAAATTCCGCCATATCTATGCCCGCTTTGAAATGCAGCGGCAAAAACACGGGGAAGAAGGCGGTTACGATTCAGATATCCTGGGGGAACCGCTCTTTGGAGCCCAAAGAGCGGTTCCCCCAGACCCCTTCCGAGAAAGGCTATAGAAAGATAAAGACTTTTGCTCGGACGTTTTGCCAAATAAAAACCGGGCATTTCCTTTACAGAGGGGGCAATTATTGGTAAAATACAGACGAAAAAACACAGGGAGGATGCTGACGCGTGACCATTGAGGAAAAGCGGCGGGAAAGAATGAGTACTGCGGAAACGCGGATGAGGGGAAGCCTGCTGTCCGTGATTCTGCCGGTAGGGATGCTGGCGGGGCTGGACACGGTCAGGGACTGCATGAAGGATGAAACGATCCGGGCGTTCCTGGGCCATACCCTGCTGCATGAAATCATGCCCTGCCTGGGCGAGCATCGGGACATTCTCGATCCCGTGGCCATGGCGGTGTGCAAAGAATTGGAAGAACCCGCCGTGATCCAGCCGCTGGCCTTACTGCTGCAAAACGCCGTGCGGGCATGGGCCAGCCAGGTTTTGCCCATCCTGAAAAACTATGTGGAGCGGGATGAGCATTTGCCGCCCTGTCTGTGCATGAGTTTAGCCGCGCTGATTATGCTGTTTGCCGGGACGCGGCAAGAGGACGACGGACGCTATACGATTCTCAAAAACGGCGAGCGCTGCTTCGTCAGCGAAGATGAAGAAATCCTCGCTTCCTTCTCCCGCCTGTCCTGCGACATGCCGCCGGAATCCCTGGCCTACGCCGCGCTCAGCGACCGCGCCATCTGGGACGAGGACCTGCGGGAAATCTCCGGCCTGGAGGATTTGATCGCCGACCAGTTGCGGGACCTGCAGCTTCTCGGCCTGCTGGACGCGCTGGCGAAGGCCTGGAAAAATCATGAATAACTGAGGAAGATTGAAGCCAATGCATGTCGTTTTATATGCGCCGGAAATCCCGCAGAACACCGGCAACATCGCCCGCACCTGCGCCGCCACGCGCACGGGACTGATTTTGATCGAACCGCTGGGATTTCAGCTTGCCGATAAATATATGAAGCGGGCGGGGCTGGATTATTTTTCCATGGTAGAAATTCAGGTGATGCCGAATTTTGAAGCGCTGATGGAGAAGTACCCGAACGCGCAGTACCATTTTGCGTCCACGAAAGCCCCGCGCTCCTACGCCGAAGCGCGATACGGCATGGACGATTTCCTGGTGTTCGGCTGCGAAACGAAGGGCCTGCCCGAATCGCTGCTGCAAAGGGTGTATGACCGCTGTGTACGCATTCCGATGCGTTCCGACGCGCGTTCGCTGAACCTGGCCAACTCCGTGGCCATCATCCTGTACGAAGCCCTGCGGCAGAACGGCTTCCCCAATCTCTCCGCCGAAGGGAAGCTGACCGGGCGACAGGACGAAAGCGCGCCGTGGATGGACTATGTTTGAATGAGAGTACAGATAACAGCGTTCAGAGTACAGATTTATCTTGTCTGCAAAAATGTTTTCGATCTGAAAAGCATACTGTATTCTATCTGTACTCTGCACTCTGTTCTCTGAAAAAAGGGGGTTTCAGCCGTGTCACAGCAAGGCCGTCAGAACTACGATCAGCGCCTGAAATGGGCGCAGGAGGAGCGGCGCGAGCGGTTCAGCCTGATTTATAAGATGATGGATTTCGTGGGCGTGGTGCTGGGCGTGATCTTTATTTTCGTGCTGCTGGCGCTGCTGTTCAGCCTTCTTTCCTGGCTGAGCGACGATGTTTCCAGCACCTTTTCCATCCTCAAAACAAAGCTGCAATAGCGCGGCGCATGTTTTTTTCTTTGCCCGGAATAATAACGAGGGAAGCGAAGCTTTCCGGCCCGGCGCGCCCGGAATGGGAGCACGCCGGGCTTTATACGAAGGAGGCGCGATATGGAGGTATCCTGGGACTCGCTGCACGCGGAGATCGCGGCGTGCGAAAAGTGCGATTTGTGCCGCCATATCCACAATAAGGTGCCGGGTCAGGGCGACGGGAACGCCGACCTGATGTTTATCGGCGAAGGCCCAGGTGCGGATGAAGACTTACAGGGCCTGGCTTTCGTCGGCGCGGCTGGGCAATTGCTGACGAAGATGATCGCCGCCATCGGCTATACGCGGGAGCAGGTGTACATCTGCAACGTGGTCAAGTGCCGCCCGCCCCAGAACCGCGTGCCCGCGCCGGAGGAAGCCGCCGCCTGCCTGCCCTATCTGCGCGCGCAGTTCGCGCTGGTGCGGCCCAAGGTTGTGGTACTGCTTGGCGCCACCGCCGCCCGCGCCATCCTGGGAGACAGTATCCGCATCACCCGCGACCGCGGGCAATGGGTGGAAAAGAAGGGCGTCTGGTTCATGCCCACTTACCACCCCGCCGCTCTCCTGCGGGATGAAACCAAAAAACGCGACGCCTGGCACGATTTGCAGGCAGTGAAGGCGAAGCTTGAAGAAGGGTAAATAAGAGTACAGAGCGCAGAGTACAGAGTACAGATTTATATACTCCGACATTTCCGTATTCCAAAATGCATCTTCCAAATCATCTGAACTCTGTACTCTCTAACGATTATCGTATCGGAGGTTCCGTTATGCCGGGAGTTCGATCCGTCTATCAGGAAATGCAGGCATTTTTCAAGCCTCTCTGGCCGGGCGAGGACAGGCCCCTGGTGCTGGGCGAGGGCAAGGAAAGCAGCCCCGCGCTCATGCTCATCGGCGAAGCGCCGGGTGAAACCGAGGTGATCAAGCGCCGTCCCTTCGTGGGCAGGGCGGGCAAGAACCTGGACGAATTTCTGACCCTGGCCCGGCTGAATCGGGAGGACATTTTCGTAACCAATGCAGTCAAGATCCGCCCCACGGAAAACGGCCCCACCGGCCGTACCCGCAACCGCGCGCCGAACAGGGAAGAGCTTTCGCTGTTTATCCCCTGGCTGATGAAGGAAATACAGGCTGTGAAGCCTCGTTTCCTGGTCACGCTGGGCAACGTGCCGCTGAAAGCTCTCACCGAAAACAAAAACACCGTGGGCGGCTGTCACGGACAGTGGCTCAGCAGCAAAGCGAATGTGCCGCTGTTCGCGCTATACCATCCCGCGTCCGTCATCTACCGCCGCACGCTGGCCGCCATATATGAGCGGGATGTGCTGACCCTTGCCGAAGCGCTGCACGATACGAAAGGAAGCTGAACCATGGCCGCCGTTTATCTGATCTGCGGAAAAATCTGCTCCGGGAAATCCACCCTCGCCAAATCACTGGCGCGTGAAAAAAGCGCCGTGATCCTGTCCTGCGACGAAATCATGACGCTGTTCCCTCAGCCCGACGGCGATGAAGCATACGCGGCGGTATCCGAAAAAGTGAAAAGCCTTTTGCTCCGTAAAGCGGCGGATATTATCGCCTGCGGGGCGAATGTTATCCTGGACTGGGGGTTCTGGTATAAGGCGGAACGCGCTGAAATCGCCGCTTTTTTTGCGGAGAAGCGCGTTCCTTTTTCTTGGTATTATCTGGATATATCGGACGCCCGCTTGCGGGAAAACATCGCCTGCCGTAACGCCCATCCCGGCCCTTCCGATTACTTTGTGGATGAGGGTCTGCTGCAAAAATGCCTTTCCCGCTTTCAGTCGCCCGATGCGGAAGAGGCCCGTTCATGGCAGGTCATCCGCTGTGACCGGCAATAGTTGATTCTTCGGCGATGGCATAATCTCAGCGCTCAGCGTATGATTCCGGTTTCGCCAGGCGGCGGTTATCCGTTATCTTTGAGGCAGGAGCTTTTGCGCCAGGTATTTCCCCCAGGCCAGCACTTCACGGGTGTGGTTCTTGATCCAGAAGCCGATTTCCGGGCGGCAGGGGCTGCCGATACCGTCGGCGCGCAGCCCCAAATCCCGGGCCAGCGCGAGAGCGCGGGGAAGATGATAATCACTGGTAATCACTGTGACGCACTGAACATCCTCCGGCAGCAGCCGACGCGCGTAATCCAGGTTCTGCCGGGTGTTCATGGATTCACATTCGGCAATCACGTCGTCAGCGGGCACGCCCTGCGCGATGAGCCAGGTTCGCATCACCTGGCCTTCGGGAGCGGGCTCGTCCTCTCCCTGCCCGCCGCAGCACACAATCAGGCGGGGATGGTCACGATAAGTGTTCAGTGCGGCTGTCAAACGCAGCTGCAATTGCGGGCTCAGGTTTCCGGTGGAATATACCTGGCAGCCCAGCACGATCACCGCGCCGCTGTCCCCGCTGACGGGCGGCGGATTGACTTCCGCGTAGCACAGCGCCCCCAGCGCCGCGCCGAAACACACGATGCCCGCCAGCGCAAGGATCAGGATCATATACATCATTCGTCTCCCTAACCCGGATAAACCGGAGGAGTTTTCTGGGGAAAACCGCTCTTTGGAGGCCAAAGAGCGGTTTCCCCCAGACCCCCTTCCGAGAAAGCCATAAGGGTTTTCGGTCTTTTTGCCATTTTGCGAATTTTTTTGCTTATAAGCGCCTAATGAGGCTTTCTTTTTCATAGCCCTGTTTTACCGCTTTCTTTTTCGCTGGACGGGCAGCAGGTTCTGGGGACGTTCCGCGGCGGCGTCCAGTTCGCTTTCCTCCGCGCATTCATTGCAGCCGCGATCCATCATATGATGCCGCATGAAGCTGTATTCCTGATTGCCCGCGATGAGCACATGGTCGTACAGCCGGATGCCCACTCCGTTCAGCAGGCGTTCAATGGCGAGGGTGATGTCCACATCCTCCTGAGAGGGCAGCGCGGAACCGCTGGGATGGTTATGGGAAATCACAGCCGCGGCGGCGTGATTCTGAAGCAGCTCTTCCAGCACTTGCCGCGGCAGGGTGCTGACCTCCGTGGGCGTGCCTCTGGCGATTCGCTTCGCCGCCAGCAGGCGCATGTCCGCGTTCATGCTCAGCACATAGAATTCCTCCACACACACGCCAATATACAGCGTGCGGCAATACGCGGCCAAATCGGCGTAATTGGTCAGGCGGACTTGCGGCAAAAGCTTCTTTTGCTCATATTCCCGAAGCAAAGGCAGCATCATGGTGAGCAGCGTGGACGCCTGCGGCCCGATGCCTTCCACCGCTTCCAGTTCTTTCTGATTCGCTTCCAGCACAGCGGTCAGCGAGCCGAACCGATTGATCAGCCGGTGCGCCTGCGGGTTGGTGTTGACCCGGGGAATGGCGAAGGTAAGCAGCAGTTCAAGGATTTCATGATCCGCGAACCCGGACAGCCCGTTCTCCGCATACCGTTTGCGCAACCGTTCCCGATGCCCCGCGTGTTCCATTTTCCATTCCCTCCCGTCGGTTTCATTCTATCATGAACACATGGAAAAATCAAGCAACGGACGCGTTTCGTGATTGACAAACAGGGGCGGAATACGGTAAAATAAAACCCCTTTATTGATGAACGATTACAGCAGCCGCAGGAGGAACGTATGCCGTATATTGCCGTGGAGGGATTGGACAAGCGCTTCACCGTGCGCAAAAAGCGCGAAAGAGGCATTCTGCGGGAAAAAAGCGTGATCCACGCTTTGCAGGGCGTGTCCTTTTCCGTGGAGCAGGGGGAATTGGTGGGGTATATCGGGCCCAATGGCGCGGGCAAGTCTACCACCGTGAAAATCTTAAGCGGGATACTGACGCCTGACGGCGGGAATGTGACTGTGGGCGGACGCGTTCCCTGGAAGGAACGGCAGGAGCACGTGCGGCATATTGGCGTGGTGTTCGGCCAGCGCAGCCAGCTCTGGTGGGACGTACCGATCCTGGACAGTTATTCGCTTTTAAAGGACATTTACCGGGTGCCGGATAATGATTATCAGCGGCGGCTGAACCAGCTGACGGAAGCGCTGCAACTGGGCGATCTCCTGCGCACGCCGCTCAGATTGTTGAGCTTGGGCCAACGGATGCGGGCGGAGCTGTGCGGGTCGCTGCTGCACGGGCCGGAGCTGTTGTTCCTGGACGAGCCTACCATCGGCCTGGACGCGGTAAGCAAGCTGGCCCTGCGGGACTTCCTGAAGGAAGAAAACCAGCGCAACGGCACCACCGTCCTGCTCACCACCCACGATATGGAGGATATTGCCGCGCTGTGTCCCCGCGTGATGGTGCTGGGCCACGGAAAAAAGCTGTACGATGGGGCCCTGCCCGAGCTGCTCTCCAGGTACGACACCCAAAGGATTCTCACCGTGCGCTACGAAACGGGCGTCGCTTTTCCAAAGCTGCCGGAAAGCTGCGTGGTGACTCGGGAAGCAGGCGATTATAAGATCACGTATTCACCGGACGCTTTGCCTACCGCCCAATTGATTACCCTGCTGCAAAGCGCGGGGAATATCCGGGAATTGACGGCTCAGCCACAGAATATTGATCACCTGATCGCAGCCATGTACCGGGAGATGGATCTATGAAAGCATACTTTTCCGTGTTCCGGATGCGCTGGCGGATGGAATTGCAGTACCGCGGCGCGGTGGTGGGCGGCGTGGTGTGCCAGATGTTTTTCGGGCTGATTCTGATCGCGCTTTATCGGGCGCTGTACCAGAGCAAGCCCCAGACCATGCCGATCGAAGCCGTGACCACCTATGTCTGGCTCCAGCAGGCTTTTTTTCGGATGCTTTTAGCCAGTGACGGCGACCTGCTGGACAAGATCCGCACCGGCGCCATCGCCTACGACCTGTGCCGCCCGCTTCAATTGTACGGGTATTATTATGTGCGCGTCATGGCGCAGAAGCTGCTGGGCAGCCTGCTGCGCGCCGCGCCGATGCTCGTGTTCGCAGCCTTGCTTCCGGCAGGCTGGGGCATCCAGGGGCCAGTGTCCTTGTCCGCTTTCCTTGCCGCCTTGGCGGGTCTGATGCTGGGGCTGCTGTGCGTGTGCGCGCTGGAAAACATCACCATGGGCTTCACCATGCGCACCCTGGATTCCCGGGGCGTCCAGGCCATGCTGAACCTGCTCATGATGATCCTGGCCGGCAACGTGCTGCCGCTCACCCTGTTTCCTGATTCCTGGCAGAAGGTCATCACTCTGCTGCCCTACGCCCAACTTTTGGACGCGCCTATTCGCCTCTATACCGGCCAATGGCCGCTGACGGAAGCCCCGCGTGTGCTGAGCACCCAATGCGTGTGGATTTTGCTGCTCGCCGGCCTGGGCCTGCTGCTGTGGCGGCAGAATCAAAAACGGCTCGTGATCCAGGGAGGATAAAATGGACACGATCAAATTATACTTCCGTTCCATGGGGATGCTGCTGAAAAGCCAATTGCAATACCCTGCTTCGTTCTGTATGCAGACCCTGGCTCAGCTGGTGATGGAAGGCGGGGAGATGCTGGCGGTGATCCTGATTGTGGATCGCTTTGAACGGCTGAACCAATGGATGCCAGGAGATTTATTCTTCTTTTTCGGCATGATGTCCGTGACATTCTATCTGACGGAATGTTTCGGGCGCGGCGTGACCGGGGCGTTCCCCTCGATGGTGCGCTCCGGGCAGCTGGACACGCTGCTGCTGCGTCCACGGGGCGTGCTGACTCAGGTGCTGTGCAGCGCCATCGACCCCCGGCGGATTGCCTGCATTGCTGTGGGCGTAACGGCGCTGGTGATCGGAAGCCATATGTCGGCGATTCAGTGGACAATCCTGAAAGGGCTGGCGCTGGCTGAATCCATTCTGCTGGGAACGGCGCTGGTACTGGGCCTGTTTCTGATCGAAGCGGTGTTCTGCATCCATTCCGTCAAGTCCGTGGAGCTGGTGAACGCCCTCACCTACGGCGGACGAAGTGCCTGCCAGTATCCGATCGACATTTTCCCCCGGCCTTTGCGCGTCCTTTTCACCGTGATCGCGCCTTTTGCCCTGACATTGCATGTCCCCGCCGCCTATATTTTGGGCAAGCCGATTTACGGCTGGCCAGCCTGGACCGCCTTCGTCACACCCCTCGCCGGGGCCGCGCTGTTCGGCGTGATGTACCTGGTGTTTCAGAAGGCCATGCGTTTCTATCGTTCTACCGGGAGTTGATAAAAATGCCCTCCATCGTCACTCAAGCCATCGTGCTGCGTCACGCGGATTACAGGGAGCACGACCGGATGCTGACCCTGCTGTCTCCCTCCATGGGGCGGATCGAGGCGGTCTGCCGGGGCTGCAAGCGGCCTCAGAGCCCGCTGCTCGCGGCCAGCGAATGGTTCGCCTTAGGGGAGTATGTGCTGTACACGGGCAAGGGCCGCATGAATGTGTCCTCCTGCAATGTGACGGAGAGCTTCTTTCCCCTGCGCACAGACTATGAACGGCTGAAATACGCCACCTATATCCTCTCCATCGCCGAAGCCGCCGCCCAGCCGGGAGACAGGGCGGTGGAGCTGTTCACGCTGCTGGCCCGTTCCCTGTCGCGTCTGGCTTATACGGATAAGGACGCCCAGGCCGTGACCGCCGCGTTTCTTTTGCACTTCTCCGCTATCAGCGGTTATCGTCCTCGCCTGTCTCATTGCGTCAACTGCGGCAGGCGGATAGAGGACGGCGAGATCCGGCTCATGGATATTGAAGAGGGCGGCTTGCTTTGCGTGAACTGCCAGAGCAGCCTGCGCCCCGCTCGGCCCGTCACGCCCGCGGAAGTGCGCTGGATGCGGGACGTTTTACAGCGCGGGATCGACAAAACCGACCTGCCGGCATCCGACGCTCCCGGCGCGGTGCTGGGCGAATACGTGGAAACGCGCATGGAAAAGCCCCTCCGGCATGAGGGGCTCTGGCTGTAACGGGGAATCCGTTTATTCGTCTTCGGGTTCTTCTTCGTCTTCATCTTCGTCCCAGGATGGGTACTGTTCCGGCGCGGCGCCGACAGAACGAACCACCTGGGGCTTTTTTGTCTGCTCATCTAAAACTTGCAGGACTCTGCAGGAGAAACGCCATTCATCCCCAAAGTCAAACAGATACATGAATTTCGTTCCTTCTTCAGGGTTCAGCTCCCGAAGCGTGATTTCATAGGTGCTGGGATTGACATTATCGTCCATCTCATCGTCCGGGTCGCTCCAATAACAGGCATACGGATCCCGGCTCCAGGCCCGATTGTCCATAAAGAATACGTGCAAATGATCGTCGTCAAATTCAAACGCTTCCAGTATCGCTTCGCTGAACTGCCCCAGGACGCTGTCCGCGTCGATACGGATATGGCGATAGCAGCCCTTATCAACGGAAACGCTGATTACATAGGAGCGCGCTTTTACGCTAACTGCTTTTCTTGCCATGTTCAGTTACACCCTTTCGTTTTCTTCTTTTATTCTTTCGTTGGCCTTTTTATTCAGCTTAAGCGCCATATCGATATAATAAACCAGCGCGATAAGCGTCAGCGCCACGCCCGCCCATAGCAGGTACAGATGAACCGGCACGCCCCAATGCTCCATGATCCACTGATGAAAGAAGCAGGACAGCAGCGAGCACACCACCACGGTCTGGGCCAGCTTGCCGATCCATTTGGAGAAAACCACCACTTTTTTACTGTACAGGATCAGGCCGCCCACCACCATGGTGCCCTCCTTGAGCAGCAGCAGTACCGGGGCGGGCCAGGGAACAACGCCCTTTATCGTCAGCGACAGCATCACGCTCAGCGACATCAGCTTGTCCGCCAACGGATCCATCAGCTTGCCGAAGTCAGTGATCAGGCTGTACTTCCTGGCGATGAAGCCATCGGCAAGATCCGTCAGGCTGGCAACGGCAAACACGCCAAACGCCCAATAATAATGATCGGTCAGGATCAGATACCAAAAAACGGGAATGAGCGCCAGGCGGATCATGGTCAGCACATTGGGCACGTTCCAGATGTTTTCTTTCTTTCCGGACACCGTTTGGTCAACTCCTAATAGGAAAAAAATGCTATGAAACGGCGCACTGAAAAATCATTTGCGCACCATGGCATATTATAGCATCATCCTGTATTTTTTTCAATGGCGCGTTTTCCGCAATCGAAAGGGTCCTTGCCGGATAAGCTGGGCCTTTTTTGTTGTGCAATCCGCGAAAAGAGAAAGAGACATGCTTTACCTGTATCAAAGGAGCGGCGGCGAAGAGGGGGACTCTTCACATTCCGCAGAATATGCGATAATTGGGCAGCCACAAAAAAGCGGCAGGCATCCAAATCATCAGGATGAGCGTACGGCAAAGCCGTAGCGCGTCCTGCCGATTCCCGAATGGGAAAGCGGCAGGCATCCAAAAAGAAAGGAGAATGAGACATGAACACCTTCTACACCACCATTGAAAACCAGGTACGTTCTGACGGCAGCCGGGGGCTGCTGTACGATCACTTCGACGATGAAAGCCAGGCTTATGCCAAATACTTCACCGTCTGCGCGGCGGCTGCGGTGAGCGGGATTCCCTATCACGCCGCACACATCATCCGCAGCGATGGGATCATGATCGAAGGCAGGGTGTGGGATCGCAGGCAGGAAACGCCTGCAGCGGCAAACGAAACGGAGGAATAACAGATGGCAGTCAGCACAATTCAGCGCCCCTGGCAGTCGCTGTTTCCTGATTTCCCGGCGCAGCAAGGCGCGCAGTTTCACAACAGCATATACCGGGGGAAAAACATCGGAACCGCCCTGACGGCGGCGCAGGCAGCCGCAATCGACGCCGGAACATTCGACGACATGTTCATCGGCGATTACTGGATGATCAACAGCAAAAAGTACACCATTTGCGATTTTGACTATTACTACGGCGCGGGAACGCAAAAACATCATGTTGTGGTGATGCCGTCGTCCCTCATGGAGATTCCGGAAGGCACCGTTCTGAACGCTTCCGAAGATACGCTTGCTCTGCTCGAAGGGGAAGACGCCACAATAAAAAAATGGTCTTCAGAAACGACCACAGCCGGCGGATACAAATACAGCAGAATGCGGACGGTAATCATGCGGGCAGCGGACACAATCGTCATCAACGATTTTGGCGCTTCGCATATTTTGCCGATAACCGTTTATTATCCAAATCCCGCCAGCGCTTCCGCCGCTGCCATTGGCTGCAAATACGGATGGTTCGACAACAGCACCCAAAGCAATATCACGCGAAGAAGCATCTGCGATCTTTGCAACGAAATCATGATCTTTGGTTTTGTGACTTCCGATATTTCGACCGCGACATCAGGCACCGAAGCGAATCCATACAGTATCGGCCTAATCGGAAATGAATGCAAGCAACTGCGTATCTTTGCGCTTGACACTGGATTCAGAGCTATCAATCAGATCTGGTGGCTTCGGTCCGTGGCAACGGAAAGCTATGTCCTTGTCGTCGGGAATCGCGGAGAACTGATCAAACGTGATATCTCCAATTTCGTATTAGGCGTAAGACCGCGTTTTGCTGTCGTCGGTTCCAATTCGTGACGCGGGTGACCGTATGAAGAATGACAACCGCTGCGGGATTTCAGTTCTGCCCGGCGAAAGAAAAGAGGGTGCTGAGTGAATACAGCCAAAGACGCGGAAAAGCTTCGGGACAGACTGACAGCGGAAGGAAAGAGCAAGGCCGAAATCATCAGGGCGCTCACTGCCTGCTGCATGGATTGGCCTTACGTTTTCGGAAGCTATGGGCAGATGTGCACACCGGAAAACCGCCGTAAATACGCCGGATACCGCCCGGATCACAAAGCAAAAATCTACGGCGCATGCCCGGTTCTGAGCGGCAAAGAAGGTCTGTGCGCCGGATGCAAATGGAATGGATGCCGGATGTTCGATTGCCGGGGATTCAACAGCTGGCTGGCTGCCCAGGCAGGCCTGGCGCTATTCGGCGGTACTGTCACGGCGCAATGGGAAACGCAGTCAAACTGGGCGGTGAAGGGCGACATTCGGGACATGCCGCGCGATCTGGTGTGCTGCGTATTCCGCGAAGGCCATACCGGAATGTATCTTGGCAACGGACTTGTGCGTCATTGCAGCACGCGCGTCAAGGAAGAACCGCTTCCGGGAACACCGAGATGGCTGCGATACGGCATCCCCGCCGGTTTGTACAGAACTGAGGAACTGAGAAAGGCAGGCTTGAACGTGGACGAATCCAAAAACATTCCCACCCTGCGCCGCAGCAGTCAGGGCGAAGCGGTGAAAGAGCTGCAGACGCTGCTCAGCGCGAAGTATGGCGCTGACCTTGACGCAGACGGGGAGTTCGGAAAGAAAACAGAGCAGGCAGTGAAAGCATTCCAGAGCGCTCACGGCCTGACTGCCGATGGCATTGCCGGGCCGAAAATGTGGAAAGCGCTGGGCGTGACGCCGGGTAGCAGCAACCCTGATACAGCCGAAGACCCGACCAGCTGTTTATCTGAAGAGCTGCCGCAGGCGGGGGTGTGGGTGGCGCAGGAAGCGTGGCAGACGCTGAAAGCGGCGATTGCCATGGCGGGAGATATCATCAAAGAATACGAACAAGGAGGCATTGGCAGTCATGAAACGAATCACTGAAATCCTCGCCGCCATCGGCGGGGCGGTCGTCGGGTATTTCATCGCCATGCCGCCGATCGTGTGGATCCTGGTAGCGGTGATGTCGCTGGACTATGCGACCGGCCTGATCTGCGGGTTCATGGGCGTGTCGCCCAAGACGGAAAGCGGCGGACTCAGCAGCGACGCGGCATTCAAGGGCTTGATGAAGAAGGTGCTGATTCTGTGCGTAGTGGGCCTGGCCGCGCTGATTGACCGCGCCGTGACGCAGGGAACCGGCCTGGAAATCGCCGCTGTCACAGGCGCGACATGTTTCTGGTTTGTGGCCTCGGAAGGATTGAGCGTCCTGGAGAACGCCGCGGCCATGGGCGTGCCCATCCCGAAGGTGATGCTGCGCATGCTGGAAATGATGAGACAGCAGGGGGATGCCGGAGAAAAACAGGATTTTACGGAGAAGTGAAAACACCATACGCTGGCCCTTGTTCCAAAACGGAACAGGGGCTTTTCTTTGTTTGAGGGGGCTCTTTTTCTTCCCGCTTTTATGCTTCAATGAGGTCACCGCGGAACGCGGAACAATCGCCCGCTCAGGGCAGAAGAAGCGGCCGCTTTACGGCCAGGAGGATGAATGATGGAACGATTGAATTTGCAGCGGTTTGGCGAAGGCGCAGAAGCGGAAACCATGGGCAGCGCAAACGGAGACGTTGCCGGCGGCGAATCCATGGAAGCGTCCGGCGGCGATCGGCCGACCTTTCGGGAGCTGATCTCCGGAGAGTATCGGCAGGACTATGAAAAGGCGGTAGGCCAGCGCATCCAAACGGCGATCCAGCAGCGCTTCAAGAATCAGCAGGATTACAGGAAGCAGCTGGACGCTGTGCAGCCCATCCTGCAAACGCTCGGCGGACGATATGGACTGAAAGCGGAAGACGTTGCGGGCATTTCGGAAAGGCTCCGGCAGGAGAATGCCGAAGCCCCCGCCGCGGAACAGGCGGATGCTGCGACGCCGTCCAGGGATTTCATGCAGGAGCACGTCCAAAACGTATACGCGCAGGCAGAAGCGCTGCGGAAAGAGTTTCCGGGCTTTAACCTGACAGCGGAAATGGCCAATCCTGTATTTGTGCGCATGACTTCCCCCGGCGTGGGCATGAGCGTGAAGGATGCCTTTTTCGCGGTGCACAGCAAGGAAATCCAGCGGGACAGCATGGCGTTCGCCGCGCGTCAGGCAGGCGAACGCATCGCCGCCAGCGTATTGGCCGGAGCCAGCCGCCCCCGGGAAAACGGGCTCGATCCCGCGGGCAGCGCCGATATGGGCGTGAACGTGCAGAGCATGGATCGGAAGACCCGCGCGGAATACCGCCGCAGAATCAGGAACGGGGAGAAAATCAATTTCACCGATTATGTGTAAATAAGGAGGATATCGTATGAAAGATCATTGGATGAACCGGGAAATGCTGATGGCAGACAGCGGCGGCCAGGGCGGCTATCCGGTGGCGAACACGGGGAACTACACCAACGCCTACACCGGCGCGGAAACGGCTTTTACCGACAGCAGCACCATGGCCCCGCAGATCAGGGAATGGTATAACACCGAGGCGCTGGAAAACGCCAAGAGCAACTATGTGTTCGCGCAGTTCGCAAAAAACATTCCCCTGCCCGAGCATCACGGCATGACCGTGGAAATGCGCAAGGCCAATTCTTTCGGCGACGTGCCCCGCCTCAAGGAGGGCGTGATTCCCGACGGGCAGGCTTTCGGCTACAGCGCCGTGCAGGCCACCGTGTATGAATACGGCGCTTACACGCCCCTGGGCCGCCGCCTGGAACGCCACGCCATCGACCCAGTGGCCCAGGACGCGGCAGAGGAAATGGGCGCGGCGGGCGGCAACACCCAGGACAAGATTGCTCGTAACATCGCCATTTCCGGCAGCAATGTGATGTACTGTGACAAGGCAAACGGCGACGCCGTGACCTCCCGCGCCGCGCTGACCGGCGACTGCGTGCTCACCCCCACCATGGTGAACCGCGCCGTCACCTGGCTGAAAAAGCACAAAGCCCCCAGGATCGACGGCAAGTATATCGCCATCGTGCATCCTTCCGTCACCTACGACCTTCGCGAAACCAAGGGCTGGCTGGACGCCCATGAGTACGCGCATCCCGATGAAATCTACAACGGCGAAATCGGCGAGCTCCACGGTGTGCGCTTCATTGAGAGCGACAATGCCAAAGTGTACCGCGGCGCGGCGCTGGCCAGCGACAGCACGACCCTGCTGGTGAACGGCGCGATCACCCAGGCGGGCAAAACCATCACCTTTGATGGCGGCACTGTGGCGGAAAACGCACTGAAGGACCGCTATATCCTGGTGGGTGACGTGAAATGTCTGGTGACCGCCAACACGGCCTCCACCATCACCGTCAAGGATAATGTGAACAATATCGCCGACAACACGGTGATCTATCCCGGCGAAGGCGGCGCTGCGGGCATCGCTGTGTACGGCTGCGTGTTCCTGGGCAAGAACGCCTTCGGCATGATCGACGTGGCCGGGGGCAACATGGAAGTCATCATCAAGACCCCCGAGCAGGCCGGCGGCCCCCTCAACCAGTTCGGCACCATCGGCGTCTACTTCGAAACCGGCGGCGCGGTGCTCTATGAGGAGCGCCTGCTCCGCGTGGAGTGCGGCAGCCACTACAGCGACGTGGATGAGGACGCCTGACCGGAGTTTTTTCCGGGGGGAACCGCTCTTTGGAGGCCAAAGAGCGGTTCCCCCCGGACCCCCTTCCGAGAAAGCCATAAGGGAAAACGATATTTTAATGATATATGAAAGTGGGAGGATACAGACATGGCTAAGCAGTACGACCCCTGGCAGGACATGCGCACGGTGTACATCCCCAAGCGCAGCCGCACAGAGCAGAATACCCTGGAAGTGGGCGTGAACGACAAGACCTACTTCGTGCCCAAGGAGCAGTTCGTGGAAGTGCCCATGCCCCTGTGGGAAGTGATCAATGAAATGCTGGAACGCCAGAAAATCATGGAGCAGGAAGCCGCCCGTACTTCCGGTACCCGGGAATACGCGATGAGCGTCTGATTTCTTTCTTTTGACTAAAAGGGCACTTTGAGTTAGGCATTAGGCAATAGATTTGTTCACAAACAACCTCGGTCGTCATCCCGACCGAAGTGGAGCGCCAGCGGAACGGAGCGGAGGGACCTGAAAGAAACGTATTAATCCAAGCAACATGGTGCCCTGCTTTCAGGTCCCTCCACTATGCTGCGCTCCGGTCGGGATGACAATGTAACTTGTACTCTTTTAAAGCAACTCGATTGAACAGTTAGATCAGAGGGTAAATACACTATTGCTTAATGCCTTAATCACCTAAAGTGCCCTTGAAGGAGGTATTTAACTATGACTATGGAGAAGGCCATTTTCCAGGCGGATGAACTAAAGCCCAACCAGGTGGCGAGGGCCCTGAAGATCGAATGGCTGAGCCACCTGGACCGGCGCGTTTTCAAGGAAGTCTTTTCCACGCACGAGCCGGACGCGGAAAAGCCGAAGGCTTTTGACGGCTATACCCAGGATACACCGCCCGACACTGAATTGCTTGTCAAGCCGCCTTACGACGATGTTTATCTGTATTTCCTCGCCATGCAGATCGACCTGGCCAACCTGGAATATGACAAATACAACAATAATCTGCTGCTGTTCAGCGAAGCCTGGGGACAATTCACCCGGGCGTACCACCGGGAGCACCGGTTCAAGGCCGCGTCCTGCGCGCTGAAATTCTGACAAGGGAGGGAATGACATGCGCTATCCGACCCTGCAGGCCATCCCCTCAAAGCAGCTCTGGACGGAGCAGTTCACCGGCCTCGACCGGCGGCCCCGAACATACGACGGCGCTTTTGCTGCCATGGGCAACATGACCGGCGAAAACTGGCCGCTGCTTTCCAGCCGCAAAAAGCGCGGCATCGTGGCAGAGCTGGACAATCCACTGGGAATGATGGCCATGGAAAAACTGGCATGGATCGACGGGAGCACGCTGTACTACGACGGCAAACCCACCCCGATCACCGATCTGTCGCTGGATGATAGTATGCTGCCAAAGCAGATGGTATCCATGGGTGCATACCTGCTGGTGTTCCCCGACGGCGTATACTGCAACACGGTGAACATGACTGATCACGGCAGTGTCAATCGGCTCTATGAATCGGCTGAAGGCCAGTCGGTCAGCTTTTCTCTTTGCACGCTCGAAGGCCAGGAGTATCCGCGCACTTCGATGACGGTAAGCGACGCCGAGCCGGAGGAACCCGAGGAAGGTGATTACTGGCTGGACACCAGCGGGGAAACCCACGCGCTTTACCGTTGGACGGGCGAATGGACGGGCATTTCCAGCGTTTCTATCCGCATCGGCGCGCCTGGCATCGGAAGCGACCTGAAAGTCCAGGATGGCGTAACGATCAGCGGCGTCAGTTACGAGGGAGAAAACGAAACTCTGAAAACCCAGCTTGAACTGCTGAACAACACTCATCTCGTGCAGGCTGTGGGAGAAGATTATATCGTCGTCACCGGCGTGATCGACCAGAACTACACCCAGACCGGCGCTGCTGTCCGGGCGGACCGCAAAGCCCCGCGGATGGATTTTGTGATCGAATGCAACAACCGCCTGTGGGGCTGCCGCTACGGCGAGCAGGACGGCGAGACCGTGAACCAGATCTACGCCTGCGCTCTGGGCGATTTCACCAATTGGCGGAAATTCGCGGGCACGAGCCAGGACAGCTACTTCGTGCATCTGGGTTCTGACGGGCCCTTTACCGGCGCGGCAACGCACCGCGGCACACCCTGCTTTTTCAAAGAAAACTGCCTGCACCGTATTTACGGCGAAATCCCCGCGAACTATCAAACGCAGACCACCCAATGTGAAGGCGTAAACCCCGGCAGCGGAAGCACCCTCGTTTCCGTCAACAGCGTGATGTATTATCTGAGCGCTCACAGCGTGCAGCGGTTCGACGGGGTTCCGGAATGCGTCGGCAAAGCGCTGGGCCAGGACAGGCTCAGCTCCGGCGCGGCGGGAGAGATGAACGGGAATTATTACCTGTCCGCGCGGGAAGCGTCTGGCGGCTGGAGCCTGTATGTGCTGGAAACCGGTAAAGGCGTATGGCACCGGCAGGACGACGCCCATGCCCTGGCCTTCGCGCCGCTGAAAGGAGAAATGTACATGCTCTGCCAGAATGGTACGCTCTATGCCCTGAACGGCACAGCCGGCACCCCCGAACCGGACGAAGTGACCTGGTACGCGGAGACGGCGGAAATGGGCTATGAATACCCGGAGCATCAGTACCTGAGCCGTTTTCTGCTGCGCATGAAGCTGAACAAAGGCGCGGAGTGCCGCTTTCTGGTGCAGTATGATTCCGACGGCATATGGCTGGAGAGCGGCGTTCTGCGCGGAAACGGCAGGACCAGCCTGCTCCTCATGCCCATCGTGCCCCGGCGGTGCCAGCATATGAAGATCCGGCTGGAAGGCAGCGGCGGAATGCAGCTTTACGGCATGGCCCGGGTGCTGTTTGCCGGCGCAGGCGGCGGAATCACGCCATAAATCGGAACAAAAGGAGGACAGAAAGATGGATTCATACCCTATGCGGAACATCAGGATCAATCCTGAGAATAACGTCCAATCTCCCTACGGAAATGCCGGGAACGCTCAGATGGTGAGTCCTTTGATCGATACGGCCAGGCAGTATCTGTATTCCACGATGAAATGGAGCCCGCAGCCCTACCAGAGCCGTTATTCGGAACAGATTTCCAGTCTGTATGACCAGATCATGCGCCGTCCCGGTTTTTCTTACAATGCCGGACGCGACCCGCTTTTCCAGCAGTACCGGGATCAGTATATCCGGAACGGGCTTCACGCCATGCAGGACAGCGCGGGCATTTCGGCGGCGCTCACGGGCGGATACGGTAACAGCTGGGCCAGCACCGCGGGTTACCAGGCTTACGCGGAATATCTGAACGCGCTGAACGATAAGCTGCCCGAGCTGGAGAAACGCGCTCAGGAGCGGTACAGCATGGAAGAACAGTCGCTGAATGATAGAATGAACCTGCTGATGAACCTGGATGATCGGGAATACGGCTGGTATCGGGACTCGATGAGCGACTGGCAGTACAATGCCAAGCTGGCGCTGGAACAGAAAAAATTCAATCTGGAGGTGCAGCGGTATTTGGATTCGCTGCAAAACTACAGATAATCATCCAGGCGCGGGCTGAGAAGGATAAATAAAGGCAGGGAGATGATCAGATGGCTTATTTGACGGATATTCCTTTCACCGGCAGTTTGAAGGATATCAGGCAGGTAACAGATTACCTGCGCCAGCTGGAAGACCAGCTGAGGTACGTGATCCAGCACATCGGCGCGGAAAACATCCAGCCGAACGCCGTCGGCGAGGAGCAGCTCAGCCCGAAGGTGAAGGAGGATATGCAAACAGTCCGCAAAACCGTAAAAGACATGAGCCGCAGCCTCAGCTCCTATCGCCAGACAGCGGAGGAAATCGCGCTCGAAGTGCGCCGCATGGCAGAGGACGGCGTGGAAAAAGTCAATAACTCCGCGCTGACCATCAACGCGAACGGGATCGATATGTCCGGCGGTGAAATCAACATTCGCGCGGGCAGCGCGTTCCGGGCCACGAGCGGCGGGGTGTTTGAGGTGTTCGCCGCCGATGGGAACAGCTGCATCAAGTTCGGCGGCACCGAGGAAAACCCCAATGCTTCCCTGGGCAACGGCGGTACCCTGCGCGTGAAAACCATCTATGCCGACACCATCCATGCGGGCAGCAGCGATTTTTATTCCGGCGGGAACAGTTTATCAGACAGCCAGGTGGTGGTGTCGGCGGCAAAGCCGGAGGGGCATAGCCTGCTCTGGATTCAGCCGCTGACTGCAAACAAAGCGGATTATACCCTGATTCCCGCTGAAACTGTCACGATGAACGGCGCCCAGGCGGTGCAGACCCTGACCCTCACCCGCAGCCGTCCTTCCGGGTTGGAGGGGCTGACCTGCCGATACGGCGTGAAGTTTTCCATCTACAACGCATCCGGGGCGTGCACCTGGAACAGCATTCAGGTCCACTTGCTGCGAACCGGCCAATCACCGCTGCTGATTTATGAAAGCAGCCCGAATACGCAAGTGAATACAGGCGATTATTTCTGCGTGGATACGCTCAATTCTCCCTCTTCACTTCTGGAAAACCTGACGGCGGCCGCGAATTTGCAGCTGCGTGTGACGCTCATGAAAAGCAGCGGAACGCAAGCCAGCTTTTCCGCGAACAGCCCGATCATTCTCACCTGCGAAGCTGCGGAAGGCGGATTATCCGACGGGACGCAGCCCTGCGAAATCCGGTATATTCCATAAATATTGTGCGGTTCATATGCTTTGTTTACAGCCGCATTCTGCCGTCTCCTGGATAAGGGGCGGCTTTTTGCACATAAAAAGGGCTGCCTCTTTGCGAGACAGCTCCTTGCTGAAAAAGCTGGATTACTGGGCCGGGCTGCTCAGGACAATGACGCCGGTCGCGGTCTTGCCAAACTCTGCGAACGCGACATCCCTGATGGCCTGAAGGTCGCCAGCGCCCGCGTAGGAAACATTCACGATCTCGCCCTTGCGGTTGTAGGACACGATCCACTCACCCTGCAGCGTGATAAAAGCGCGGTCAGTCTTGGTGCCGACCCAATCTATGCCATACCAGAATTTGGCTACGCCGGGCTGGAAATCCTGGTCGAAGAGGAACACGGAAGTGGTCAGGTTGCTGTCCACAGCAAGCTCAACCAGCTTCAGTTCGGCCGGCCAGTTGACAAACAGCCTGTCAACCGATTTGCTCAGAGCAATGTAGATCACATTGTCTTTGGTCTCGGTGACCATGACAGCGAAGGCGTCTTTGCCGGGCATAGGCGGAATTTCAGCCATGGCGGCGGCGCAGGAGCACAGAATCACGGCGGCAAGAATCAACGCAACAATCTTTTTCATCTTGATTATCTCCTCTTCATTATTTGGTTGACCATCTGGTCTTTTCAATGATCAACCATATCTTAGCGTATTTGGGTGAATTCGTCAAGAGATTTTTTCTGATTGTCATTTGATTCAGAGTTTTTTCGCCGCAGGAAATAAATGTATCGCTCCGCATCGGCTGTGCAGGAGCCGCTGACTCAGCCCTGTCTTTCTTCTGTATCACGCTTGACAGGGCTGTCTTTTTTCACTATCATGAACTGGAATTCATCTGTGAACCGCCAATGACAAACCAAGGGAGGCTACGAATTATGAGCGATTACCGCATTGAAACAAAATGCGTGCAGGGCGGCTATACGCCGGGCAACGGCGAGCCGCGGCAGATTCCGATCGTCCAATCCACCACTTTTAAATACGCTACGGGCGAGGACATGGGCAAACTGTTTGACCTGGAAGCCAGCGGATACTTCTACACCCGCCTGCAGAACCCCACCAACGATTATGTGGCCGCGAAAATTGCCGAGCTGGAAGGCGGCACGGCGGCGATGCTCACCTCCTCCGGCCAGGCGGCGAATTTCTTTGCCATGTTCAACCTGGCTTCCTGCGGCGACCATATGGTGGCTTCGTCAAGCATTTACGGCGGCACGTTCAATTTGATCAGCGTCACCATGGCGAAGATGGGCATTGAGACCACCTTCGTCTCCCCCGACTGCACGGACGAGGAGTTGAACGCCGCGTTCCGCCCGAACACAAAGCTGGTGTTCGGCGAAACCATCGCCAACCCCGCCCTGACCGTACTGGACATTGAGCAATTCGCCAAAGCGGCCCATGCCCACGGCGTGCCGCTGATCATCGACAACACCTTCGCCACCCCGGTGAACTGCCGTCCCTTTGAATGGGGCGCGGACATCGTGACCCACTCCACCACCAAATACATGGACGGCCACGGCGTGGGCGTGGGCGGCGCGATCGTGGACAGCGGGAAATTCGACTGGATGGCAAACGCGGACAAGTTCCCCGGCCTGTGCACTCCGGACGACAGTTATCATGGCATCACTTACGCGGAAAAGTTCGGCTTGGCCGGGGCGTTTATCACCAAATGCACCGCCCAGCTCATGCGCGACTTCGGCTCCATCCAGTCTCCCCAGAACGCTTTCTACCTGAACCTGGGCCTGGAAAGCCTGCACGTGCGCATGGCGCGGCACTGCGAGAACGGTCAGGCCGTGGCGGAGTTTTTGCAGAAGCATCCCAAGGTGAGCCACGTCAGCTATTGCGGCCTGACCGGGGACAAGTATCACGAACGGGCGAAGAAGTACCTGCCCAAGGGCTCCTGCGGCGTGGTGAGCTTTGAACTGAAAGGCGGGCGTGAAGCCGCGTCCGTGTTCATGAACAGCCTGCGCCTCGCCGCCATCGAAACCCACGTGGCCGACGCGCGTACCTGCTGCCTGAACCCCGCCTCCACCACCCACCGCCAGATGAGCGACGAGCAGCTCAAGGCCGCGGGCATCCCCGCAGGGCTGGTGCGCATGAGCTGCGGCCTGGAAAACGCCGACGACCTGATCGCCGATATCGCCCAGGCACTGGAGAAAATTTAAACAACCGATTGTTTCCACGCAAAAGCCCCCGCCTGTCAATCAAGCGGGGGCATTGCTTTTGGTTTTCTCAGAAATCGGACACCTGGCAGTCTTCCAGTTTTCCGTTTCCATAGCGGCTGAACACGGCAGTGATGGAACGCTTGTTGGAGTATACCTCCGTTACGTCGCTGATATACCACTGATTGAATTCGCTCAGACTGAACCGCACAGTCGCCGTGCCCGTGCGTGTGCTGAAGAAATGGCTCTCGGGAATCTGCTTGATTACGCTCACAATTTTGCCGCCGCGGTTATAGATCACGGTAAATCCGTTCTGTTCGGTGATGTATGCCAGATTGGGCGAACCGTCCGAACCGCCGCCTTCCGGGGAGTAAGCCACGGCGTATCCTGCCTTTTTCACAAGCTTGCAGCCTTTGGGAACCTGGATCTCGGTGCAGGACAGTTTATCGGAATATTCTCTGATCACATTTCCTGTCACGATATCCTGCAGTTCCCAATGCGGCAGGACGACCTTGATGGGATCATCGGCATCGTTGTTCTGCTTCACCTGGTTTGTAGCCCATTGGATATAGGAAGGATAAGCGCCCCAGACGATTTCCTGCCGGGCTCCTTTCTCCAACTCCTGATAAACGCCTATCCATTTGGTTCCAACCTGGTATTTGTGGTTTTCAGTGGAGAAACTGGCGATCAGATTCGCGTTTACCTTCAGTTCCTCCGGTTCTTCGCCAACGCCCATCCAATTGGCCCAGATGCGGTCCACCGGCTTGTCCAGGAAAACGGTGATCTTTTTTCCGTCTTCCGACATGACAGGCGACAGCCCCGCAAAAGAACTGATAGACGGCATTTCAGGCAGACCGGAATACTCGGAGATTTTTTCTTTCACATTGTAATGGGCAGGAACCTGGGCGGGATCATCTTCCGCCGCGCTGGAGCCGACATCTACGCCGAAAACTTTCATATCCGGCGTGTAGCTCGTCACATACTGGATTTTTCCATTGCGGCCATAAATAACGATGTAGCCCTTTTGCATGGTGATATACGCCAGGTTGGGCGAACCGTCGGAACCGTTGGAGCCATATCGCCAGGAAACAGCGTAGCCTTCCACCCGCTGCAGGGCAAAGCCTTCCGGCACTTCGATGTCCGTGCAGTTCAGGCTGTCGCTGAACTCATTGAAAAGCACTTCGTCAGAAACGCGAAACAGGATCCAATGCGGCGAGACAACCGCCACGCAGTCGCCGTGCGAGGCAGCGTTCTTTGCCTGAATGGTGCGCCAGTTGATCTGGGATTCCAGCGCGCCAAACTCGATGATAAAGCGCTGGGATGTTTCCTCCTTGAACAGAACCGCGTTCGAGGGCGGCATGGCGCCCACCTGATAGGAATGCCGTTTGGTGGAAAACGTTACAGTCAAGTTATCGTCCAGGAACAGTTCTTCCGGCTCTTCATCCTTGCCCATCCAGTTGGCCCACAGCCTGTCCACAGGTTCGCTGAGGGAAACAGTGACGCGGCCCAGCTCATCGGGCACTGATGCGCGCAGCACCGCAAAGCTGCTCAGATCAGGAAATTCAGAAGAATCATTATTCATAATGATTTCTTCCACTCCAATCGAACCAGCAAATGCAGCAGAAGCAGAGAAGATCAGCGCTAATGCTAATAAGAAAGTTATTGCTCTTCTCATATGTGCATCTCCTTTTCTGTGGTGAAGTCAGTCATGAAAGCATCGGCAGTTTATGTACAGCACAGCCCCGCATGGCTGAAGCATCAGGGATTGCACACATCACACGGCTGATACATCTGACGGAATGCCTCCAGATCAAAGCCGTCGCCGTCGTTATACGCCGCCCAATGCCAGTCGTCTTTATCACGCTTTTTCACCAGGGGGCAATCCGCGGTATGGAGCACTCCCCAATAGCCATCTACCGGATCTTCATACTCATAGACAAAATATTCAGGAGAATCGTCTTCATCGAACGACGACACATCATCGGGCGGCAGATCGTTGTCCTCATCCATCGGGAAATCGTCGTCGTCGGTCGGGAAATCGTCGTCATCGGTCGGGAAATCGTCGTCATCGGGCGGCAGATCATTATCAGGAGAAGAGCTGGAACTCCTGATGTTGTACGGAGCGGCAGAACCGTCCGTCAAGTATTCGCTTGCCTTGTAATAAGCCAGCTTTCCGTTGCCCGTGCGATTGTAGAACGCGCTGACATAGGAGCCGTCCTCATACATTTCCGTTACTTCACGGATAAACCAGCCGGTGTTGCAGGGCTCGAACTTGATAACGGCGGTGCCCATGTCCTGACCGAAAAGTTCCGTATCGAACATCGTGAGATAGAACCACTGGATCTTGCCGTTGCGGCCGTAGGCCACTGTCCACTGTTCGCCATTGATCGTCTGGTCGGACAGATACGCCACGGTGTAGCGGCCGTCGGAAGTGCCGTCGGAAGCGGCGTAGGTGGGATGCCAGGCCGTCACATAGCCGTTCACGCGGTAGAGCTTGAAACCGGCGGGGACGGTGATGTTCTTTACATTGGTATTGTACTTGTAACGGGAAAGGATGCAGAATTTGCCATCATCCAGTGTTCTGACCACGGCGTAGAAGGGTTCTTCCACTTTTACACAGTAATAGTTGCTCAGATTGGCACGGTTGCCGTACTGATCGTATTGATGCTGCCCCAGCGCGTCGGTAGCCTGCTTGGCTTCCTGCTCCGCCTTCTGCCTCAGCGTTTCAATGGTGGCTTCGATCTGCGCGTTGCTCGAGGCAGGCGACGCGGGATTGTAATAAAAATCTACTTCATGCTTGGTGAAATTATCAGGCTGGTCGTTGTAAAGATAGCCTGCCAGTTCGTTAATCGCGGAGTCGTTCTTTTGCTGCTTTGTATCATCCTGGTTCCGGTACTCATCGGCAGGGCCTACGTTCCTGAGCGTGTCCCTCTGCGCCATCGTGTCGCCTACACTGTATCCCTCCGCGGCGTCGGAATCCCGCAGCATGGTCTGATAACGGTTCGGGTCCTTGCTCGAATCGTACTCCGTATAGGTCTCATAGGCATAGGCGTTCGTCCAGTGCGCGCCGACCTGGTATTTGTGGCCAGTGGTGTCCAGATGCGCGATGAACACGTTGTCCACTTCTTCTACTTCCAGGTCTTCCTCATGCTCATTGTTGTATTCCAGCCAATTTGCGCGCAGATTGTCCACAGGCCTGTCCAGATAGATGGTTACGATCTCATCTTCCTGGAAGGTATGCATCTGCGCGAAATCACTCAGCCTGGGCAAATAAGGAAGATCGTCAAAATCATCTATACGCTTTGGCACTTCCAGGGCCAGTGCCGGTGTCAAAGAGCACAGCAACCCCACTGTCAAAGCCAGCGCAATTACTCTCCTCATGGTCTTCTCTCCTTAAACAACAAATTTCCAATCGTCCTGATCTTGGTTACGTAACATATAATAACTCATTTTGACATATATGTCAAGGATTTATAAAGAAAGTATTAAGAAAAAAATACAAAAATAACGAAATTTAGAAAAATCCTGCCTGCTTTAGAAATAATTGAGAACAAATCGGAATTATATTGTAACATTCCAACGGTCACGGATTCCCCGGAAAGGTCAGCTTTCGTCCGGGAAGCCTTGGCTTTCCACGTCGACCAGCCTGCCGCTTCCGGTTTTGCTGTAAGAAGCGGTGATGGCCGCAAACCCATTTTTACATCGCGGCAGACCTTCTTTCGTGGTTTTTTTATGGATAAGCTATCCTGTCTATCCTGTTAATAATTATAGATAGTTTATTTCTATTTGTCAAGAAAATATGACGAATTATTACAAATTTATAAACTTTCCGGCTTCGATTCAGATATTTCTGGGGGAACCAACCAAAAGTGTTTTTTTCCTTTATGGCTTTCTTGGAAGGGGGTCTGGGGGAAACCATTCTTTGGGGCTGAAGCGCCCGGAAAACCTGCCCTTGGGCTGGTTTTCAGCGTAGGGGCCGCAACGCCCGGAAAATCATCCAGTGGATGATTTTCAGTGAAGGCCGGGCGGTAGCCCCGGAAAGGCCGGAAGGCCCCGGACAGCAAAGAATGGTTTCCCCCAGAATACTCCTCCGGGTTAGGTCTTACGCGTTTTCAGCCATGCAAAGCCAGCTGATTTCCATGGTTCTGTCATCGGTGAAAGCGGTATTGTTGTCCGCGATGGCATAGATACGGAACCCGCTTTTCAGCTTGTTTTCATAGCTGACGAATGACAGATAGCGTCCGTCGCCGCTCTTTGGCGTGAGCAGGATGGTGTAATTCGTGTCGCGGAACGGCGTCTGGAACACCACGTCAGCGGTTGCGGTGCGGGTTTCTTCAGCGGTAAAGGTCACGGTGGAGAGGCCGCACGCCATGGCCTGCAAAGGCGCGAACACTTTCCGTACAGTGGCCAGCGGGGCGCTGACGACGCTGGCGGCATCCGTTTCGATTGCGCCCGCGTAGTCCGTGCCGGCAAAGCGCGCGCTTTCCAGGCGCAGCACGGCGTTCGTGGTATCGAAGCCAGAAAAATCGGTGTCCACGCCGATCTGCAGCGCCGTGGCGTCAAAGCCCAGGTCAATCTGTCCGATGGCAATGGTGGTCGAGGTGCTGTTGGAAAGGCGCAGGGCGGACAGCTTGTCCGAATTGGCCCTGGCTTCCGAGCGAAGGATGTTCCGCTTGGCCCGGATGGTCGGGAAGGCCGTCGGCGCGAAAGAGAGCATGGGCTGGGATACGTTGTTCACCTTCTCCGCCCAGGCGTGATAGGCAATGAACCACACGTAAGATGCGTTTTCCCGGTCGTACAGGTGGATGGTATTGTCCTCGGCGATCAGCGTGCCGGAGAACATGATGGCGAAATCCGCGCGGAAATTGAAAATGCTGTTGTCATACAGCGCGCCTTCCTCCCGCTTCCAGAACGCGCAGTGCTTCACCGCCACCGTGCCGTCCCCGTATCCGATGCTGACCACGCCGGGATAGCCGAAGAATTTGCAGTTCTCCACTAAGTTATTCCCGTACACACCATAGTGGAAATCCGCGCGGTTGCATTCGCAGTTCCGGTAGGTCACGTCCGTGCACCAGTGGGTTGCCGCCGCGCCCCATTCCTTGCTGAAATGCAGCCGGTCGAACAGCACCTGATAGCAGCTGTAAACGTCGAACAGATATTCCGTCACGGTCGTCGTCCCGCTGGGCAGGTTCGCCACGTTGTTGCCGATGATGTTTTCAAAGGCGATGTTGAAGCCGTATTTCGCGGTGAACAGGGCGTTGTGCCAGGCCATGCCGGTAATGTTCTGCGTGTGGATGGCGGTATCGCACACGGTCACGTTGCTGCGCTGAATGAGAATTTCGGCGGGATAGCCCGCGTCTTTCACCAGGATCGTACCCAGGCGCACACGGATGGGCGGCGTCAGCTTGTCGACGCGCACGCACGCCCGAACGGACGGCATATCCAGGAACAGATCGAGCGGCTGGATCACGCCATAGTCGTTGGTCAGGAAGGTCTGCTTATGGTAGTAGCTGCCGGGGTTGCCCTGCCGCGGACCAAGGCTTAAGCCGCTGGTCACGGAAATCACGCTGTTGGGATAGCCGGAAAACACCGAATCGTAGTTCTGATGGGTCACGCTGGAAATGGTCAGCGCGTCAGGCGTATCTCCGATTTTCAGAATCACCTGGCCCGCGTTCTGCCCGTCCATGAGCAGGGTGGAGCCGCTGAAATCCACATCGGTGTCGATCACGGGGCAGCTGCTTTCCGTGGCGGTTTTCAGGTAAATCGTGCCGCCGTGACAGATGAGCGGCACGCCGAAGCGCTTCGCCAGCAGCGTGGCCAGGCGAACAGGCACGGTGTCGTCGCTCACGCCGTCGCATTTCGCGCCGAACATCTGCGGGGTGACGCAGCGATGCACTACGGCCACGCTCTCCACCCGTTCGATGAACGCTTCCCATTCCGCCGCCGTGCCGGAAAAGCCGTTTTCCCGAGCCAGAGCCAGGCTGCTTTCCGCGTCCATGTCCACGTCCTCCAGAACGAGGGAATGGCCCTCCGTTGTCGCATGCTTGATGCCCGCGTAGGACGCGGCGTACAGCATATGCGCGGTCAATTCCTTTGCGTCCGCGAGCGCCACGCTGGTGTTTGCCCACAGGTCCTCCATATCAGACGCGGCCTGCAGCGCGTCCTGGATGGCGGTGGGGTATTTGTGCTCCACCTGCTCGCTGATGGGCGGCAGGTCGCCCACATCGAGGTAGAACAGCTCGCTGTTCCAGGTGGTGGTGTCGCTGCCCGTGATCTCCACCCACGCGCGGATGCGGCCCGGCTGCTCCGTCAGCGTCAGCGGCACCGTGGCCAGGCCGTCCCGAATCGTCAGGATCTCGGGCGTGCCGTCCGGCAAAAGCAGCATCAGGTGAGCGATCTGGCTGTCGCTGATCTGCGGCAGGAAAAAGCGCAGGGTCTGGCTGTTCTGATCCGTTTCCTGGCCGATGGAGCAGCTGCGCGGCGCGGGCTGCCGGCCGGAAAATCTGATAGTAATCATGGCATTTCCTCCTTACCTTTTTGCTGCCACTGTACCCGGTTTTAGCGCGAAAAAAGAGCCCCCCAAGAGGCTGTAAAAAAGTTAGGAGTTAGGAGTTTATAGTTTAGAGTTAGGAGATAGGAGTTAGGAGTTTTATATAGATTACACGCAAACACGCAGATATTCACATATTCCTTATATAGAGATAACACTGTCATCCCGACTGGAGCGGAACGAAGTGGAGCGGAATGGAGGGACCTGAAATCTGGAAAACCTGTTGCTTCGCTGAATGTGATTCTCCCAGGTCCCTCCACTCCGATCGGGATGACATCGTTTGTTGTTTGTGTTAGAGCTACTTGGCAGATATCGTTCCAACTTTCCTTACAGGCTGGAATACCTCCAAACTATAAACTATAAACTCCAAACTATAAACTCCTCTCCCCCTCACTCCTCCCCGCTTCCCGGCATAGCCTGAAGGAAGAGGGGGCGGTCAGAATGGGCCTGTGGGTGGCGGACGGGGAAAAAGGGCTGATACTGCTGGACGGGGACGGGAACAGGAAAATCGGCCCGCCGGGGGAAGCGCTGTGCAGGGCATGCGGCAGGATATGGTGCGCGGGGGCGGGCCAGTGCCGATGCTACGCGGAATCGACGGGCGAATATCTCTGCGGTCTTACGCTGCCCACGGGCGTATGCGCGATGACCGCGCTGGGAAATCAGGTATACGCCCTGTCCGCCGACGCCGACAGCGTGACGGCCTTCTGCGCGGAAACGGGAGAGATCCGCTGCTGCGCCCCGGCCGGAATGTACCCGCGGGATGTGTGCGCGCATCCGAGGCAAAAATATTTTCTCGTGGCGGGCGGCGTATCCGGGGAAATGCTGCTGCTGGACGCCGCCCTGCAAAGGCTGAGGGTTTACCGCCTGCCCGGCACGGTCTGCGGCGCGTGTTTTTTCAGCCGCGGCATGGCGGCGCTGTGCGCGGTGGAGCGCGGGGAAGCGCTCGCGTCCCGGCTTTTCTCCGTCAGCTACCGGGGCGTGACGGAAGAAATATTCGCGCTGCCGCTGGTGCCTTCCTGCCTGTGCGGCCTGCCGGACGGCGGGTGCGCGATGGGCTGCTGCGGGGAAACCGTCTGTTTCCGGGCAAACAAAAAGGCTGCCTTTCGGCAACCTTTTTCCTGCCCTTTGCGGCTGCGCGCCGCGCGAGGCTATATGCTGCTGTGTGAAGCCGGGGAAGGGGTATATTCCCTTCCTTCCGGACGCAGGGTGTATTCGGGAGCAAACGTCCTGGACGCCCTGCCGGTCGAAGCTTTGCAGCCGTCGTGAGGAAACGGGGAAAATCAGTAGAGCCGGGGCTTCCGTTCGCGCGCGTACATCAGCTCTGTCTTGTAGCCGCTGCGGACGATGAACTGATAAGCGTCATCTTTCTGCCCCGTGGGGCGCATCACCTTGTAGCGCCGCAGGCGATAGCACTGGGTCTCCTGCAGCACCGGCAGATCATCCGCGATCACCTGCGCCAAAGCCCAGGTGCGGCGCGGATTCAAGGGCCTGTGACCCCATTCGGAAAACACGTAAGAGCCAATCTCTCCCGGAGGACAGACGGAGAAAAAAACCACCCTTGTCCTCTCGACCTGCACCCGGTCGATGTTGTACTTGCGCGCTTCCAATACCAAGGGATAAACCTCATAATACAGCATGCTTCGGCGCATGCGCTCTTTATCCATTTCCTCATGCTGACGGCGGCTGCGATCATACCACAGAATCAGCAGCATACCCAATGCGGCTGCGCACAGAAACAGCGTCCACCCGCTCATCCGCATGATCTCCTTTCCGCAAGCTCAGGAGTATTGTATCATCGGCTTTTTCCAAATGCAACACGATATCAGGATTGTTGGCAATTTGTAATAGTTTCGATACCTCTCCTTCATCCATGCGGAAATGGCGTAAAATTCCATGACGGAATTGTGATGACAGTGTTGCGGGAATTTTGTCGATTTCTTTGCTGGAGGGGGGGAGGGATGGGGAGGAGTTTATAGTTTATAGTTTAGAGTTTGGAGGTGTTTAGTGTTCCAGCTTGTAAGGGCATCATTCCTATATAACGCATATGCGTTTTTCTGCATGTAAGATATATAAAAACTCCTAACTCCTCACTCCTAACTCCAAACTATAAACCCCCCCTCCTTCCTCCGCTTCCACCTTCTCCAGCAGCGTCACGGCGGAGCGGAGCATTTCCTCGACGGTCAGGCGGGGGTCGCGGAACAGGAGGGCGGGTTCCCTGGCGGCGGAGAGGAGCAGGCGTTTATCCGTCTTTTCCAGGGCGGCGAAGAGGGCGGCGGGGTCGGGGAGGGCGTTCGGGGCGAACCTGCACACCAGCGCGTTCACCACAAAATTGACCTTTGCGATGCCCAATCTTCCGCAGATGCCGCGCAGGTGGGCGATGTCGATCAGGTTCATCACCGGTTCGGGCACGTCGCCGAAGCGGTCGATGAGCTCCTCGATCACGTCCTCGCGGGTTTCGCGGGTCTTGATGAGGGCGATGCGCTTGAAAACCTCCATCCGCTGGTTTTCGCCGCGCACGTAATCCTGCGGCAGGTAAGCGTCCACGCGGAGATCCACGCGGGTGTCCACCTCCGCGGGAACCTCCTGGCCCTCGGCGGCCTGGGCCTCGCGCACGGCTTCCTCGATGAGGCGGCAGTACATGTCGTAACCCACCGCCGCCACCTGGCCAGACTGCTCGGGGCCGAAGATGTTGCCCGCACCGCGGATCTCCAGGTCGCGCATGGCGATGCGGAAGCCGGAGCCGAAGGCCGTGAACTCCCGGATGGCGGACAGGCGCTTCTGGGCGGTTTCGGAGATCATCTTGTCCGGCCGCACGGTGAAATAGGCGTAGGCCACGCGGGTGGAGCGGCCCACGCGCCCGCGAAGCTGATAGAGCTGACTTAAGCCGAAGCGGTCCGCGTCGTAGATCACGATGGTGTTGGCCGTGGGCACATCCAGACCGTTTTCGATGATGGTGGAGCAGAGCAGCACGTCAAAGCGCCCCTCGTAGAAATCCAGCATCACGTCCTCCAGCAGGCTTTCCTTCATCTGCCCGTGGGCCACGGCGATGCGGGCTTCCGGCACCAGCGCCCGCAGGCGGGCGGCAAAGGCGTCGATGTGCTGTACGTGATTATATAGGAAATAAACCTGCCCCTGCCGGTTCAGCTCCCGCATGATGGCGTCGCGGATGACCGCGTCGTTGTAGTCCAGCACGTAGGTCTGCACCGGGTAGCGCTCCTCCGGCGGGGTTTGCAAAAGGCTCATGTCCCTAACGCCCACCATGGACATATGCAGCGTGCGGGGAATTGGCGTGGCGGACAGGGTCAGCACGTCCACGGTCTTTTTCAGGTTCTTGATGGCTTCCTTGTGCGCCACGCCGAAGCGCTGCTCCTCGTCCACGATCAGCAGGCCCAGGTCCTTGAAGTGCACATCCTTGGACAGCAGCCGGTGGGTGCCGACAAGGATATCCACCTTGCCCTGGGCCAGCTTTGCCAGCGTTTCCTTTTGCAGCTTGGGGCTGCGGAAGCGGGACAGCACGTCGATATTCACCGGGAAATCGGCGAAGCGGCGGAGCATGGTGTAGTAGTGCTGCTGGGCCAGGATGGTGGTGGGGGCCAGGAGCGCCACCTGCTTGCCGTCCATGACCGCCTTCATGGCGGCGCGGAGGGCCACTTCGGTTTTGCCGTAGCCCACGTCGCCGCAGATGAGGCGGTCCATGTTGTGGCTGGTTTCCATGTCCCGTCGGATGTCGTCCACGGCCTTTTCCTGGTCGGGGGTCAATTCATAAGGAAAGGCGTCCTCGAACTCCCGCTGCCATGGGGTGTCCGGGCAGAAAGCGTGGCCGGGCATGGCTTGGCGCTCGGCATACAGGCGCACCAGGTCGAAGGCCAGCTTTTTCAGGCCCGCCTTGACTTTATTCTTCTTCTTCGCCCAGTCATTGCCGCTCAGGGAGTTGAGCGGCGGCGCGGCGTCCTGGCCGCCGATGAACTTCTGCACCCGGTCGAACTGGTCGGTGGGCACGTAGAGCTTATCGCTGCCCTGGTACTGGATCAGCAGGTAATCCCGGTAAGTGCCCTCGGTCTGCAGCCGCACGGTGCCCTTGAAAATGCCGATGCCGTGGGCTTCGTGAACGACGTAGTCCCCCTCTTTCAGGTCGGTGAAGGCTTCGATGCGCTCCCCGGCGTTCTGGCGCTTCCGGGCCTTGCGGTAGCCGGAGCCGAACAGGTCGCTGTCCGCAATGACCACTAATTTGCATTCGGCCAGCGTGAAGCCGTGGGACAGGGTTTGGGACAGGATTACGGCGTCCCCGGACTGGGGGGTGGGTTTTTCATCGCTGGTGGGCGTCGGCGTTTCCAGGTTTTCCAGCGCGGTTTGCAGGCGGTGGGAGCGGGCCTCGCCGCCTGCCATCAGCAGGGTCAGATACCCTTCCTGCTTCCAGGTTTTCAGGTCGCTCGCCAAATCCTTGAAGCGGCTCACGTACTTGGGCGCGTTCACCCCGGCGAAACGGGCAATGCGGTTGGGTTTCAGCCCGCCCATGCCCCGCAGAATCTCCATGAGCAGATGAACGGGCTTGCCGTTCATGGCTGCAGCCGCTTCTTCCCAGGAGCGCAGCAGGGCGATTTGTTCCGGCACGGCCTCCTGCCGCTCCAGGGTGAGCTTAAAATCCTCCTGGAATCCGGCGGCGCGGTCCTCGCACCGGGCTTTCACCCGGTCGGGCTCCTCGATCACAAGGATCGAGTTTTCCAGATAATCCCATGCCCAGGCGCAGGGCACGTCCAGCGCGCCTGCCCACAGGGACAGGCTGGGGGCCTGGACGCCCGCCTCCAGCTGGTCAGCGTCCTGGAACAGCCGGGCCACGCCGGTATCGTAGACCTTCGGCGCGGACGCTTCCACGATCTCTCCGGCATCCGCTTCGTCGCCGTCTTCCTCCGGCAGCGGCGGCAGGTCGGGAGATAAAAGGCTTTTCGGCAGGCTGTTCAGCTGGTTCCTGACCAGGGCGCGGATGTCCTTCGCCTTATCCTTTGGCAGCAGCCATTCCACGGCGGGATAAAACGCCGCTTCTTCCATGTTTTCCAGGCTGCGCTGGCTGATCGGGTCAAAGGCGCGGATGGAGTCCACCTCGTCGTCCCAGAACTCCATGCGGGTCGCGCCGTTCTCCGCCGGGGAGAAAGCGTCCACGATGTCGCCGCGCAAGGCGCACTGGCCCCGGCCCTCCACCATGTCCACCCGCTCGTAGCCCATCTTTACCAGCCGGGAAATTAAGTCCTGAGGCTCCATGCGGTCGCCGGGTTTCAGCGTGACCGCGTGCTCCTCAAACCCCTTGACCGGCATCATCCGTGTCATCAGCGCGTCGGCGGAAAGGCACAGCGCCTTGATTTCCCCGCGCCGCGCCTTTTGCAGCACGGAAAGCCGCCGGAACGCGCTCTCCCGGCTGGCGGTGCCGCGGGTGAAGTTCACGTCCGGAGCGGGCAATACCGCCGCGCCGCCGCCCAGCCAGGCGGTCAGATCATCCGCCGCCCGCATGGCCAGGGCGTCGGAAGGCGCGATATAGACGATGGGCCGCTTCGACGCCGCATGCAGCAGCGCGGCGCAGAAGGGCCGCTGGCCCTCCGCCATGTCGTAGAGCGCGGCGATCCCGTCTGATTGCGCGTCAAAAGCCTCCCGAAAGGCAGGGGAGGCGGATAAATAGTCCAGAAGATTATTCAGCATGGCGTTTGTTGAAGCGGTTCATCGCCGCGTCGATGCCGTTTTCCGCCCAGCACAGCGCGGCGTCCGCGGCGGTCATGTAGGCGTCGAAGGCGATCTTCCGCTCCTCCTCCGTCTGAAATTTGCTCAGCACCCAGTCCGCCAAATCCCATTCCGGCGGCGGCGCGCCCATGCCCACCCGCACGCGGGGAAAATCCCCCGAGCCGGTGCACTGCACGATGTGGCGCAGGCCGTTGTGGGTGCCGGGGCCGCCCTTAGCCCGCACGCGCACCTGGCCGAAAGGCAGGTCGATATCGTCCACAAGGAGCAGCATGTCCTTGGGCTCGATCTTGTACCAGTTCAGCGCTTCCTGCACCGTCAGGCCGGAGAGGTTCATGTAAGTCTGGGGCTTGATCAGCGCCAGCTTTTGCCCTTTGTAGATGGTTTCCCCCACGGTGCCCTGGAATTTCAGCTTCTTGATCGGCGTGTCCAGCTTCGCCGCGATGATGCTGATCACATCGTACCCCACGTTGTGGCGGGTGTGTTCATACTTTTCGCCCGGATTGCCCAGGCCCACGATGGCTAACATAGGTTCTCCTGATTCTGTATTTATCGTTATGCCCAATCTGCCTGATCCGCAATGTCGCGGTCATCCCAGTCCGGATGCTGCTGAATCAAAGATAGCACGCTCTGAAACTGTGAAATTGAAACATTCATAAAGTCCGCCGCCATGCTCATGGGCATGGACGACTTTTTTTCGTGCCATCTCCTGATCTGCGCCACGATGTTCATGTATTTTCCCGCCGCTTCCCGTTCCATGCCGTATGTCATCAGCGTCATATATTCCTGTCTCCTTTCTTCGTTCCCTTTCAATTCGGTTACAGCCTGATCCAGTTCCTTGCTGTACGGGCCGGTTACTTCGCCATGATCCAGATAGTTCATTGCTTCCCGTAGTTCCCGGCTGACAGCGCCTTTTGTTCCTTTTGTATTTGCCACGATTTTTACCGCACCGTCATTGAGAAGCAGTTCTTCGTTTTGATCGCAGCGATAGCGGAACGTATACAGATATTGTTTTTCGCCGTAAGGGTCGAAATTACAGATAAAAATCACATAAGCGTTTTTCAGCTGTCGGTAATCAGCTCCGGCAGGGAAAAAACTGACGTCGAGCATCTCTTGATAATAGCGCATACGCCTTGCAAGGTTCTTTTGATCGGTGGTTTGCACCTCAACGTCATATATCACGCCGCGGTCGTCTTCCACATAAAGATCAAGCCTGATTCCCTTGGATTCAAATTTTTCCTTCATGGTTTTTTCCGGCTCGATCATGCGAATCTGACGAATCTTTTTCTGCAAAATATACTCCAATAGGGGTTTGATTCGCTTCGGTTCGCGCATAACCATTGAAAAGACGTAATTATTCATTAGCGTTTGCTCGCTCAACGGCCTGATTTCAACCATGTACATCCACTTCCTAAAACCGGATTGATACCTTCCATTTATATTGTATCCTGAAACTTTTCAAATAGCAAGGATTTCTTCATAAATCAATGGCCGGAAAACAAAAAACCCGCCATGAGCGGGTTTTGCAAGGCAAGCAATTAAGCGTTCGCTTTGGCCAGAGCCTTAGCCAGACGCGCCTTTTTGCGGTTGGCGGTATTCTTGTGCATAACGCCCTTGGAAACCGCTTTATCAATAGCGGAGGTGGTGGCGCTCAGCTGCGCGCTGGCGGGGGCCACACCCTCGGTCAGGGCGACCTGATACTTCTTGACGGCGGTCTTAACGCCGGTCTTCACCATACGATTCCGCAGGTTCTTTGTTTTGCTCACCTTCACGCGCTTCATGGCGGACTTAATATTGGGCAACTTCCTTCACCTCCTCGTGGATACTTGCTGATAATCAGCAACGACTATATTACCACAGAAAAAATGAAAACGCAAGACTTATTTTTGGGTTTTTCTTTCCCTCTCTGAAAAAAATTACGTCCTTTCAGTCTCCGGCGCAGACGAAGCGAAGGAGAACGGCCGCAGAAATTGATGAAGATTTCGCAAATACAACCGGGTGTATAGTTGATTTTGCGTGCCGATTATAGTATAATTCTCGGGACACAACGTATTTAGGGGGATGGAATCTTGAAGTACGAAGAGCTGGACAGCAAACTGAATTTATCCGCTCTGCAGGAGGAAGTGCTTTCCTTCTGGAAGGAGAACCACACTTTTGAAAAATCTTTGGAAGGGAAAAACAGCGAGGTCGTGTTCTACGACGGCCCGCCCTTCCCCACCGGCAAGCCGCACCACGGCACGGTCCTGGTTTCTTTTATTAAAGATATGATCGCCCGGTACTGGACCATGCGGGGCAATTCCGTGCCGCGGGTCTGGGGCTGGGACTGCCATGGCCTGCCCATTGAGAACCAGGCTGAAAAGACCCTGGGCATCGCGGACAAGAGCATCATCGAAAAATCCACCAGCATCAAGACCGCCGACGAGGCCGCGAAGGTGGAAGGTACGGTCAACGACAAGTGGCACCGGGCCGTGCAGGGCGCGGTGGACGAGGCCGCACGCTTCCCCCAGTACAAGGGGATGCACGTGGGCATGGCCGCGTTCAACAACGAATGCCGCAATATCGTATCCAGCAACAACGAAGCCTGGCGCGAGTATATCGAGGAAATGGCCCGCTGGGTGGACTATGACCACGCCTACAAGACCATGACGCCCCAGTTCATGGAGAGCGTGATGTGGGCCTTCAAATCCTGCTATGACAAGGGCCTCATCTATTCCGGCTACCGCGTCACGCCCTACTGCATGCACTGCGAAACCTCCCTGTCCATTTCCGATACCCGCGAATCCGACTCCACCCGGCCCCGGCAGGACCGCTGGATCATCGCCAAGTTCCGCAGCGAGAGCGAACCGGAAATGAACGGCAAGCCGGTCTATTACCTTGCCTGGACGACCACGCCCTGGACGCTGCCCTCCAACCTGGCGCTGAGCGTGCATGAAAACCTCACCTACGCTTACGTTGACGTGGGCGAGCAGATTTACGTCGCCTGCGAAAACACCCTGACGAACTTCAAAAACGTATTCGGCGAAAAACCCGAGATCGTGAAGCGCGTGCAGGGCAAGGATATGCTGGGCCTGCTCTATGAACCGCTGTTCCCCTACTTTGCTTTCATGCGCAAGGACGGCGCGTTCCGGTTCGTGTCCGCGGATTACGTGGACGCCTCCGAGGGCGTGGGCATCGTGCACACCGCGCCTGCCTTCGGCGAGGACGACTACTGGACCTGCCGAAAGAACAATATCCCCACCGACATCGTGAACCCCGTGGACGCCAAGGGCCACTTCTCCGAGGAAGTGACCGACTTCTTCGAGGACAGCAAGACCCGCAACGTGATTGAGATGAACCCGATCATCGTGCGCTTCCTCTACGCCAACGACAAGGCCGTGGCGGACGGCAGCCTAGTGCATAACTACCCCCACTGCTGGCGCTGCAAGAACCCCCTGATTTACAAGGCCATGAGCGCCTGGTATTTCAACATCGAAAAGATCAAGCCCCAGCTGATCGAAGAAAACGAAAAGATCAACTGGGTGCCCGAAACCGTCAAGCACGGCCGCTTCGGCAACTGGCTGGAAAACGCCCGGGACTGGAACATCTCCCGCAACCGCTACTGGAGCACGCCCATCCCCATCTGGGAATGCGACTGCTGCAAGGAGCGGAAGGTGCTGGGCAGCATCGCGGAAATCAAGGAGGTCAGCGGCATGGAACTGACCGACCTGCACCGCCAGTACATGGATCAGGTGACTTTCCCCTGCAAGTGCGGCGGCACCATGCGCCGCGTGCCCGAGGTGCTGGACTGCTGGTTTGAATCCGGCTCCGTCACCTACGCCCAGAAGCACTATCCCTTTGAAAACAAGGATTGGTTCGAGACCCACTTCCCCTGCGACTTCATTGTGGAATACACCGGCCAGATCCGCTGCTGGTTCTATTATATGCACGTCATGGCCGTGGCCCTGTTCGGCCGGCCCGCGTTCAAGAACTGCATCGTGCACGGTACCCTGCTGGCGAAGGACGGAAAGAAGCTCAGCAAGTCCTCCAAGAACTACACCGACCCCATGGAGCTGATGCGTGGCTACGGCACCGACGCCTTCCGCCTGTACCTGTACCAGAGCAACGCCATGCTGATGGGCGACCTGAAATTCGACGACGACGGCCTCAAGGACGCTTACCAGCAATTGGTGGCCCCGCTGTGGAACGCCGCGAACTTCTTCATCTCCTATGCCAACGTAGACAGCTACCATCCCGACAGCCTGAAAGAACCCAAGACCGACCACCAGCTGGACCGCTGGATTCTGGCGAAATTGCAGGAAACCGAAAAGACCATCCGGGAAGCCATGGACGCTTATCAGGTGGACGGCTATGTGACGCCGCTTGTCTCCCTCATGGACGGCCTGACCAACTGGTACATCCGCCGTTCCCGCCGCCGCTTCTGGGGCAGCGAGATGACCGAGGACAAGCAAGCCGCCTACGACACGCTGTACTACGTGCTGGTGAACCTGATCAAGCTGTACGCGCCGGTGGCCCCCATCCTGAGTGAAAAACTGTACCGCATCCTGACCGGCGAGGAGTCCGTGCACCTGGCCGACTGGCCCAGCATCCCCGAATCCTACGCCGACGACAAGCTGATTGCCGACGTGGAACTGGTGCGGCGCGTCATCCGCCTGACCCGTTCCATCCGTGAAAAGCAGAAGGTGAAGAACCGCCAGCCGCTTTCCCTCATGCAGATCGCCCTGAACGACCCGGCAGGGGCCCAGGTGGTGGCCGCTTTTACGGACATCATCAAGGAAGAGCTGAACGTGAAGGAGCTGGAGATTCTCGACGACGTGGATCACATCGCTACGGTGTCCTACAAGCCCTGCTTCCCCGTCATCGGCCAGAAGTATCCCGCCCAGCGCCCCGCCATCATCAAGGCGGTGCAGACCGGGAAATTCAGGCTGGAAGACGGCAAGGTCGTTCTGGACATGGGCGGAGAGCAGCAGGCATTTGACGAGGACATCCTGCTCATTTCCTACAACGCGAAGCCCGGCATGCACGTGGTCAGCGAAAGCGGCGTCGTGGTGTCCCTTGACCTGAACATCACCGACGCGCTCCGCCAGGAGGGCCTGGCCCGCGACATTGTGCGCAACATCCAGGACGCCCGCAAGGCCCAGAACTACAACATCACCGACCGCATCACCATCGCCATCACCGGCGGCGCGCTGCCCGAGGAATGGGTTTCCTACATCTGCGGCGAGACCCTCGCCAGCGTGGGCGAAGTTCCCGCGCCCGACACCACCGTTACCGTGGAGGGCGAGGGCAAGGAAAATATCACCATCGCTATCGTGAAGCAATAAGCACCCAACAAAAATCAGCCCGTGGAACAGCGCTTGTTCCACGGGCTTGTTTTCATATATGCCACGACTGAGCGATCAGTAGTTTGGCGCTTTGAAAAGTTCCGGTTCTTTTACCAGTCTGTTGTGGGGAAGTACGCCGTTAAACGCGCAAAACAAAAGCGCGGCAAACGGGACGTCTTCCGCCCATTTCCGCGCTTTTCGCCGGTCGTATGCTTTTCCGCTTTCCTTCTTCCGCGTCACCGGGCTGAATTCCCAGACCACGCGGCGCCTGGCGTCATACGCCTTCTTTTGGTTTTTTGACAGTTTTTCGTAAGGGATCATTTTGGCCATGATTTTTCTCCTTTCATGCAAGAAAAAGACCGCCCCGGTAAGGGAGGTCTTGTCGGTCGGTGCCGTTTATCGCCGCGGTGTCGGTTCCACCGGCCTTTCACACGGCTTTCTGGTTCTTGCCGCGCATCCGGGCGGCAGCCTTTTCCCGGGCAGGCTCGATCCCCTTCAGCCCATTCCTCTGTTCACCGGTCAGATCCCAGCAGATATGGGGCTTGCGGCAGCACCAGACCGCCTCGACGAAATCCTTGGCCTCCCTCAGACCCATGAGGAACCCTTTGCCGTTGATGATCGCGCGAAGCGCCTTGATCGCCTTGATTTTTTCATTTGTCTGCCGATAAGCCAGCACATCCCTGAGGTTCACTTCGACGGAAAGCCTTCTCTTGCTCCCTTTGCTGTTCAACCTGAGCATGATCCGGGCGGAGGAACCTTTTCCTGTCCGGCAGCCAACGCCCTGAATGACCGGGGCGGGCAGGCCGTCCTTGCGGGCGCTTTCCAGCTGCGGATAGATTTTGCCGCAGAAGGGGCAATGTCCGCCGTAGTTCAGGGTGGAGAAGGTCTTCCGGCAGGATGGATTCGTGCAGTGTTTATTCATAAACATCCCTCCCTGAAACAGTTTGTCATGCTCTCTTCCGCTGTTAAAAATTTTGAAACCGTATCCTGTCCGGGCTGTGGGGCCATCCCCTCCGATCAAAGCGTACAATGCCGCGGATGCAGGCGCTTTCCGCCTTGTTCCCGCTTCTGATCCAACAGTTCCCGCTGGCTTTCGCCATACATTGAACCGTACTTTGATTGTTCCGCCACCAATAAGTCCGCTCGCGTCCGGTAGCTGTCCGAACACCGCGCTGCCCCCGCGGTTTCCCGCGGAATGAGGGAGGGAATCATTACCCCCAGCTTTCACCTGAAAGAATGGCCGATAAGGCTACTTGCACGGAACCTCTGCCTTATACCGCAGCCCTGTCTCAGACTGCGTTCAACGGCGGCTGACTTGTTCCCGGGTCAGGATTTCCAGTGTTTGCGCTGGCTGACTGGGCCAGCGCCTGAACTGGATTCTTCCTCCACAGGAGGCGTCTATTGCGTCAGCGGCAGAATTCCTGCGTTATCAGTATCCGATCCTTTGCACCATTCCCGTTGGCTTGGCGTTTTCGCCTATGCCCATCACATTGCTGCAATGGACGGGCCGGTTTCGGAAGGTATCCCTCCCGTCCGGCTTCCCGTTGGGAACGTCCCGGATGCGTGATGACACTTTGCACCGGGCTGCGGAAGCTGTTGGATCAAAAGCGGTGCGTGCTGTCCGTCCGTCCGATCGCCTGCCGGGAGAGACTTTCGCCCCACAGCCCATTTGTCCTCACGATCCGATGTTCGGCAGCGCCTGCATCCACTTTCCTGACGAGTTCCTCCAAGCCATTTTGCCCGCTTTCACGGTACCGACCAGAACTTCAGACCTTGTTTCAGCCATTGAGAGAATACGGCCGGTTGATGGGCAGCGACTCCCATCCGCGTATCCTGCGGCTTTCGCCGCTGATCTCAAGAAGGATTGATTACCTCCACCGTTCACGGATCTTCCGGCACAATCACTGTTGAAAGTGACGTATCGAATGCAGGAAGTCGAGTTATTCTCCATTCCGCTACTTTGGTCAGCCTTCCGTCTTATACACCCCTTTCGGGGCTTCACTGGAAACCGGCGCGTCAGTCATCCCGTAATGGGCCGATTACTCGCTTTCGGCCGCTCTCCTGCGGGCACCGCCCCGCGGCATCTCGGGTTATTCCCTCCTTTCGGGAGGGCGTCTATTGACCGGCGACAGAGGCTGCGCTTTGGTCTGCGTTCCTCCGGCACAGCACTGCATTTTCTGCCTTTTAGGCATTCCGTCCCCCGCTCACGCGGGTTCCACAGGGCACTGACTCCGGGTATCCCCGGAGCTTTTCCCCAATGCGGGCGTTCCGAACAGCTCCCACTGCCGAAAGCCGACGCCTCTCAGAACGGTTTTCATCCCGCTTATGCACTGAGTTGCAAAATGGCTTGGAGGAACTCGTTTTTTCTATGCGGCTGTCAAGGTGCGCTGGAGAGACCGTTTGCCTGCTCCGGTTCCGCGGCGGGGTCCGCGTTTCCGCTTTCCCTGCCGACGCGCATAGAATAACACAGAAAAGCCGCGCTGTCATTAAACCGGTGGTTGAATTGTTGAAGCTCTTACGATTCAGTTATTCCTGGGGGAACCGCTCTTTGGAGCCCAAAGAGCGGTTCCCCCAGGCCCCTTCCGAGAAAAGCTGCAGAAAGATAAATACTTTTGCTGTAAGAACCAACTAACAGTGTTTGTTTTTCTTTATGGCTTTCTTGGAAGGGGGTCTGGGGGAAACCATTCTTTGGCGGCCAAAGAATGGTTTCCCCCAGATATTTGAATGGTAACTTGAAGCTTTCCGGAACACTTGTCAATTGCGCTGTTTTATGGTAGAATAGCATGTCTTTTTATGAGCCTTAAGCAAGGAGGGAAAGCCATGGTTCATATTTATCTGGACGCTATGGGCGGGGACAACGCGCCCCAGTGCACCGTCGACGGGACGATCGAAGCCCTGCGGGCGGACGCGGATCTGAAGATCACCCTTGGCGGCCCGAAGGACGATATTGAAAAACTGCTGGTCAACTGCGATGATGTGCGCAGCCGCATCGCGGTGGATGACTGTACCGAAATCATTACCAACCATGACGCGCCGGTGATGGCGATTCGCCAGAAAAAGCAGAGCGCCCAGGTGAAGGGCATGCTGCTGGTGCGCGAGGGCGGCGCGGATGGGTTCGTGTCCGCGGGCTCCACCGGAGCGACGCTGGCGGGCGGCATGTTCCGCCTGGGCCGCATCGACGGCGTGGAACGCCCGGCGCTGGCCCCGCTGATGCCCAACGGCAAGGGCTTCTTCTGCCTCATCGACTGCGGCGCGAACGTGGACTGCCTGCCCGCATACCTGCCCCAGTTCGGCGTGATGGGCGCGGCGTATCTGAAAGCCGTGCGCGGGGTGGAGAATCCCCGGGTTGGTCTGGTGAACATCGGCGCGGAAAGCGAAAAGGGCAACGCGCTGGCGAAAGCCGCCTATCCCCTGATGGAAAAAGCGCCTTTCAACTTCATCGGCAACGTGGAGGGCCGCGACATCACTGGGGACGTAGCCGACGTGGTGGTCTGCGACGGCTTCTCCGGCAACCTGATTTTGAAGTTCATGGAGGGCGTGGCGGGCACCTTGCTGGGCATGATCAAAAAAGAAATCAAGGCGGATTTCCGCAGCACCCTGGGGGGTCTCATGGCCAAGCCCGCCTTTAAGCGCGTCAAGAAAGCCATGGACTACACCGAGGTCGGCGGCGCGCCGCTGCTCGGCGTCAAGGGCGTGGTGGTCAAGGCCCACGGCTCCAGCAACGCCCACGCCATCGCCTGCGCCATTCGCCAGGCCGTCATCATGGTACGGAAGAACCTGGTTGAATCCATAGAGAAAGAGATTTCCAAGCAACTGCAAGAAGAATAAGGAGGACACAACAATGGTATTCGACACAGTAGCGGCTATGATCGCCAAGCAGCTCAAAATGGACGTGAAGGACATCACCCCCGATAAGCGCCTGGTGGAAGACCTGAAAGCAGACAGCGCCAACGTGATGGTCATGATCATGGACCTGGAAGACACCTTCAACATCACCGTGGACGACACCGCCATCAACACCCTGCGCACCGTGGGGGACGTTGTCAAGTACATCGAGGCGAACCAGTAAAACAGACAGGCGAAAAATTTCGCCTGTCTGCGGATTTCATTTGAAGGGGCTGCGGCCCCTTCAAGCATCCCGGGTTTAGATTAGGCAAAGAAGGAAACAGACCATGTCCGACATCAAGGCCCTCCAGGGGGCGATTGGCTATCAGTTCAAAAGACCGCGCTGCTTAAGCAGGCGCTCACCCATCCGTCGCTGGGGCACGAGCATAACCAGCGGCTGGAATTTTTGGGCGACGCGGTTTTGGAGCTATGCGTGAGCGAAAAGATTTACGCCAATCATCCCGAAATGCACGAGGGGGCCATGACGCGCTTAAGGCAAAAGCTGGTGCGGGAAGAAAAGCTGGCGGAGGCCGCGGCGTCCGTGCACCTCGGCGAAGCGCTGAACATGGACCGAAGCTGCGAAATCTCCGGGGGCCGGACGAATCCCTCCGTGCTGTGCGACACCTTCGAGGCCGTGCTCGCCGCAGTGTATCTGGACGGCGGGCTGGACGCGGCGCGGGCCATGGTGCTGCGCCTCATCGGCGACTGCACCGAGACCGGCGAAACCGACGCCAAGAGCGCCCTGCAGGAATACGTGCAGAGCAAGGGCCTGCCCAATCCCACCTACGAAACGCTGGGCGAGGAAGGCCCGCCGCACGACCGGGTGTTCACCGCCGCCGTGCTGATCGACGGTAAGCAGGCCGCCCAAGGGAAGGGTACCAGCAAAAAGCGGGCCGAGCAGGAGGCCGCCGCCGCCGCGCTGAATATGATGAAAGGTTCGGGGGAAGCAGGGACACATGCGCCTTAAAAAACTGGAAATCAACGGGTTCAAGTCCTTTGCCGACCGGACGGAAATCGTGTTCAATCAGGGCATCACGGGCATCGTGGGCCCCAATGGCTCGGGGAAAAGCAACATCGGCGACGCCGTGCGCTGGGTGCTGGGCGAGCAGAGCGCCAAGGTGCTGCGCGGGGCCAAGATGGAGGACGTGATCTTCGGCGGCACCGCCAAGCGCAAGCAAGCGTCCTACTGCGAAGTGAGCCTTGTTTTTGACAACGAGGACGGGGCGCTCAAATCCAGCTTCACCGAGGTTCTGGTCACCCGCCGGGTGTACCGCAACGGCGACAGCGACTACTTCCTCAACAAAACTTCCTGCCGCTTAAAGGACATTCTGGAGCTGTTCCGGGATACGGGCATCGGCAAGGAGGGCTATTCCCTCATCGGCCAGGGCCGCATTGACGAAATCCTGTCCGTCAAGAGCGAGGACAGGCGGCAGATCTTTGAGGAAGCGGCGGGTGTGATGACCTTCCGCGTGCGCAAGGAGGAGGCCGAACGCAAGCTGGCCCGCACAAGGGAAAACCTGGAACGGGTCAACGATATATTGGAAGAGCTCGCCTCCCGCGTGGAGCCGCTGGAAAAACAAGCGGCAGTGGCGAAGGAATACCTGGAGCTGGCGGAGCGCTTAAAGGATTTGGAAATCAACATTTTCCTGATCCGCCACGACAAGGTGAAGGAGCGCATCGCGGCGCTGGACAAGACCATCGAAGGCTTGAAGGATATCCTGGCCCACCACGAAGCGCGGCTGAACGAAAACACCGCCGAGCGGGAACAGTTGGAAGAGGCTATCGCTGTCCTCGAAGAGGAACTCACCGCCGCCCGGCAGGAGCATCTTTCCGCCAACGACGCGCTGCACGAGATGCAGACCGCCCGGGAGCACACCGTTCACCAGATTGAAAGCATTCAGGAAAACCTGAAGCGCCTCGCCGGGGAGCGGGAAGCGGCCCTGGGGAAGCGAAAGGAACTGCAAGCCCTCTTTGACCAAGGCGAGCAGGACACGAAGCAGAGCGGCGAAGCGCTGACCAAGGCCGAAGCGGAACTGAACGCCGAGCAGCAGAAGCTGGACGCTTATCTGGACGACGCTCAGCAAAAGGAAGCGGCGCTGGATAGGCACAAAGCGGATATTTTGGCCGCCATGAACCGGCTGTCCGACGCGAAGAACCAGCAGGCCCGGCAGCAAGCCATCTGCGCCCAGATGAAGCAGCGGCTCACCGAAATCGAGCAAGCCGTGCAGGAGGGCGGGGAAAAGCAAACCGCCCTGACCGCCGCGCTCCGCGCCGCCGAAAAGCAGGCCGCGGAAGTGGAAGAAGGGTGTAACGCTTTAAAGGACGATGCCGTCCAGAGCGAAGCCAACCTCCGAGCCTTGACCACTGAAACACAGGAAACGGCGGAAAAGGCCCAGAGCCTGAACAGCAAATACCAAGGCGACGTGAGCCGCTTCCGCCTGCTGGACGAGATGAGCCGCGAGATGGAGGGCTATAACCAGTCCGTCCGAAAAGCGCTTTCCTACGCTCAGGGGGACGGTTCCGTGCGTGGTGTGGTGGCGCGCCTCATGCAGGTGCCTAAGGAACTGGAAAACGCCATCGACATGGTGCTGGGCGGCGCGCTACAGAACATCGTCACTGAGGACGAGGAAGCCGCCAAGCGCATCATTGACTATCTGCGCACCAACCGCCTGGGCCGCGCCACCTTCCTGCCCATGACCAGCGTGAAAAGCCGGGTGCTGACCCAAGAGGAGCGGCGGCTTCTGTCCATGCCGGGATGCTTGGGCGTGGCCAGCGAACTGATCTCCTACAGCCCGGAATACCGGGGCATCATGGAAAACCTGTTGGGCCGCACGGTCATTGCCAAAGACCTGGACAGCGGCATTCCCATCATGCGCGTGGGACGCCACGCCTTTAGACTCGTGACGCTCGCCGGCGACGTGATGCACTCCGGCGGCTCCATGACCGGCGGCACCGCGGTGAAAAGCAGCGTGAGCCTGCTGGGCCGTGAGCGCGAAATGAAGGAGCTGCGGCAAACCCTGGAGCAGGAAAAGCAGCAATTGGATTCCCTGCGCGAACAGCTGAACCGGATGCAGGCGCAGCGGGAGGATTTAAAGCGCCTGCGCAACGAAGCCATGGAGCGGGTGCATCAGGAAGAAATCGCCGTAGCCCGCGAGCAGGAGCGCGTATTTAACGCCAAGGCGGAGCTGACCGCCGCCTCCCAGCAATTGGAGCGCACCCGGGACGCCCGCCAGCAACTGACCGAGAGCATCGCGGAAATCGAGCGGGACCTGGCCTTCGTTCAGAACGTGGCCCAGAACGAAACCATCGACCGGGAGGCCATGGATCAGAAGACGGAAACCCTGCAAAAAGCTCTGTTCGACGCCCGCGAAAAGGCCGACGCCCAGCGCGACCTGGTCACGAAAATGCGGCTGCAATACGCCGAATTGTCCTATGCTTTAGACACTTTGCAGCGGGACAAGCAGCGCCGCGACCGGGAATTTGAACAGCTTGCGAAGCGCCTGGCCGAGCTGGACACCGACCGGGAATGCCGGGAAATCCAGCTGCAAAAAGCGCAGGAATTATTAAAAGAGCAGGAAAAAGAATGTAAAAACCGGGAAGCGCTGGTGGCACAGGCTCTTACCAAGGCGGACGGCCTGGAAGCCCAGCGCCAGGAGAAGAACGCAAAGCAGCGCGAGTCCGTACGCCTCAGCGAGGAAATCCACAAGGCCTACGACGACGACAGCGTGAAGCTGCACCGCGCTGAAATGAGCCGTGACCGGGCGGACAGCGAGCTCAAGGTGATGACCGACCACATCTTCAACACCTACGACCTCACCTACGCCATGGCCGAGGAATTCCGCTGCGAGGGCAAGTTTGACCTATCTGGCAGCGAAAAGGAAGCGGCGACGCTCCGCGCCCGCATCCGGGATATGGGCCATGTGAACGTGGGGGCCATCGAGGAATACGCCGCCACCAAGGAGCGCTTCGACGGCCTGACCGCCCAGCAGCAGGATTTAACAAAGGCGGGAGAGGATTTACAGAACCTCATCACCCGCCTGCTGTCCCAGATGGAAAAGCAGTTCGTGGCGGAGTTTGACAAACTGGGCGTCTTCTTCCAGGAGACCTTCGCCCGGCTCTTCGGCGGCGGCTATGCGGAATTAAAGCTCACCGACCCCGACGACGCCCTGAACTGCGGCATCGAGATCATCGCCCAGCCGCCGGGAAAGAAATTGCAGCTTCTGAGCCTGCTCTCCGGCGGCGAACGCGCGCTCACCGCCATCGCCATCCTGTTCGCCATGCTGAAATTAAAGCCTACGCCCTTCTGCATCCTGGACGAAATCGAAGCGGCGCTGGACGAGGCGAACATCGGCTATTTCGCCGACTACCTGTGCGAGTACGCCAAGACCACCCAGTTCGTGGTCATTACCCACCGCAAGGGCACCATGGAGCGCTGCGACGCGCTCTACGGCGTCGCCATGCAGGAGAAGGGTGTCAGCGGGATGGTGTCGGTCAATTTGCAGGACTACGAGTAAAAAGAGTTAGGAGTGAGGAGTTAGGAGTTATATATAGAGTTAATCGGTGAGATGAGTGCTGAGGCGTTCCATTGCGCACTATATAAAACTCCTCACTCCTAACTCCTCACTCCTAACTTTCATCCTCCTGCCAAGAAAAGGAGGAAACAGAACATGGGTTTCTTTCAACGCCTCAAGGACGGTCTGTTCAAGACCCGCACCGGCCTGACCGACAAGGTGGACGAGCTGGTCAAGAACACCCGGGTGATCGATGATGATTTTTATGACGAGCTGACGGATATTCTGATTCTGGCCGACGTGGGCGTGGCCGCCACCACGGACATCATGGACAAGCTGCGCCAGCGGGTGGACGAGCAGAAGGTCAAGGACGCGGACCAGGCCAAGGAAATCTTTAAGCAGATTCTGGTGGAGGAAATGAACATCCCCCGGCCCAATCTGCGCTGGCCCATGGTGATGTTCGTGGTGGGCGTGAACGGTGTGGGCAAGACCACCACCATCGGAAAGCTTGCCCTGCGCTTCCAGGAAATCGGGCGCAGCGTGATGCTGGCCGCCGCCGATACCTTCCGCGCTGCCGCCGACGAGCAGTTGGCGATTTGGGCGGACCGGGCCAAGGTGCCCATCATCCGCGGCCAGGAGGGCGGCGACCCTGCCTCCGTGGTCTATGACGCCGTGCAGAGCGCCAAGGCCCGGAAGACCGACCTGCTCATCGTGGACACCGCGGGCCGCCTCCACAACAAAAAGAACCTGATGGACGAGCTTTCCAAAATGCGCCGCATCATCGACCGGGAGTATCCCGAGGCCGAAATGCGCTGTATGCTCGTACTGGACGCCACCACCGGCCAGAACGGCATCCAGCAGGCCAAGCAGTTCAAGGAAGCCGCCGAGATCAACGGCATCGTATTAACGAAGTTAGACGGCACCGCCAAGGGCGGCGTGGCCATCGCTATCCGCAAAGAGCTGAATATCCCCGTGTGGTATATCGGCGTAGGCGAGGGTATTGACGATTTGCAGGCCTTTGACGCCAAGGAGTTTGTGAACGCGCTGTTCTGATGGGGACGGTGGGGGAACCGCTTTTGCGTCAAAAGCGGTTCCCCCACACCCCTTCCGAAAACCGGCTGTGGATTCATCTTGCATGGGCTATCCTGCTTGATTCCCACTGATTATTCAAGCCAAAGAAGCCACCCCTATAGCTTTCTCGGAAAGGGGTCTGGGGGAAACCGCTCTTTGGCTCCAAAGAGCGGTTTCCCCCAGAAAACTCCTTATCTGAGGTGAACCTTTCATGCGCTTCCTCCGGCTGTTTTCCCGCAAGCCCACCTTTTCCGACGACGCGCTGGACCTGGTCTTATCCAACGAAGACGTGTCCGACCCGGAATACGGCATTGACGACGGCTACACCTTCAACATTTTCCGTCACAAAACGCGGGACTATGTGGGCTATGTGAGCCTGCGCCTGGGCGAAAGCCCCGGCCTCTACTACCTGGGCCACATCGGCTACCGCATCGAGGAAAAGCACCGAGGCCACGGCTACGCGGCAAGGGCTTGCTTCCTGATGCTGCCGCTCTTGCAAAGGCTGCGCCTTAATTCCGTGGTCATTACCAACAACGTGGAAAACACCGCCTCCCGCAAGACCTGCGAACGCCTGGGCTGTACGCTGGAACGCATCGCCGACGTGCCCAGGGAATACCGCACCCTCTGCGCCGGGGCGACGCAAAAATGCCGCTACATCTGGCGTATGGACGGGGCGGAAAGAGCATACAATAAATAACCGAAGAGACGGAGTTTTCTGGGGGAAACCGCTCTTTGGAGGCCAAAGAGCGGTTTCCCCCAGACCCCCTTCCGAGAAAGCCATAAAAGGGTATTTATTTGAAGATTCCTTTTCTTTTCCCAAATATATTACTTTGAAAGGAGAAGTCCCATGGAACTGACCGCGAAGGGCGTGCGCGTCCATTACGAGCAGATGGGGACAGCCGGGAAAAACGTGCTGCTGCTCCACGGCTGGGGCTGCTCCGTCCAGCATTTCCAGCCCATCGCCCAGGACTTGGCGAAGGACTACCGGGTGACGGTGATCGACTTTCCCGCCCACGGCGCGTCGGGACGGCCCCCGGAACCCTGGGGCGTGCCGGAGTTCGCGGCTTGTACAAAGGATTTGATGGAACAGTTAGGCATCGCCCCCTGCGACATCATCGCCCATTCCTTCGGCGGGCGGGTGGCGCTGTGGCTGGCGGCGAACGAACCGCATCTGGTCAGCCGCCTGGTGCTCACCGGCGGCGCGGGCCTCAAAAAACCCCAGACTGAGGAACAGAAAAAGCGCAGCGAGGAATACAAAAAGAAGAAGGAAACCCTGCTGGGATTGACCCGGCTGCCCCTGGTGGGCGGCATGGCCCAGAAGAGCCTGAAAGCCTTGCAGGAAAAGTACGGCTCCCCGGACTACAACGCCCTGGACGACGAAATGAAAAAGACCTTCGTGAAGGTGGTCAACCAGGACTTGACCCCCCTGCTGCCGAGCGTCCAGGCGTCCACTTTATTGATCTGGGGCGAGAACGACACCGAGACCCCCCTCTGGATGGCTCAGAAAATGGAGCAGGAAATCAAGGACGCGGGCCTGGTGATCTTTGAAGGGGACGATCATTTTGCTTATCTGCACCAGTGGCAGAGGTTCGTGACCGTTGTCAGAGTGTTCTTAAGCTCATCAACGGAATAATTCTTGCTATAATAGCGCCCTTAAGAAAAATGCCTGCCAGAAGCCTTCCCCTCGCAGGGGAAGGTGGCCTGCGCGGAACCAAGTTGGAAAGCGTCATCATGTTCATTCGCGCAGGCCGGATGAGGTGTACCCCCTTACTTGGATTCTCAAAAGCAGCTTTGTATGTGTCCAACATGAGGATGCACCTCATCAGTCAGGCGCGAATTTTCTTCCGGACGTTTGCCAAATTGGTTCCGCGCCTGACAGCTTCCCCTGCCAGGGGAAGCCTTTTGGCTGGTTCCCTCATTCCTTGAAATAAATGAGTTTTGTTTGGTAATTATCGTTAATGCGTTTAATATAGGGGAGAAACCTATGCAAAACATTTGGCTGGTGCTGCTGTCAATCAGTGAAGCCGTCGCCATGGTGCTGGCGGCGCGGTTGCTGCTGCATTATTTCCAGTTGGAAAGCTACCAATTCCGGGGATATTTCAAAACCATCCTGCGGCAATGGAAAAGAGCTTTCGCTTTTGGGCTCATTCTGACGCTTGTGTATTTTGTTTTTATTTATTTAATAGGGTTATTGGCTGTATTCGTTTCTATTGGGGTGAACCACTGGATTCCTGAACTGGCAGCAATTCTGATCTTTGCTCTGATTCCGGTGATTCTGGGAATTATTATGCATCGCTATGCGCGCAATCTGCCGCAAAAAAAGAAATTTGCTCTGACTGCCCGGATGAAGCGTCTATATGTGGCGCTTGTGCTGGCTTGCGCGATTGCTGTAATCCTCAATCGATGTGGGAGCGAATGGTTTCACGAAGCATACCTGAACAGCGAAAACCTGACTTACGCTCGTCTCAGTCTGGTATTGGAATACATCCGTCCTTCTTTATTCCTCCCGTTCATCGTCGCCCTGGCCGGGCTGCTGGCCCTGCCCATCGAGCGGTTGATTTTCCATCTATACTTTCGGGACGCGGAAAAGAAGCTGCTGGAGAATCCCCGCCTCATCCGCATTGGCATCACGGGCAGCTACGGCAAGACCTCTACGAAGTTTATCTTAGCGGAAATCTTATCTCAAAAGTATAACGTGCTGGCGACGCCCGCGTCCTTCAACACGCCCATGGGCGTGACCCGCATCATCCGGGAGCGGCTCACCCCGGCGCACCAGGTGTTCATCGGGGAGATGGGGGCCCGGCACGTGGGCGAAATCAAGGAGCTGTCCCGGCTGGTGCACCCGACCATCGGCATCCTCACCGCCGTGGGGCCGCAGCATCTGGACACCTTCAAGACCATTGAGCGCATTGAAAAGACCAAGTATGAGCTGATCGATGCGCTGCCGGGCGACGGCCTTTCCGTGTTCCTGAACGACGACGGGATTGTAACCAGGCTGTATGAAAAGACGAGCAAGCCCAAAATGCTGGCCGGGAAAGAGGGGGCCGACGCCTGGGCCAGCGACGTTTCCGTGTCCCCCCAGGGCAGCCATTTCACCTTGCACTTGGGCGACTGGGAGCCCTTTGAATGCACAACCCCGCTTTTAGGCCGTCACAACATTGGCAACATTTTAGCCGCCTGCTGCGTGGCGAAGCATCTGAATCTTAATCGGGAACAGATTCGCCGGGGCATCCAGCAGCTAAAGCCCGTGGAACACCGCTTGCAGTTATTGAAAACGGCGGGGGGCGTGACGGTGATCGACGACGCCTTCAACACCAATCCCACGTCCAGCAAGGAAGCCCTGAAGGTGCTCTCCTCCTTCCCCGGGCGGCGGGTGATCGTGACCCCCGGCATGGTGGAACTTGGTGCGGAGGAAGCCCGCTACAATGAGGAATTCGGCCAGGCCATGGCGGACGCCGTTGACGTGGCCGTGCTGGTGGGGAAGCGCCACACCGAACCGATTCAGAAGGGCTTAAAGGAAAAGGGCTTCCCGCCCGAAAACATCCACACCGTCGCCAGCCTGGACGAGGCCATTCAGGTGGTGAACGGCATTCTAAAACCCGGCGACGTGGTCATGTATGAAAATGATTTGCCCGATCACTACAATGAATCGTAAAGTATCCTTATGATCGGTTTATTCACCGCTTCCGCCAATGGAAAGGAGTATGAAAGCGATGAAAGCATTTCAGCCTCTTGAACGTCGCCCGATCCGCGCCGCGTTGGGTTTGCTTCTGTTGCTGCTCTTTTCTGTCTGTTCGGGAAAGTATTTGTTTTTCACCACCGTGTCGGCTGAGAGCGTATCGCAAATGAACGCAGCGCAAACGCCCGCTCCAGCCGTCAGCACACCGCCGCAGTTCCAAAGCCTGGAAACGCTGCCGCCGAAAAGCAAGCAGCTGATCAATCCCCAAAAAGCGACATATGAACGTTTGGGATTCAATAAGGAAGAAAAGAAAGCTTTTGAGGAAAGCATCGCGCAGGATAAAACATTTCCGATCATCTGTGTGACCACAGACAACGGAGAGTATATTCTCTCCAGAACTGTTTATTCTTCCTGTGTTATCGACGTATTCAACTGTCCGGAAGCGTGGGTTTTGGACGAGGCGTCTGCCGGCATCCGAATCCGCGGCAATTCCAGCGCGTATTATGGAAATGAAGAAAAAATCATGCAAAATCCAGTGCCCTATCGGATCAAATTTGATAAAAAAACCAATTTGCTAGGCCTGAACAACGGGGCAAAAGCTAAAAGCTGGGTCTTACTGAAAGCCGGTTATGATCTGATCCGCAACGATCTGGCGCTGCGTTTGGGCAGAACGATCATGGCGGGCCACGCGTTTTGTTCGGACGCAGCCTATGTGCATCTGTACGTCAACGACGTATACCAGGGTGTTTATACGCTGTGCGAGCAATGCCAGACCGGCGTATCCCGCGTGAATATCACGGAACCCACGGAAGGCTACCGGGGGATTGATATCGGATATTACATGATGATCGACAATAATCCGGAGTATCCCAATTCTTTTATCGTGGACTACGGGAAGCACGAGGTTACGGATATCGAAGGCGATACCGCAGCGTTTGTCAAAACGGCGTATACGATCAAAAGCGACGTTTACACGCAGGGACAGATTGATTTTATCAAGCAGTATACGGTCAATGTGTTTGAAATCGTATATCAGGCGTGTGAACAAAGCCAGTTTTTGTCGCTCGACGGCGAATTTAATCTTGCCCCTTCTTCCTTTGATAACGCTCAGGACACCGTGGAAGCGGTGCTGGATATCGACTCGGTCGTGAACATGTATCTGCTTTATGAGATCATGCATGACTACGATGTGGGCGAAGGCAGCTTCTACATGTGCGTGGATTTCGCGGAAAACAGCGCCTGCCCCAAACTGCAGTTCACCTCCCCATGGGACTTTAATTGGACGTGCGAAGGCAGAACCGACCGGTACTGGGCCGGAGCTTTCTGTGAGGAAAGCTTCGTTGAAAAATACAAAGACCGCGCCAACCCCTGGTTTATTGTGCTGATTAAGCAGGACTGGTTCCGGGATCTGGTGAAGCAAAAATGGACGGAGCTTGCCGACGGTCACGCGATCAGCGCGTGCCTCGAAAAGGAAATCAGCATTCTGGAAACCTATGAAAATGATTTTAGACAGTACAAAAAAAGTGGCGTGCGCGACGCCAACAAGGTATTGGCCTGGATAAAAGAAAGGCTGAATTGGATGGATACGCAATTCCTGATTGACCCGCCCCAGCAAGCGGCGTATTGATTCCAACAGGAAAGCGAAAGCGCCGGTTTTGACATTTTCGTCGGCGTCTTTTCCGGAAAGGCGGAGTATTATGAATAAAATCCAGTTGGGCGTGATTTTCGGCAGCCGGACGTGCGAGCACGAGGTGGCCATTATCAGCGCCGTGCAATTGATGCGGAACGTGAACCGGGAAAAGTACGACGTGATTCCGGTGTACATCAGCCAGAAAGGCGAATGGTTCACCGGCGCGCCGCTGCTGGACATCAAGACCTACACGCCGTTTGACCCCTACAAAAAGGGCATCGTTCCTGTCCATCTTGACCTGACCGCCGGTTCCGGGGCGCTGCTGCATTACGAGCCTGCCAAGGGGTTATTCGGCGGCGGCAAGGAAGAAACCGTCGCTCGGCTGGACTGCGTGATTCCCGTGATGCACGGCTTGCACGGCGAGGACGGTTCCCTCCAGGGCGTGCTGGAACTGGCGGGCCTGCCCTATGCCTCCACCGGCGTGACCGGTTCCGCCGTGGGCATGGACAAAATCACTATGAAGCGCTTCTTCAGGGGCTGCGGCTTCCCCATCCTGCCGGACTGCGCCCTGACCCGCGCGGAGTTTGAGCGGGACGCGGACAAGGCCATGGAGAAGGTGGAAACGGCGCTGCCCTATCCCGTGTTCGTAAAGCCCGCGTGCCTTGGTTCCTCCATCGGTGTGAGCCGCGCGGATGACCGGACGTCGCTGAAAGACGCCCTGGAACTGGCTTTCTCCTATGACCGCCGGGTGCTCGTCGAGCAGGGTCTGGATCAGCCCATTGAAGTGAACTGCTCCGTGCTGGGCTTCGACGGGGAGCGCAAAGCTTCTGTGCTGGAAATGCCGAACACAGGCTCCTCGTTCCTTGACTTTTCAGAAAAGTACCTGGCGGGCAGCGGCGGCAGCAAGGGCATGGCCAGCCTCAAGCGCATCGTGCCCGCGCCCATCGGCGAGGAACTGACCAAGACATTGCAGGATTTGTCCCTGCGAATCTTTGACGCCATGGACTGCAAGGGCGTTGTGCGCATCGACTACATGCTGGACCGCCACAGCGACAATTACTACATCACCGAGATCAACACCATTCCCGGCTCTCTGGCCTATTACCTCTGGCAGGAAACCGGCCTGCCCTACAGCAAACTGATCGACCAGATGGTGGACTGCGCCATGAAAGCCTATCAGGAAAAGGAGCGCAATTCTTTCGCCTTCCATTCCGACATCCTCTCCGGCGTGCAGCTTGGCGGTGCCAAAGGCGTGAAGGGCGGAAAACTGAAATTCTAAAAAAGGGAAAGTTTTCTGGGGGAAACCATTCTTTGGAGGCCAAAGAATGGTTTCCCCCAGACCCCCTTCCAAGAAAGCCATAATTAAGGAAAGAAAACCTGCGCGAATACAAAGGATTGCGCAGGCTTTTTTGTTGCACATCATTATTCGACGACTTTACCCGGATTCAGAATCCCGTTTGGGTCAAAAGCGGCCTTGATGCCGCGCATCAACTGCATTTGCCTTTCTCCGACGCTTTCCCGGAGGAAGGCTTTTTTCGCGTGGCCGATGCCGTGCTCGCCGCTGACCTCGCCGCGCATTTCACGGGCAGTATCGTACAGCTGATTCATCACGGACGCGACCTTTTCCTTCCATTCCGCTTCGGGCAGGTCGTCGCGGCAGACGTAGATATGCAGGTTGCCGTCTCCGGCGTGGCCGAAGGAGCGGATGCGCACCTGCGCTTCCTTGCCAATCTCCACCATCCGGCGTACAAAGGCCGGGATCACGTCGCGCGGCACCACCACATCGCACTCGTCCATGGTGGAGGTCGAGCCCTTGATGGCCTCCAGGAACGCACCGCGGGCATTCCAGATGCTTTCCTTCCGCTCATCCGTGTCGGCCAGCAGCACGTCCCGGGCTCCGATAGTCAGGGCCAGGTCGGTCAGGGTGTCGATGGCGGGCTGGAGCGCGTCGGCGCTGGGGCCGTCCAAACGCACCAGCAGGTAGGCGTCCGCGCTGGTGTCGGGGAACTGCTTGCCGAGATACGTTTCCGCGCAGGAGATGACCTCCCGTTCCATGAATTCCACCGCCGTGGGATCACAACCGCAGGACAATACCTGGGGCACCGCGCCGATGCAGGCGTCCAGATCGTCAAAGGGCATGAGCAGCGACAGGTTCACCTTCGGCTCGGGGATCAGCTTTACCGTCAGCTTGGTCAGGAAACCCAGCGTGCCCTCGCTGCCGATCATCAGGTCGATCAGGCTGTAACCCGAGGAGGTCTTGACCGTTTTGCCGCCAAGCTCAATCAGGCTGCCGTCGGCAAGCGCCACTTCCATACCCAGAACATAGTCCCGCGTGACGCCGTAGCGAACGGCGCGCATCCCGCCCGCGTTGGTCATGGCGTTGCCGCCCATAGTGGCGGTTTTTTCGCCGGGATCGGGGGGATAGAAAAGGCCGGTGCCCTCCAGCGCTTTGGGAAATTCCATCAGTAGCACACCGGGCTCCACCGCGGCGGTCATGTTCCGGGTGTCCACCTCCAGCACCTTTTTCATCTTTTCCGTGCTCAGCACCACGCCGCCATGGATGGCCACGCAGCCGCCGCACAGGCCCGTGCCCGCGCCGCGAGGCGTGACGGGAATGCGGCGCTCGTTGCAGTATTTCAGCACCGCGCAGATTTCCTCGGCAGTCAGCGCCTGCAAGACGGCTTCGGGCAGGAAGTGGCCGTACTCGGTCATTTCGTCATGGTCGTAGTCGGTGGAAATGTCCGCCCCGCTGAACACCCGGCCCGGCAGGAGGGAACGGAAATATTCAAGGTCACTTTCCGTGACGGGATTGAACGTGTTCATGCCTGTTCCTCCTTTAGCTGCCGGATGAGCGCCGGGACGATTTCATACAGGTCGCCCACGATGGCGACGTGCGCCACCTGGAAGATCGGTGCGTTCTCGTCGGTGTTGATGGCCACGATGTGGTCGCTGCCGTTCATGCAGGCGGTGAACTGAATCGCGCCGCTGACGCCGCAGGTGATGATGAGCCGGGGCCGCACCGTGCGCCCGCTCAGGCCGATCTGCCGGTCGTTTGTCGCCCAGCCCTTTTCCACTAAGGGGCGGGAGGTAGCCCAGTCACCGCCCAGCAGCGCGGCCAGCTCCTTCACCATCTCCAGATCGGCTTCCTTTTGCAGACCGCGCCCGCCGACCACCAAAATCTCCGCGTCGGAGATGCTTTTCTTCGGCGGAACCGGGGTCACGCTGACGCAGGTGACTTTGGATTCCGAAACAGCTTTGGGGATTTTTCGGGTCAGGATATTGCCCGCCGCCTCGTCGCCGCGAACCGGCGTGTTCATGACCTTGTAGCGCACGGTAGCGAACTGGGGCCGGGTGTTGGTGGTGATGATCTGGGCCATGATATTGCCGCCGAACGCGGGGCGAATCTGCACCAGGTCGGTGTTCTCCCGCAGCTCCAGCTTCGTGCAGTCAGCGGTCAGGCCGGTATGGAAGCGGGTGGCTAAACGCGGGGCCAGGGAGCGGCCCAGAGACGTTGCGCCTACCAGCACCACCGAGGGATGGGCATATTTGATATAATCTTCCACGCAGGCCGCGTAGGCGTCCGCACGGAAATAGGACAGCGCCGGGTCGTCGTATACGGCGATTTCGCTGACGCCGTAATGGCGCAGTTCCTCCGCGAAGGCGGCAACCCCGCTGCCAACCAGCACGGCCTTGACGGAAAAGCCCACCGGCCCGGCCAGCTCCTTTGCCTTGCCGATCAGCTCCAGTGACACGGGATGCAGCCGCCCGCCGTGGGCTTCGGCAAATACGAGAATGTCCTTCCACTGGGATTTGTCCACCTGGTCTACCTTGGTTTCCAGCTTGACGATGGCCTTTTCGGGGCAGCTCTTCACGCAGATGCCGCACACCTTGCAGGCGGCGTTCAGCTCGGGCTTTCCCTCCTTCATGTCGATGGCCCCGAAGGGACAGTGCTTTGCGCAGAGGCCGCAGCCGGTGCACTTACGTTCCAATATCGCGATTTTTGCCATGACCGCGAACCTCCTTTCAGATGAATTTCCACTTCTTTAATTGTTCGTGGAGCTTCTGCGCGCAGTCGCCGCCCGTCCAGACCTCGTGCTCCACGTCGTTTTCCGGCGGGAAAATGCGCTCCACCTGCGTGGGGCTGCCCGACAGACCGTAGTGGTTTTCGTCCGTGTCCAGGAAGGAATCCAGTCCCTGCATGTGAATCGGCCTGTCCTTCACCTGCCGCGCCGTTTTCAGCGAGGGCAGGCGGGGCATATAGATATCCTGCTCCACGGTGATGAGACAGGGAAAGGGGATGTGCACCGTTTCCACCACGTCCTGCAATTGCTGTTCCGCGTCCACGCCGTCGCCGCTGACCGTCAGCCTGGACACCCACGCCGCATGTGGGATGGCGAGGTGTTCTGCGATGGCAGGGCCTACCTGCGCGGTATCGCCGTCTGTGGTCTGGCGGCCGCAGAGGATCAGGTCAAAGTCACCTACGCTGCGAATGGCCTGGGAGAGCGTATAGCTGGTAGCCAGCACGTCCGCGCCGCCAAGCCGTCGGTCGGAAAACACATAGCCCTCGTCCGCGCCCATCATGTACGCTTCCCGGATGATCGCCTGGGCCTGGGGCGGGCCCATGGTGCCCACCGTCACGGTGCCGCCGTGCCGCTCCCGCAGGCGCAGCGCGGTTTCCAGGGCGTACAGGTCGTAGGGGTTCATTTTGCTCTGTACGCCGCTGCGCTTCAGCACGCCCGTTTTTTCGTCCACCTGCACCTTGTTCGTAGCTGGCACCTGCTTGATGCAGACAAAAATGCGCAATGCTTTTCCCTCCTTCACTTTATGGAAACATAAACCAAAACCTTCCCGGGGAGGGAAGGTAAAATATTCCAAACAGGATTATGAACCCAAATACGCTTTCTGGACGGCGTCATTATGCAGCAGTTCGCGCGCGAAGCCCTGCATGGTGATGACGCCGGTTTCCATCACGTAAGCGCGGTTGGCGACGGTCAGGGCCATCTGCGCGTTCTGCTCGACCAGCAGGATGGTGACGCCGGATTCGTGCAGCTCGGAGATGATATCAAAAATCTGTTCCACCAATATGGGGGCCAGGCCCATGGAGGGCTCGTCCAGCATCAAGAGGCTGGGCCTGGACATGAGTGCCCGGGCCATGGCAAGCATCTGCTGTTCGCCGCCGGAGAGCGTACCCGCGATCTGGCGCTCGCGTTCCTTGAGGCGCGGGAAGCGCTGGAACATTTCATCCAGGGACGCGGGGATTTCGGCGGGGTCGCGGCTGTACGCGCCCATTTCCAGGTTTTCCTTCACGGTCATCTGCTGGAAAATCCGCCGTCCCTCGGGGCAGAGGCTCAGGCCCTTGGGCACGATCTTGCTCGCGCCCAGGCCGTTCAGCACCTGCCCGTGCAGCTCCACCGTGCCCTGCCTGGGTTTGAGCAGCCCGGCGATGGTGTTCAGCGTGGTGGATTTGCCCGCGCCGTTCGCGCCGATGAGGGTGACGATTTCTTTTTCGTAAACTTCCAGGGAAATGCCCTTGATGGCGTGAATGGCCCCGTAATACACGTGCAGGTCGTTGACCCGCAGGAGGGGGGATTGCTGGGTTTCGCTCATGCCTGTCCCTCCTTCTTTTTGCCGAGATACGCTTCGATGACCACTGGGTTCTGCTGAATCTCGCTGGCGGTGCCCTTGGCGATGATACGGCCGAAGTTCAGCACGCAGATGCCCTCACAGACGCCCATGACCAGGTTCATGTCATGCTCGATGAGCAGGATGGCGATCTGGAACATATCGCGGATCCGGGCGATGTTCTCCATCAGTTCTTCGGTTTCTCTCGGATTCATGCCTGCCGCCGGTTCGTCCAGCAGCAAAAGCTTTGGGTTGGTGGCCAGGGCGCGGACGATTTCCAGGCGGCGCTGGACGCCGTAGGGAAGGCTGCCGGCCCGCTCGTCAGCCAGCTTTTCCATGTCGAAAATGTGCAGCAGCTCCAGCGCTTTTTCGTGCTGCCGGTTCTCCTGAATCCAGTACCGTGGCAGGCGCAGGATGCCGCTGAACATGTCGTATTTGATGTTGTTGTGCAGGCCGATGCGCACGTTTTCTTCGACCGTCATGTTGCCAAACAGGCGGATGTTCTGGAACGTGCGGGCGATGCCCAGCTTGGACGCCTGCGCGATGCCGAGGCCGTGCAGGTCGCGGCCGTTCACGAGGGTCGCGCCGCTGGTCGGCTCGTACACCTTCGTGATCAGATTGAACACCGTCGTCTTGCCCGCGCCGTTGGGGCCGATCAGGCCGGCGATTTCGGTCTTGCCGATGGTGAGGTTGAAGTCGTCCACGGCTTTCAAGCCGCCGAATTCAATGCCCAGGTGCCGGGTTTCCAATACGGGAATCTCGTTGATATCGCGCTCGGGCACGATACTGTTGGTCGGCACGGGCACCATTTTGGTGGCAGAATGCTTCTTCTGGCTCATAGCACGTCACCTCCCGTGCTTTCCCTCCGCTTGAAGGGCGCGATCAGCCGCTTCATGATAGAAAGAATGGTGGGGTTGTTGGTGAAGATCATCACCAGGATCAGCACCACGGCATATACCAGCATCCGGTAATCCGCGAACGCGCGGAGCACTTCGGGCAACACGGTAAGCAAGGTAGCGGAAATCACGCTGCCAAGCACGTTGCCAAGGCCGCCCAGCACCACGAACACCAGCACGTTAATGGACTGGTTGAAGGTGAACTGCGTAGGCACCACCGTGGAGGAGTTCAGCCCGTACAGCGCGCCTGCCATGCCCGCCAGCACCGCAGCGGTGACGAAGGCCATCATCTTGTACTTGGTCACGTTCACGCCCATGGATTCCGCGGCAATGCGGTTGTCGCGGCAGGCCTTGATGGCCCGCCCCGCACGGGAGTTGACCAGGTTCAGCACCACCACCAGCGTGATCAACACCAGGATAAATCCGACGGTAAAGGTGGAAATGGGCTTGATTTTCACCGCGCCTTTCGCGCCGTCCACCAGCATGGTCACGCCCTCGGGCAGCTTCTTGTTCAGGAAGGAGGCGTACAGCCGCCCGTCACCTGTGGCGATATACAGCACGTTCACCAGGTTGCGGATGATCTCGCCAAACGCCAGGGTCACGATGGCCAGGTAGTCGCCCCGGAGACGCAGCACGGGAATGCCAATCAGCGCGCCGACGACGCCGGACAGCAGGCCGCCCGCGATAATGGCGACCACCAGCCGCAGCGTGGCGTCCTGAATGTCATACACGTTGATGAGCAGGCCGCTGATGACCGCGCCGGTGTAGGCTCCCACGCTCATGAACCCCGCGTGGCCCAGGGACAGTTCGCCCGAAATGCCGATGACGAGGTTCAGGGACACCGCCATCACGATCCAGCAGCAGATAGGCACCAGCTGGCCTTTGAGCGACCGGGTGATGGTCTTGTTGGCGATCATGGACTGGAGGATCAGGAACGCCCCGATCACCAGCGCGAAGGTGACGATATTGTAAATGAGCTTGTTGCGCTTGGCTTTCGTCATTTTCATGCCGTCACACCTTCTCTCTGACCGGCTTGCCGAGCAATCCGGAGGGCTTCACCAGCAGCACCACGATCAGCACGGCGAACACAATGGCATCCCCAAGTTCGGTGGAGATATACGCTTTGCCGAAAATCTCGATGACCCCCAGCAGCACGCCGCCCAGCATGGCCCCGGGAATGGAGCCGATGCCGCCGAACACAGCCGCCGTGAACGCCTTGATGCCCGGCATGGAGCCGGTGGTGGGCTGCAAAGTCGGGTAGGAGGAGCACAGCAGCACGCCCGCGATAGCCGCCAGCGCGGAACCGATAGCGAACGTCACGGAGATCGTGCGGTTCACGTTGATGCCCATCAGCTCCGCCGCGCCGCGGTCTTCGCTCACGCAGCGCATGGCCTTGCCCATCTTGGTCTTGGCGGTGAACAGCGTCAGCACGATCATGATGACCACATTCGCCAGGATGGTGTAGATCGTGGCGCTGGCAATGCTCAGCCCTCCGATATGCAGGATGGAGCTGTTGATGAACGTGGGCGGAAAGAACTTGGGATTCGCCCCCCAAATCATCAGCGCGGTATTCTGCAGCAGATAGCTCATGCCGATGGCGGTGATCAGCACCGCCAGGCTCGCCGCCTGACGCAGCGGACGGTAAGCCAGGCCCTCAATGGTGATGCCTAAAACGGTGCATACCGCCATGGCAACGAGAATTGCCAGCACCGGCGGCAGGCCCCAATACTGCAAGCCGCAGAACGCGATGTACGCGCCGACCATGATGATGTCGCCATGGGCGAAGTTCAGCATCTTGGCGATGCCGTACACCATCGTGTAGCCCAGGGCGATAATGGCGTAAATGCTGCCCAGGCTGAGCCCGTTAATCAGGTTGTCGAGAAATATCATGCCGATCTCCCCTGTTTGTGGAAATAAACGAAAACGCGGGACTGGCCCCTTTTTCAGGAGCCAGCCCGCTTTTTATGTTTTACGAAGCAGCGAAAATGCGCGGATTATTCAAACACGTATTCGCCGTTGACGATGGTGGCGGCCATGGGGGTCTTGGTAACCGCACCGGAGGCGTCCCAGGTCATGGAACCGGTGATGCCTTCCACGGTGATTTCCTGCATGGCGGCGATCATCAGGTCGCAGACTTCCTCAGCGCTCATATCGCTGGTGATGCCGGCCTTTTCGGCGGCGGCGATGAGGATGTAGATGCCGTCGTAAGCGTCGGCGGCGAACTGGATCGGGATCTCGTTGAAAGCGGCCTGATACTTGGCGACGAAGTTGACCACTTTTTCATCGGCGGAAGTCGCCACGAAGGGGGTCAGCAGCATGACGCCCTCGGCCAGGGAGGTGTCGAAGCCTTCCAGGCTCAGGATGCCGTCCATGCCGTCCACGCCGAAGAAGATGGGCTTGTACGCTTTGTCAGCGGCGGTCTTGAGGATCTGGGAAGCGGGGGTGTAATAGATGGGCAGGAACACGATTTCCGCGCCGGCGTTCTGGGCGTCGGCCACCTGGACGGTGAAGTCGGTGGTTTCATCGGTGAAGGTGGTTTCGGAAACGATTTCCAGGCCCAGTTCAGCGGCGGTAGCGACGAACGTGTCGCGGATACCGGTGGAGTACACGTCGGCGTTATTGTAGATCACGGCGATCTTGGTGCCCAGCTTGTGTTCAGCCATGTACTGTGCGGAGGCCTTGCCCTGGTTGGGGTCGGTGAAGCAGATCTGGAACACGTTGTCCTTATCCTCGATGACGGCGGTGGAGGAGGCGGAGGGGGTCAGGAAGAACACGCGGTCCACATAGCCCTGAGCGCCCGCGGCTTCGCAGGGCTTGGAGGTGGTGGAGCCCAGGATCATCTGCGCGCCGGCGTCCAAAGCGGCGTTGTAGGCATTGATGACCTTTTCCACGTTGTGTTCGTCGTCTTCGTTGATCAGTTCGATCCGGTACTTGCCGCCCGCGGCGTTCACTTCTTCCACAGCGACTTCAGCGCCGTGCTGGGTGGCCAGGCCGTACAGGGCCGCCGCACCGGTGGTGGGGCCGATATGGGCGATTCTCAGGGTAATTACTTCATCCGCCACGGCGGACGCGACGCTCAGCAGCATGACGAGCGCCATCATGAGAGCTACCAATTTCTTCATAACAAAATTCCTCCTTGCAAACTATCAACGGGGAAACAAAAATCTCCCCGGTGAAATCGGTTATCCCATATTATAAGGAAAAACGAAGAACAGGGCAAGGGGGAAAAGTGTCTTTTCACTGTACTTTTCGGGGAAAGACCTGTTTTGGGATCGGTCAGCCGCGTCCATGGTTTTTCATTGTTTATTCAGTATCGAAGGCGTCAAACAGCGTGCGCATATAATCACTCCTGCGATACAGCACACGGTCAATCAGCATTCTGTCCTTTTCCAGCCGGTAAAACACCAGATAAGCCTTAAAGACAATGAAATAATAACCGGTAAACAAATCCTCATAATAGAGCGGTGACGCCGAACGGGGATAATCAGCCTTCTTTTCCACTTTCTCCAACAGGTCATCCAGATAGTTTTGTGCTGTTTCCCAATCCTGTGAAGCCTCCAGGACTTCGGCAAACACCCGGTCAAGATCCTGAACCGCTCTTTTGGAATACTGGAGAATGTATCTCATAGGCGTTTATTCCGGAAGTACGCGCGCACCTCATCCGCAGAAACGTATCCTTCCTCTTCCCCGGAACGGCGTCCTTCGTTCAGCTCGCACATCAGGCGCAGCATCGCTTTCGTCTTTTCTATTTCTTCCTCGTCCGCAATGTCACGGATGGCATACCTGCCCCGGCCGTTCACCGTCAGATACACAGGCGAACCGGCCTTTACCTTTTCCAGCACAGTGTTGTAATTCCGCAGGTCAGAAACAGGATTGATGGTTGTCATGGAATCACTCCCTTCCTTCCATCATTATACGCATATTTAATATGTTGCGCAATATTGTTCGTAAAATTTTACGAACTTTATAGTGCCTTGACAAAGCAGATGATCCGGTTTGCTTCCCGGAAGCCGCTGCGCAGGTGGAAAGAAAGGCTCTGATCGTTGCTGAGTTCACAGTCGCTGGCAAACTCCCGGCAGCCTTTTTCCCGCGCCCACTGCTCGCAGGCGGTCAGCAGCGCTTTGGCAATGCCGCGCCGCCGGAAGCCGGGACGCACATAGACGCCCTCCAGATACCCCACCTGCTGTCCGTGCCCTCCACGTAATCATGGCGCAGCTGACACTGGGCAAAGCCCACGGCCTTTTCCCCTTCACGGTACAGGAACAGAACCGCTTCCGGGTCCTGAGCCAGTGTTTCAAATTCTTCCGCCAATTCGCCGGGATCATGGTCCGTCCACATCTCCGCGGCCATCTTCGCCGCTTCCCGGCAATCTGCTGCTTCCGCTTTTTCGATCATAGTATCTCCTTAGAGTATTTGTTCCTGAATGTATGAACACTCTAAATCAAAAGTTTAAAATTTTCGTGTCAGGTAAAAAGGATACAGCCAAAAGGCTTCCCCTTGAGGGGAAGCTGCAGACCGTAGACAAAGTGGTCTCGACGTTCAAGCGTTGGGGCCATTTTGTCTACGGTCTGACACAAATAGCTTGAGGAATAACCCTCAAGCTATTTGTGTATTTTTTTATTTCCCTACAACTTCCTTCGCAGCCTTCACAGCGTTCTCCACGGTGAAGCCGAATTCCTTGAACAGGACGGCGTAGGGGGCGGAAGCGCCGTAGTGGTCGATGCCGATGACCTTTCCGTCCAGGCCGGTGAAGCGGTACCAGGGCATGGTGACGCCGGCTTCCATGGCGACGCGGGCGCGGACGCAGGGCGGGATGATCTTGTCCTGATATTCCTTGGGCTGGCGCAGGAAGATTTCCATGCAGGGCATCGAGATCACGCGGGCGTCGATGCCGTCCTGTTTCAGGGCTTCCTTCGCGCCCATCATCTGCTCCACCTCGGAGCCGCTGGCCATCAGCAGCACGTCGGGGGTTTCCTTGTCGGAGTCGGCCAGGACGTAGCCGCCCTTCATGGCTTCGCAGCCGCTGTTTTCGTACTGGGGCAGGTTCTGGCGGGTCAGCACCAGGCAGGTGGGCAGGCCGCTCGTCAGGGCGGTAAGCCAGGCGGCGGTGGTTTCCTTGCCGTCGGCGGGGCGGAACACCTGCATATCGGGGATGGCGCGCAGGCCGGCCAGCTGCTCGATGGGCTCGTGGGTGGCGCCGTCCTCGCCCACGCCGATGGAGTCGTGGGTCAGCACGAAGGTGACGGGCAGCTTCATGATGGCGCTCATGCGCATGGCGTGCTTCATGTAATCGCTGAACACGAAGAAGGTGCCGCAGAAGACGCGCAGGCCGCCGTGCAGGGCGATGGCGTTGCAGATGGCCGCCATGGCGTGTTCGCGGACGCCGAAGTGCAGGTTGCGGCCCGCCCGGTTCTCGGCGGAGTAGTCGCCGCCGTCCTTGATGTAGGTCTTGTTGGAGGGGGCCAGGTCGGCGCTGCCGCCCACCAGGTTGGGGAGCAGCTTGGCCAGGCGGTTGATCATTTCGCCGGAGGTGGCGCGGGTGGCCATCTTGTCGCCCCACTGCCACAGCGCGTCGTTCAGCGCCACTTCGTCGGGCAGCTCGGCGCTGTGCCAGGCTTCCCATTCCTCGGCCAGCTCGGGATAGGCCTTGCAGTAGTTGACGAACAGCTCGTTCCATTCCGCTTCGGCCTTTTCGTTCTTTTCCATCTGGGCGTGCACGTGGTCGTACACTTCGGGCAGGACGCAGAAATCGTCCGCGGGCATCCCCAGGTTCTTCTTGGTTTCCGCCACGTTTTCCGGGCCCAGAGGCTCGCCGTGAGCGGAGGACTTGCCTTCCTTGGCGGGGCAGCCGAAGCCGATCTTGGTGGGGCACACGATTAGGGTGGGCCGTTCGTCCTTCTTGCCTTCCTCGATGGCGGTGATGATGGCGTCCACGTCGTTGCCGTCCTTCAGGCGGATCACTTGCCAGCCGTAGGCTTCAAAGCGGGCGGGCACGTTCTCGCGGAAAGCGATGTCGGTATTTCCCTCGATGGAGATTTCGTTGTCGTCGTACAGCAGGGTCAGCTTGCCAAGCTTTAAGGTGCCGGCCAGGGAGCAGGCTTCGCTGGCGATGCCCTCCATCATGCAGCCGTCGCCGCAGAAGGCGTACACGCGGTGATCCACCACGGGGAAGTTGGGGCGGTTGAAGTGGGCGGCCAGCATGGTTTCCGCGATGGCAAAGCCCACGGCGTTGGCCACGCCCTGGCCCAGGGGGCCGGTGGTGGTTTCCACGCCCACGGTGTGGCGGTACTCGGGATGGCCGGGGGTCTTGCTGCCCCACTGACGGAACTGCTTCATGTCGTCCAGGGTCAGGCCGTAGCCGGTCAGGTGCAGCAGGCAGTAAATCAGGCTGCTGGCGTGGCCGCTGGACAGGACGAACCGGTCACGGTCCGGCCAGTTGGGGTCCTTGGGGTTGTGCTTCATCTGGTTCATCCACACGGCATAAGCCATAGGGGCCATGCCCATCGGCGCGCCGGGATGCCCGCTCTTGGCTTTCTGCACGGTGTCGGCGGCCAGGGTGCGGATGTTGTTGATGGTGGTCTGACGGATGTCCATGATAATCATTCCTCCTGCTGTATGTTTTTCTTTTTTTGCCTCTTATTATATCTGTGTAACGATAACAAAATGATATGACAAGGAAAAGCTGCCAAAAGGCTTCCCCTTGAGGGGAAGCTGTCAGGCGCGGAACCAAGGTAGGGAGAGAATGCAAGCCAATTCGCGCCTGACTGATGAGGTGATAAGCTGGGCATAAACCAAGTTACTTCCCAGTCGATTCGCTTCATCACCTCATTCGTCCTGCGCGAATTTTCCAGGTCACTCTCTCCAAGTTGGTTCCGCGCAGGACACCTTCCCCTCAAGGGGAAGGCTTTTGGCTGGTTTATTTTTTACTTATTGCTCGCCCAATTGAATCGTGAATTCAGATGCGGGATGAGAAATCGTTCCAGACAAGGAACGAAACCGCAGGAATACTGGAGGTATTTCAAGGTTGAGTGACGCAGGATGGACCGATTTATCGCCCGCAGAT
>JAFWQM010000142.1 GCA_017509065.1 Clostridia bacterium
CCGCCCGGCCTCCGCTAAAAACAATCCACCGGATTGTTTTTCGAGCGCTTCGGCCCCAGTATTCCTGCGGTTTCGTTCCTTGTCTGGAACGATTTCTCATCCCGCATCTGAATTCACGATTCAATTGGGCGAGCAATAATGACCTCTTTTCTTCCGCTTTTCCGCCTGATGCGTTCGCAGGATAAAGGCGGCTGCTATTTCGCCCTATAATAGGGACTGTCACGGTTTTTGCCGCCGTCATAATACTTGCTGTAATATTTCCCATAATATTTCCCGTAGTACTTACCATAGTATTTCCCGTAATATTTTCCGCCGCCCGCACCGACCCGGTTCAGCACGATGCCGAGCAGCGGGCATCCGGCCCGCTCAAGCTGTGCGATGGAATTGCGGATCACGCTCTTTGGCGTCACCCCGCCGCGCACCACCAGGATGGCCCCGTCGCACAGATGGCCAATGCGTTCCCCGTCCGACACCAGGCACAGGGGCGGCGTGTCCAGAAACACATAGCGGTATTTGTCCGCAAGCAGATCCAGCAGCGCGCTGAACCGGCTGCTTTCCAGCAGCAAAGAGGGGTTCACCACGTTTTTCACGTTGGGCAGCAGGTCGCCGTACTCACAATCCGTGGTCAGCACGCAGTCCTCGATTTCCTTGTTGTCGGACAGGTAGTGGGTCAGGCCCCACAGTTCCTTCCCGTCCTCCCGTGTAATTTTGTAATTCTGCACCAGAACGGATTTGCGCATGTCCGCATCCACCAGGATGGACTTTTCATGAGCCTGGGTCATCTGCTGCCACAGGTGCATGGCGATCAGGCTTTTGCCTTCGTTGGGCTCGGAGCTGACGATCATGATTTTTCTGATCTCGCTGCCGAAAAAGCTCACGTTGATGCGCAGGCGGTTGAGCGCTTCTTCCATGACGTAGGGCAGCTGAGGATTCACCCCGAAGATCGCTTTCGTGTTCAATCCCGCGCCTCCCCTCCGCGCACGCGCTTCCTGTTTCTGAATAGCTCCCGCGGCTCGGGCCGGTCAGCATCGTCCTTGCCGTCATGCGTTTTTTTCAGGCCTTCGATTCTGCCCTCGGGAATGACGGACAGGGGCATGATGCCAAAGGCTTTTTCCAGATCCTCGGAGGTCTTGACCGTGTCATCCATGCGGTAAACGACGGTGAGGGGGACCAGGGTGAGTATCAGCAGGGAAACCGAACCCAGCATCACATTTTTTGTCAGGGAGGGTGAGCTGCGCCGCGTGGGCAGCACCGCCATTTCCGCGATGGTCGGGGTAGGGGCTTCCATCACCTTGGGCAGCTCCACCTTGGAGGTTTTTGCCATCTGGTTGGCGATGTCCATTGCTTCTTTGGGGTCAGTGCTTGTGACAGAAATCTTCACGATACGGGTGTTGTTCACCACGCTGAGGCTCAGCATTCCCAGCAGCTCTTCATAAGAATAATCCAAGCCCAGCTGATCGATCACATCCTCCACGATGGGGCGGGTCTGCATCAGCTCCACATAGTCGCTGGACAGGGAGGTGCCGATGTTCAGGTCGGCCAGGTTCACCACCGAATCGCTGGAAGCCGATACCATGTACATCCGCGACGTGGCGGTGAATTTGTTCGGGATCATGAAATAGGTGAACAGCCCGGCAATCACCGCTCCGGTCAGCACGGCGGCAATCAGCAGGGGCAGCCGGCTCATATAAAAGCCGAACAAATCCATCAGGTCGATGTAATCGTCCCTGCGCCCCGCCGGCTTCCTTGCCTGCGTCCTCGTAGGTTTTTTATCTTCCATGCTTACGTATCATCCCCGTCCTTGGTTTTCTGTCCGTCCTCGATCAGCGTCAGCGAGAACAGATCGGTCATCATTTCCCGCACAGCGCTGTCCCCGGCGTAAAATTCTTCGTGAAGCTGTCCGTCGCTCAGCGTAAAGCCCAGCACCGTTTCGCCCGGGATGGTCAGCAACCCTTTATCCGTGCCCTTGAGCAGCTTTTGGGCGATGCGGGAAAAGGCGTTGCCGTTCATGTCGGAAATCGCCGCGCCGTGGAGCATGTCCCACAGCTCCAGGCCGAAAGTCAGGTTTTCATTGGTCTTTTCCTTTACCTTTTGAAAGAAGGAACTCATATACTGCCGCTGGCGGGCCATGCGCTCCGCGTTCGTGCCGCTGCCCACAGACCTGCGGACACGGAGGAAATACGCCGCCTGCTCGTCGGTAAGGGTCAGAGTTTCACCTTGGCGCAGAGCGGGGCTGTCATTGTCCAGCGCATCCAAGACCGTCACCTCAACGCCGCCTACGGCGTGATTCAGTCTGCCCACGTCCTCCATGTTCATCACAAAATAGCCGTCGATTTCTGCCAATCCTCCCAGGTATTGCCGCACGGCGTACACCGTATTTTCCGCGGCCATCTGCGGGTTTCTTCCGTACCAATGCGCCGTGCAGATTTGCAGCTTCCGCCTGGTGATTTCATTGCCTTCCCTGTCCAGCTCCCGCACGGCTGCCACCGTGTTCCTGTCGATTTGAAGGAAGGCGATGGTGTTCTCCGTGTGGTCGAGCACCGCCAGCAGCAGGAAATCCGCCATGCCGCCCCGGTAATCGTCCGGGTCGCTGCTGCCGCCGTTGTCCGTGCCGATGAACAGATAGGTTTCGATGCGGTGGTCGAAGCCGTACTGCCGGCCGTCCAGCGTCACAGTGTTCTGCTCCGTCCATTTGCTGGCTTTCAGCGTTTCCGCTTCCTGCCGCAGCGTCTGTTCCTGTTTGCGTTGCAGTATCCCCTCCAGCGCCGCCGCGCCGCCGAAGACCGCGGCCAGCAGCAGCGTAAGCGCCACGGCGGCGGCCAGCATCTTTTTTCTGTTTCCTGTTTGCATATCGTTATGACTCCACCAGGCCCAGCGCGTCCCGGACGGAGACATCGATGCAGGTCAGGGCTTTCGCGCCGAGCGAATCCGAGATTGTTTTCATAGCCGCCGCAATGTTCGGGGCTCGACTTTCCATGTCGTGACAGTCGCTGCCCACGATCGTGCGCGGGTGTTCTTTGAGGAAGTTCAGGCAGAATTTCCGCTTTCTGTCCGGGTGAAAGAATCCGTTGGATCGGATGAAACTCCCCGCGTTGATCTGGGGCGTCAGGGGCAGGGAAAGCATCCGGTTCCAGACGCGCTTATCTTTCTGAAAACCAATATACCGCTCCACGTGGGCCAGCACGATGTTCAGTTTCTGCCGCCGGATCAGCGCTTCCACGTCCCGGAGCGTCTGTTCGTTCCACTGCGTGAAGGGCAGTTCAACCAGGAGCGTTTTTGTTTCACCCACGCTCAGCCGGGTGATTTCACGGGCGCTTCCCATGCCGGGAAAGTAATACACTTCGGCCCCTGCGATCACTTGAGGGAGCGGTGAGGATGCCTGTCGAATCAACTGCCATGTCTTTTCCAGCGCTTCCGCGCGCCGTTCCAAAAAGCCGCCGATGTTCATCCGGTCCGCGTAAAAGTGGGGCGTGGCGGCAATCAGTTCCACTCCCTGCCGTTTTTCTTCCCGGAGCAAGGCTTCCGTCATGGCGATGTCCCGGCTGCCGTCGTCCATCCCCGGCAGAATGTGGGCGTGAAAGTCAATCAACGTAAGCTGTCCCCTTTTCACCGTACTTGTCAGTCCCAACCACGGTGAACTGACGAATCATCGTTTCCTCCTTATTCACCGGCTCAAAATCATAATAAACCAGTTTCAATTATACTCCTATGACATCGTTTTTTGCAAGGTTCTTTTTACTGTGTAACACGGCTCACGCATGAATAGAGAGTATGACTTTTTCGAGATAAGCATCATCATAGGCACAGCGTCTTCTTCTTCTGGCGACAGATAGCTTATCATCCATATTTTTGAGCACATTTAGAACGATGTGTCTGACAACAGCGA
>JAFWQM010000143.1 GCA_017509065.1 Clostridia bacterium
GTGCCCGCTTTTTTCAACCACGGACGCCGCGAAACGCTCCAGATCTTCCTTCTTCGACACGTCGCCCACGAACCAGCCGCCCAGCTGGATGTCGATGATGTGCACCGTGGCGCCTTCCCGGCGAAAAGCGTCGGCAATGGCCCTGCCGATGCCGTGGGCCCCGCCGGTGACGACTGCGACCTTTCCCTGCATGCAAATCCCTCCGTTCATCATGGTTGCTTTCAGTCTCTTCACCAGGGGACGAATTCTCCCTTGATCACGCCCCGAACCTCCGGATCGGACAGAATACCGTATTTTTCCGGATGCCGGTATTTATCCCCCATGATATCACCGCTCCGATGGTTCCTGAGCAGATCAAGATCAAGGGCACCAAGATAGACGCCCGGCGCTTCCGGCGCTTCCATCACACACATGTCCCGAGCGCCGGGAAGCTCACGAACCCATGGCACACCGTCAAAAAGCGATGAATGCCCATTGCAGTCTGGCTGCCCGGCGGGATAGTTAAAGGTTGCTACGGCGACCATGTTTTCATAGGCCCGCGTCCGAAGGGCGGACAAGCGGTTGATTTCCATGGGGCAGGCGTTGGGGGCCAGGATCAGCTCGACCCCTTTCAGCATCAGGATGCGGGCGCTTTCGGGAAACTCCCTGTCAAAACAGATCATCGCGCCGATCTTTACGGTTCCTCTTCCGAAGTCCAGGTCCGCTGTGTAAAAATCTTTTCCGGTGGACAGCACCGCTTCATCATCAAACGCGCAGGTGTGCACCTTGGAATAGTGAAGGATCTCATGTCCCAGCCTGTCAAAGAAAACGACGGAATTAAGCGGTTTGGGATCAAACGCTTCGAGAAACGTGATCCCAATGGCCATGCGGAGCTCCCGGGCCAGATGTCGAAATGATTGAACAAAGGCGCTGTCCTTGCTGATAGAAAGGCTTTTCAGCGCCTGTTCATCCTGTGGAAGAAAGTATCCGTCGCTCCACATCTCGGGGAACAGCGCGATGTCCGCGCCTTTTTCCTTTGCTTCTCTGCAGGCTTTTTGCCCAATCTCCAGCTGTTCTTCCAGGGTCTTTCCCGGAAGCAGCTGAAGGAACGCAATATGGATGTTCCGATCTGATTCTTCTTTCATGTCAATTACTCCAATACTTTCACGGCTTTTCCAGATAGCGCCTTTTCCGCACCGTGGGGTATTGCGCGTTGATGGCATGGAAACAGGGGCATTCGTCGCCGTGATCGTTGACCACGCCGCAGGCCTGCAGGTGGGCATACACCGTCACCGTGCCCATGTACTTGAATCCGTATGCTTTCAGCTCCTTGGCGATCTGGTCGGACAAGCCGTTGCTGACGGGAATTTTGCCCTTTTCGTGGCCCATGTAAAGGATGGTTTTGCCCCCGGAATGGGCCCACAGCCAATCGCAGAAGCTGCCGTGCTCCTGCCGGATCTTCTGAAAGCACCGGGCGTTGTTGATCACCGCCTCGATCTTTCGGCGGGAGCGGATCATGCCGTCGTAACTCAGGATGCGTTCCACGTCGGTGACCGTATAGGCGGCGACCTTATCATAATCGAAGCCGTCAAAGCAGGCGCTGAAGATGTCCCGCTTCTTGAGCATCAGGCTCCAGGAAAGGCCGCATTGCATGGCTTCCATCATCAAATGCTCAAACATCACCCGGTCGTCGTACACCGGCACGCCCCATTCGGTGTCGTGGTAGGTTTTCATGGCTTCAAAGGCGAAGCCCCAATCGCAGGAACCCATAGCATTTCTCCCTTTTCAAATTCCCATCCGTGAGATGGTCCGGCACGACGCTAATAACATTGAGCTGTTCCTGGAATCCCAGGGTTACAAGACATGACCAAAATCATGTAAAGAAGGCTGAAAAATCATGCACGCCTTAAAAAACTGTCTAAAATGGCGAAAACCCGCCTGAAATCTGCGTTTCAGACGGGCCGCGAGCGGAGCGGGTGGGATTCGAACCCACGGAGGGGGTAAACCCTCAACTGATTTCGAGTCAGTCCCGTTATGACCACTTCGATACCGCTCCAGGGTTTTTTCTCCCGGTTTTCACCTAGGAAACCGGAGAGTAAAATATTCAGGAAAGAATGTTCCTGAAAGCACATTTAGTATATCGAATCATGAAAAGATTGTCAAGATCAATACAAACGAAGAAACATTTTTTCTCCCGCAGTATTTCCAGCGGATTTCCCTGGAGAAAAAGAAACTGAAATCATGCTTACCCGCCTGTTTTTTTCATTTTGCTCTTGTCGGCGGGAAGATTTTCCGGTATAATAGAATCAGCCAATTGATTTGGGTGGGTGTTTATATCTATCCTGTGACATTTTTGACAGCGGGACACAGGATACATCATATAATAAACGGAACCATACATCTGCCTGCCGGAACAACAGGAGGACAGGAGACCATCAAAGCGAAGGATACGCGAAAACGCACGATTGGCCTGGCGCTCGCAATGGTTTTCGTGATGATTCTTTCCGGATGCGCGCCGGGATGGAACGCCATGACGGTCAACAAACAGGAAGCCGCCCCGGAGCTGGACACATCCCGATTTCTCGTCGCCATGGAGGATGAACCGGACACGGTGGACTTTCAATGCACCTCGATCCACTATACGATCGCGCAGAATGTGTTCAACCGCCTGGTCGAAATGGAGGCGGACGCGAACGGGAACATGATGATATTGCCGTCCCTCGCCGAATCCTGGGACGTATCTGACGACGGGAGGACGTACACGTTTCATCTGAGGAAGGACGTTTTATTCAGCAACGGTTCCGCGCTCACGGCTTCGGATGTGGAATACACGTTCGTCAGGCTTCTGACGCATCCGAATTCCTGCAACCGGGACATTGCCGACGGGATCGTTGGCGCGGAGGCGCTGGAAAACGGGCGGGCAGACGCGCTGGAAGGCTTTACGATTCTGAATGATTATGATTTTTCGATCACGCTTGAATCCCCCTTCCAGGCGTTTCTTGCCTGCCTGTCGATGCCGGGCGCGTCCATTCTGGACAGGGAAACGACGGAGAAGGCGGGCGACCGCTTCGGAAAAGACCCGGCCTGGACGATTGGGACAGGGTCGTTCATCCTGTGGAAATGGACGCCGGGGGAGGGGCTGCTCCGATCTTTCATCCAGGGTCGGCGCCGCGTTCATCCAGGCGGTGGTGCGGTGCGGCAGGAACGGTACCCGCGACATTCTGGATGAGAATGTCGGCGAAAACACCGTGGCCCATTCCCTCATCCGCCGCGTGGCCGTCAATCCCGTGAGCGGCACGGCGAAGACTTCTTTGCCGCAAGCCGAAAAGACGCGCTGGAGCGCGTCTGCAAGGACGATCAGAAAGCGCTTCTCGAAGCCTTTACCAACGCGCTCACGGGCGTAAAGAACAAGACCGCCTATGAATCCATGTCCAAAACGCTCGCCCAGCAGATCGAAAGCGGCCAGACTGTCCAGTACGCCATTGCAATATGCCGCGTGTACGGCATCGGCTGGGTCAACGAGAACCAGGGCCGCGAAGCCGGAAACGGCCTGATCCGCGACGCGTGCGGCGTCATCTGCGAAACCTTTAAGCACAGCCCTGTTTTCAGGGTGGCGGGCGACAAATTCGCGGTGATCGCGCTGGGCCACGATTACGAGCATATTGACGAGTTGGCCGCGGCGATAAAAAAAACAATCAGCAAAACAGCGATGCCGGCGGCCCGATCGTCGCCTGCGGCATAGCAAAATACGACGGCAACGGAAGCGTCGCCGCCGTGTTCGACCGCGCTGAACTGCTCTGCCGCAGTCCGGGGTGAGGCCGCCTGTATAGAAGGGATTAGGGAATAGGGATTAGGATGAGCGCGTATGACAGACAGCGGTAATGTTTTATAAAGGAGCATTCCATGATGAATCATATCGGTACGCAAAGAATCGAAACGGAGCGACTGGTATTGCGGCGCTTTGTTCCCACGGACGCGGAAAAAATGTACCGCAACTGGACTTCCGATCCCGAGGTAACGAAATTCCTGTCCTGGCCGACGCACCCCAGTGCCGAAGTGAGCGCCGTCGTGCTGAAAGACTGGGTGGATTCCTATGCGGATGAAAAGTATTACCAGTGGGCGATCACCCTGAAGGAGCATCCCGAAGAGCCCATCGGCAGCCTCGCTGTCGTGCGCATGGACGAAAGCGTCGGCATGGTTCATATCGGCTACTGCATCGGAAGGAAATGGTGGCATCAGGGCATCACCTCCGAAGCGCTGAAAGCCGTGATCGGTTTCTTCTTTGACCGGATTGGGGCCAATCGCGTGGAAGCAAGGCATGATACCAGGAACCCCCATTCCGGCGGCGTCATGAAAAAGTGTGGCATGAAATATGAAGGAACGCTGCGGAGCGCGGGCAGGAACAATCAGGGGATTTGCGACGAAGCCTATTATGGGCTGTTGAAAAACGAACGGTAGGCCCTTATAAGGGAAAATTTTTTCAAAATGGCAATCAACGAGTGAAGAAAGAACAGAGAACAGATTTCTTTATCTGAAATATTGATCACCGCGAATGAATCGCATTTTAGGAGGGCAATATGGACAAAAAAAGTTTGCTTGACAATCTGGCCCGCACTGCGCATGAAAAGGGCGGCTTCAACGGCGCATGGCTTTACGCGGAAAACGGCGTGATCGTGTCCAAGGGCGCTTTCGGCTGGCGCGATCCGGAAAACACGCTGCCGATGCAGGAGGACAGCATTTTTGAGATGGCCTCGATCACCAAGCAGTTTACAGCGACGGCAATTATGCTCCTTGTGCGTAAGGGCAAGCTGCGCCTTGACGACGAGCTCACGAAGGTCTTTCCGGAGTTCCCGTTTAAGGGTGTGACGATCCGGCATCTTCTGACCCATACGGGCGGCATTCCCGATTATGACGTGGAGGAATTGGTCACGGAAGTCCGGGAAAAGGAAAACAGAATCCCGCCCAACGGCAGCGTCATCCGCCACCTCTGCCAGCGCGGCGACGCCCCGCTCTGCGCGCCGGGGGAAAAGTTCTGCTATTCCGATATTGGGTACACGCTGCTCGCCGAGACCGTGCAGAAGGTGTCCGGCGTTCCGTTCGAGACCTTCCTTAAAGAAAACGTGTTCGTGCCCGCCGGCATGAAGGACAGCGGCATCTACCACACCCGCAGGGACGGAATCCCTTCCGACCGCTTCACCCGCAATATGGTTCTGGAAGACGGCAGCTATGTTCCTTCGGACCTGTCGAAGCAGACCGCCGCTTATGTGGTGGGGTCGGACGGTCTGAACGGCTGCGATTACCTGTACACCACCATTTTCGATATGCTCGCCTGGGACAGGGCGCTGCGGGAGGAAAAGGTGCTGACGCGCGAGGAACAGCAGCTCATGTATACCCCGGGGCGGCTCAACAACGGCGAACCCGCGGGCGCAAATAACGAAGACGACGGCTACGGCTTTGGCTGGGGAGTCAAAAACGATTCCGAATTCGGCCTGATCGTCCGCCACAGCGGCGGCATGCCCGGACTCGGCACGTGGTTTGAACGCTTCGTCGACGCGGACAGAACGCTGGTGTTTCTCAACTGCCGCGACTATACGGACGCCAGAGCGTACTGGGGCTTCGAGGAAGGGATGGAAGAAATCGCAAGAGGCACGGAACCCAAGCCGCTCATTTCCATTGAGGATATTGAAATCAAAAACCCCGACAAATCAAAGTGGGAAAGCTTCTGCGGCAAGTACGAGCATCCCGAAAACAGTGATTTCATCATTGATGAGATCTTCATGAAGGACGGAGAACTGTACGCTTCCGCCATTGACGATGAAGGAGACAGCTTCACATTCCGCCTTTACCCCATCGGCGAAAACGAGTTCGGCCGCAAGCGCGGCATGCTCGATCTGAAAATCGGCGACAGCTGCCTCATGTTCGACGACAACACCTGCAAAAAGCTGTAAGCAAAACCCGCCCGACAGCTTCCATAAGAACCATTTACCATTGCGGCACATCATATTTTCAGCGAGGTATTGGCACATGAACCAGGATTTTCATCAGGGAGACTTTACCCTGCCCGGCGAGGCGGGATATGAGGAATTGACGCTGCGGCTGGCGAAAAAGTGGGGCGCGGACGTGATCCGCGACAGCGACGGAACGAAGCTGTCCGAGGAAATTACAAAGGCGGGCTACGGCATTTACTCCACCATCTGCATCATCCGGCAGCACAATGCATTTGCTTTGGCCCACCCGGACAGCCAGCAGCAGACCTTTCTCTGCTCCGACCCGGTGATCGCCACGGGCGAAAGCGTTACCATCCGCCCGCTGGAGGGCTTTTTCGACGAGCAGTTCCAGATAAATGACAGCGAAGAGGCCATGGCCTACTGGCAGGTGTACGACCGCACGACGGGCACGGAGGTGCCGTGGGAACGCTGGACTTATGCAAACGGCGAAGTGACGGTCTCCTCCGCCGTGCCCTGGCATAGCTACACCGTGTCCTTCCTGGCCTGGCGCGTGTGGGAAGAAATCAACATGTACAACCACACCACCAACCATTGGACAAGCGAGCACCTGCGCCAGCTTGACCCCCGCCATCCCCTGGCCTGGGAATTCCTGCAAAAATGGCTGCGGGACTGGTGCGATCAGAACCCGGACACCACCGTGGTGCGGCTTACTTCCTTATTTTATAACTTCGTCTGGATCTTCGGCAGCGACGCGCGCCTTCGCAACCGGTTCACGGACTGGGCCAGCTATGACTTCACCGTGTCCCCCGCAGCCCTCAAAGCCTTTGAAGCGGAATACGGCTACGCCCTCACTGCCGAAGACTTCATCAACCAGCGCAAACTGCAGGTCACGCACATGCCCCCGACGGCGCACAAGCGGGACTACATGGACTTTATCCAGGCGTTCGTGGCGGACAAGGCCAAAGCGCTGGTGGACATCGTGCACGCATACGGCAAGAAAGCCTATGTGTTCTACGACGACAGCTGGGTGGGCATGGAGCCTTACGGCCCGCGCTTTGCCTCCATCGGATTTGACGGGCTGATCAAGTGCATCTTCTCCGGCTTCGAGTGCCGCCTTTGCGCAGGCGCGAAGGTGCCGACCCACGAAATCCGCCTGCATCCCTACTTGTTCCCCGTGGGCTTGGGAGGCGCGCCCACCTTCTCCGAGGGGGGACACCCGGAAAAAGACGCACTGCAATACTGGGTCAGCGCCCGGCGCGCCTTGCTGCGCCAGTGCGTGGACAGGATCGGGCTGGGCGGATACCTGCACCTGACCGAAGGCGCTCCCGCGTTCGTGGACGCCATTGAGCGCATCGGGATTGAGTTCCGAAAGATCAAGGCGCTGCAGCAGGACGGCCCGGCCTATACCCTGCCCATCAAGGTCGCTGTGCTGCACACTTGGGGCGCTTTGAGAAGCTGGACGCTCAGTGGCCACTTCCACGAAACCTACATGCACCCGCTGATTCATGTAAACGAAGCCCTGTCCGGCCTGCCGGTGGACGTGAAGTTCATATCCTTTGCGGACGCGGAAAACGGCGCGCTGGACGATGTGAATGTGGTCATCAACGCGGGCCGGGCCGGGGACGCCTGGAGCGGCGGCGACGCCTGGAAGAGCGAAAAACTTGTGGAAAAGCTGACGGAATTTGTATACAGAGGCGGCGCGTTCATCGGCGTGAACGAGCCCTCCGCTGTGCCGGGCTACGACACCTTCTTCCGCATGGCGCACGTGCTGGGCATCGACCTGGACACCGGCGCGCGCGTGTGCCACGGCAAATGGGAATACAAGATCGAAAAGGGCATCAGGATTCAGGCCGGTTCAGCCGGGCTGAAAGACAAGGAACGCCTGTACCTGACCGACGGAAAGGCGAAGGTGCTGGCCGACGCGGACGGCGTCCCCCAGATGACGTTCAACCGCTTCGGCAAGGGCCTGGGCGTGTATCTGAGCGATTTCGCGGTCAGTCTTCAAAATACCCGGATGCTTCTGGACATCCTGCTCTACGCCGCAAACCTCACCGACACCGCGCCGTACATCACCGGAGACTGCCGCGCCGAGGCCGCGTACTATCCGGCCGATAAAACACTGATCGTGATCAACAACACCGAAGCGTGCGTGGAAACCACCGTTTCCCTGCCGGACGGCAACTGGCTGAACGTGAGCCTCGCGCCGCTGGAAACGAAGGAAATCGCTTTATAAAACAAAACTGTTCTATTGACAAATTTCGTTTGTTTCTTTACAATGAACGTGTTCTGAGAAATCGGAACCGGGAGTGAACAACAAACGCGCAGGTGGACAAAGCGCTGACGACCGCCAGTGGCGGATATTTCGTCAGCGCTTTGATCAACCGAAACAAGCAATCTCCCCTGTGGGGAGTTGCGCCGATTGAGGTTGCGGACTGCTCGAACACCTCTGAGAGGGGGTGATGCGAATGCGTATTACATTCCATATTGGAAAGTACACTGTGACCATCGTCATCAGCGAAACGCATCGCGTAGATTAGCGAACGGCGAAGCCGTTTCGCGGGTCGCCGGGCCCCGACTGGGAGCACGGCGACAATCTAACAAAAAGAACAGCCGCCACTCTGCCAAGTGACGGCTGTTCTTGCGATGTGAATCGCAAGCATAGAATAAACTTCAGAGAGTAACCGCGTGCGTGGTTCACTCCTCGTCTATATTATACCCCATTCAGAAAAAAAGTCAAGAACCATTACCGCGCTAAATCAAACAAAGGAGTGACGCATCCATGGAACGCTTTGCCTGGAAGGGACGCATCAAAGAAGGGATGCAGGCGGAATACAAGCGCCGCCACGACGAAATCTGGCCGGAAATGATTGAACTGCTCAAATCCGCGGGCATCAAAAACTACACCATCTGGAGCGACGGCCGCGACGTGTTCGGCTATTATGAATGCGAAAAGGGCATCGCCTTTGCTGAAAAGACCCAGGCGGAAAGCCCCATCGTGGACAAGTGGAACGAGTACATGGACGATGTGCTGGAGCTGGTCATGGACCCTGTGACCGGCGCGCAGCCAAAGCTGAAGATGATGTTTAAGATGGAGTGAAGATGAGGGATTAGGGAATAGGGATTAGAGACGAAGGAGGCGGAGAGGACACTCCGTCCTAATCTCTTGTCCCTAATCCCTCATCCTGGCGCAGCTGTCCCGATACACAAACTCCCATCCCGCGTCCATCCGCTTTTCCTCGCCGCTGAGCAGCAGCTTCACGGCGTCCGCGCCCAATTCCTGCTGGCGCATATCAATGCTGGTGAGGGCGGGGGAGAGGTACGGCGCGCAGAAGAGGTTGTCGCAGCCAAGAACGGATAAATCCTCCGGAAGGCGCAGGCCGCGCTTCCGGGCGGCGGCCATGCAGCCCATGGCCACCAGGTCGTTGAGCGCAATCACCGCCGTGGGCCAGTAGGCGGGCAGGAGGGAGGAAAGCATTTCATCCAGCGCCGCTTCGCCCGCTTCCGCTGTGCCCTTGCAGAAAACGCGGTAGCTGGCAATGCAGGGCAAGTGTGCTTCTTTCAGCCCTTCCATGTAGCCCACGTCCCTGCGTTGCTCGTCGCGGTCCTGCTCCGTCCCGCCGATGAACGCGATCCTTTCATGCCCCAGGCCCACCAGATAGGAAACCGCCTGGCGCGTGATTTCCGCCATGGGATAGGTGATGGTGGGATATTTAAAATAGGAAGGCACGCAGCCGATCAGCACGATCTGCATGTACTGCCTCAGCTCCCGGAGCGTGGTCAAAAGCCGCTTGTTCAGCTCGGGCGATAAATACTCCACGCAAACGATCAGCCCGTCCAGCCGGCGGCTGGCAAAGGACAGGGCGGGGCGCTCGTCGCTGATGCTGCTCCACGGAAACAGGCTGATCAGGTGGCCGTTCCGCCGGGCCTCGTCGTTCGCACCGGTAAAGAGCATGGCGTAGTTGGGGTTCAGGAGCTTCGGCAGGATCATGCCCAGGGTGTAAGTCTTTTTGCTGGTCATGCCTTGGGCGATGGCGCTCGGCCTGTAATTGTGGCGGGCAATGGCGGCCTCGACCTTTTTTTTTGTTTCGGCGGAAACGCTGCCGTTTCCCCGCAGCACCCTGGAAACCGTGGTGATGGACACGCCCGCTTCCGCGGCGATGTCGTAAATCGTGCTTCCGGATGTACCCAAAGCGGTTCACCCCCTGTATTTGCGCCCGTGCCGGTTCCCGCTTTCGGATGCAGTGAAAGCGCTTTTCCGAACCCGGAGCTGTTCACTGATTCGATTATAACAGATTCCCGTCCATTCATCAAGACAAAATTGAAAGCGTTTTCCGGTTTTTTTGACAGAAAACCCGAATCATGCGTTAAAATGTTTTTCGGAAAGACATTTCAGAAAGGTATTGACAAGGAAATGGATGAATTGTATAATGAAAGCGCTAACAATGACAAGGCGGGAAAGGCGTATGACGAGGAATTATCACGAGATCGCGGACAAGGTGCTGAACATGCTGAAGGCCGCCGACGGCAACGACCCGTCCAACGGCCATCTGACCATGGACAACTGGGAATGGCCCACGGGCGTGGCGCTGTACGGCATCTACAAAACGTATCAGCAGAGCGGCGATAAAGCCATCCTGGACTACCTGACCGGCTGGTACGGCGACATGCTCAGCCGCGAAAAGCAGCCGCACCGCAACGTGAACACCGTCGCCCCCGTGCTGACGCTGACCTGCCTCTATGACGAAACGAAGAATCCTGAATACCTGCCCGTGATCGAAAGCTGGATCGACTGGGTGATGCAGGAGATGCCGCGAACCGAATACGGCGGACTCCAGCACTGCACGGTCTGGAATAAGCATTATCAGCAGCTCTGGTGCGACACGCTGTTCATGGTGGGCCTGTTCCTGGCCAAGGCGGGCGTGGCGCTGAATCGGCCCGAGCTGATCGAGGAAGCGGAATATCAGTTTTTGATCCACATCCGCTACTTGCAGAACAAGGTGAACGGCCTGTTCTACCACGGTTGGACGTTCGACCGGCGGCACAATTTCGCCGAAGCCTTCTGGGCCCGCGGCAACGCCTGGTTCACCGCCGCGGCCATCGAACTGTTTGACATCACGAAGCGCGAAAATGCCGCCATGCGTTTGATCAAAGCCGCCTGGCAGGATCAGGCCCTGGCCCTGTGGAAATACCAGCGGGTGAACGGCCTGTATACCACCCTCATCAACGTGGAGGAAACCTACTGCGAAACCAGCGCCACCGCCGCCATCGCCTATGGGATTTTGAAGGGCGTGCGCCTCGGCTGGCTGCCGCAGGAGCAGTACGCGCAGATGGGCCTGCTGTCCGCCAATGCCGTGATCGATCAGATCGACGAGACCGGTGCGGTGCAGGGCGTCAGCGGCGGCACCGGCATGGGCCACGACCTGGAGCACTACAAGAAAATCATCGTCACCCCAACCGCCTACGGCCAGGGGCTCACGTTCCTGATGCTGACGGAGATGATGCGGGGGGAGTACTGGAATTAGAGGGATTAGGGATTGGGCGAAAAATTGTCTGGGCACTGAATCCCGAATCCAGAGTTCCATATCCTGATAGACTGTTCATTTTATCATTTCACATTATAAACTAATCCCTAATCCCTGATTCCTAAAAGAAAGGACAGAAAGCCTATGACCACCAAGGCCGCGGAACGGAAAAAGCTCCATGGCACGGGCCTGAGATACTGGATCAAGCTGCGGGCGGACATCAAACGGGACAAATGGCTGTACCTGCTTTTGCTCCCGGGAGTGGTTTATTTTATCGTGTTCAAGTATCTGCCCATGTTCGGCATCGTGATCGCGTTTGAAAACTACGTGCCGTATTCCGGCGTACTGGGCAGCCAATGGGTGGGCTTCAAGTGGTTCCAGTATTTCTTCAAGTTCCCGGCCTGGCTCACGTATCTGAAAAATACGCTGATCCTGTCCTTCATGAACATCATTTTCTATTTCCCCGCGCCAATCATTCTGGCGCTGATGCTGAATGAAATGCGCTCGCTGCACTACAAAAAGCTGCTGCAAACGCTTTTGTATGTGCCGCACTTCATTTCCATCGTGATCGTGGTGTCCATTACCTTCGTGATGTTCGGGCCTTCCGGTATCGTGTACAAGGGCACGGAAATGATCTTAGGCCATCCCATCAACTACATGGGTTCCCCCGACACCTTCCGCTGGATGATCATCGGCCAGACGATCTGGAAGGAAACCGGCTGGGGCACCATCATCTTCCTGGCGGCGCTGACCAACGTGGACACCCAGCTGTATGAGGCCGCCATGGTGGACGGCGCGGGCCGCCTGCGCCGCCTGTGGCATATCACACTTCCCGCCATCCGCTCCACCATTGTGCTGATGCTGATCCTGCGCATGGGCTCCATGCTGGACACCGGCTACGACCACCTGATCCTGATGGCGAACCCGCTGAACCGCAAGGCGTCCCAGACCCTGGACGTGTTCGTGTACCAGCAGGGCATCCAGCAGGGCCAGTTCAGCTACGCTTCCGCCATCGGCCTGATGAAGTCCATCGTCAGCGTAACATTGGTGGTCACGTCCAACAAGATCGCGCATCTGCTGGGCGAGCAGGGCCTGTACTGAGGAAGGAGGAATTCAGATGGCAGAACAGACGATTTCTCCGAAGAACAAAAAGATGATCGTGTCTACCGGCCCGGTGGGTCAGAACGCCACGGTCAGCAGCCGCATCTTCGACGCCTTCAACTATATTTTCCTCACCCTGGTGGCCCTGACCACGATTTTCCCCTTCATCTATATCATCGGCGCGTCCTTCGCCACGGAGTACGAAATCGCCACCCGGCCCATGTTCATCATCCCCCGGGACGTGACGGTGAACGCCTACCGCTTCATCTTCTCGTCCAACAAGATTTTGCAGGGCTTCGGCAACTCCATTTTCATTACCGCCTGCGGCACGGCCATCAACCTGTTTTTCACCGTCACCATGGCATACGCCATTTCCAAGCCCCGCCTGCGGGGACGGAACTTCTTCCTGAACATGGTCATTTTCTCCATGTTCTTCTCCGGCGGCATGATCCCCGGCTACATCGTGGTGGCCAATATCCTGAACCTCAAAAACACCTACTGGTCGGTGCTGCTGCCCGGCGCTATATCCGCCTATAACATGATGATCGTGAAGAACTTCTTCCAGGGCATTCCCCAGGAGCTGGAAGAATCCGCCGCCATCGACGGCTGCACGGACATCGGCGTGCTGCTGCGCATCGTGCTTCCGCTGTCGCTTCCGGTGCTCGCGACCTTCGGCCTGTTCTACGCCGTGGGCCACTGGAACGCCTACTTCGGCGCCATGATCTACATGACCGGCGCAAAACAGAAATGGCCCCTGCAGGTGCTGCTGCGGGAGCTGATCATCATGTCCAACGGCTCCGCGGGCGATATGAACAACCTCGACCCCGAGTTCGTCCAGCCCCCCGAGCAGTCCATCAAAATGGCGGTCATCGTCGTCTCCACTGTGCCCATCATGTGCGTGTACCCCTTCCTGCAGAAGTATTTCGTGAAGGGCGTTATGGTGGGAGCGCTGAAAGGATAATCACAAACCTGTATCCTACCGCCATAGGCGGGAAAAAATAAAAGGAGGCAATTTGCTGTGAAAAAGAACCTACTCCCGATCGTGTTGGCCATCATTGCAATCGTCGCGATTGTTTTCTGCTTCGTGATCAACGGACAGAAAACTGATCTGCAAAAGCAAGTAGACGATCTGAAGGCCAATGTGGAAAAACTGACCGCCGATCTCAAGACGGCGCAGGATGAGTTGGCCGCGGCCAAGTCGAACGCAGAACAAGCCGCTGCCGCGCAGGCTGCTGCGGAAGAAGAAGCAAAGAAAGCAGCCGAAGAGGCTGCAAGGCTGGCCGAAGAAGCTGCCAAGGCAGCTGAAGAGGCTGCGAAAGCCGCTGCCGAAGAACCCTTTGAAATCACCGTGATGCTGCCCGAATTCACCGTGGACGTGGATTACGTGATCGAGAATAACCCCATCCTGCAGGCGATTCAGGATGCCACCGGCGTAAAGCTGGTCATTCAGTACGGCCCCAACTCCACCTACGGCGACCTGATCAACACCACCCTGGCGGACAAGAATCCCCCGATGCTCATGTCCGTTACCGACGCCCGCGGCCCCTCCATCGTTGATTCCGCCCGCGCCGGCGCGTTCTGGGATCTGACCGACTTCGTCAACGACGCCGAGAATTATCCCTACCTGGCCGCCGGCCCCAAGAGCGTCTACAGCAATATTTCCGTGGACGGCCGCGTTTACGGCATCTTCCGCAGCCGCGCGTATCCCCGCGCCGGTATCTATTATCGCCTGGACATCGCCAAGGAAGTGGGCTTTGACAAGGAAGTCACCACCATTGACGACCTGACCGAACTGGCTGAAAAACTGGCCGGCTACAGCAAGGACACCTACGCCCTGAATATGTGCTCCTACACCGCCGGCACCATCAACGTGATCACCGTGGCTTTCGGCGCGCCCAACGTTTGGGGCGTGGACGAGAATGGCGACATCTATCCCGCTCATCAGTCTCCCGCTTACCTTGAGGGCCTGAACTGGCTGCGCCATCTGTACGAAATCGGCGGCATCGACCCCAACTTCGCCCAGATTTCCACCTCCGACTGGGACAACATCGAGCGCACCGGCAAAGCCTTCATGCGCTTTGACTGCCTGGACAACGCGCACCGTCAGCAGGAATGGTTTGAGAACAACGCCGGCGTCACCGAGCAGATCTTCCAGTCCGTCGGCCCCGTGGCCAAGGCGGACGGCAGCATTACCGTATGGCCCCAGAACAACGGCTTTGCGGGTGAAGTCATGGTCACCAAGAGCGTGTCCGAAGAAGACCTGCCCAAGGTCATGAAGTTCCTCGACTGGTGCAATGGGCCCGAAGGCCAGACCATCCTGAACGCCGGTATCGAAGGCGTGACCTACTGGGTCAACGAGGACGGCTACCGCTATGTGCCCGAGGACAAGACGGACGAAGCCTCCAACAACTCCAAGATGTACCTGCATGACCTGAACCAGCTGGGCATGGGCGTTCCCGGCAGTCTGGAGAATCCTCCCGCCATCGTGAACCGCGGCGTGACCCAGCTGCGCGAGCGCTACAACCAGCTGAACATCGAACTGGCTCCTTACGCTGTGGCCAATCCCTGCTTCGCGTTCGTGAGCGAAACCTACCAGGCCTTCGGCACCCAGCTTGATCCCATCATCTCCGACGCGGCTGTGCAGTACATTGCCGGCCTGATCGACGAAGCCGGCCTGCGGGCTGCCTGGGAAGACTGGTCCGCTCAGGGCGGCGATATGGTGACGGCGGAATTCAACGAAGCCTATCATGCTTCTCTGGCCCAGTAATCGTTCCTGAACCCATTCGGGGCTGCTGCTTACCGCGGCAGCCCTTCTCTATGCGGAGGCACATATGAATAAAGTCTACACCTGCTACCCCGAAGGCCGCCACATGGCCCTGACCATGAGCTATGACGACGGGCGGACGTATGACCGGCGGCTTGTGGAAATCTTCAATAAGTACGGCATCAAGGGCACGTTCCATCTGAACAGCGGTTTTTTAGGGGACGAGAGGCACATTTCCCCGGAGGAAGTGAAAACGCTTTACGCGGGGCACGAAGTCAGCTGCCACACCGTCACCCATCCCACCATCGCGCGGTGCCCCCTGCCCGAAGTGGTGCAGGAGGTAATCGAGGACAGGAAAGCGCTGGAAGCCCTGTGCGGTTATCCGGTGAGAGGCCTGAGCTATCCCAACGGTTCCCTCAGCAAAGAGATCGAAGCCATGCTGCCCGCGTGCGGCATCAAGTATTCCCGCGTGGTCGGGTCGTCGGATTCCTTCGCGCTGCCGGAAAATCCCATGCGCTGGCAGGCCACCTGCCACCACAACCATTATCTGATGGAGAACGGCGAAAAATTCCTGGGCCTGTTCAAGCGGCAGTACCTGTATCTCATGTACGTCTGGGGCCACAGCTACGAGTTCAACGACAGGGAGAACTGGGATCTGATCGAGGGCTTCTGTCAGATGATGGGCGGCAATGACAATATCTGGTACTGCACCAACATCCAGTTCATCGACTATATGGAGGACGCCGCCCGCCTGCAGTTCGCCGCGGACAATTCCTTCGTCCGCAATCCGAACGCCCAGGACATCTGGATTTCCGTCAACGACGGCGCGCCGATCGCCATCCCGGCGGGACAGATGGTGACGCTGTAAAAGGAGCATCTATGAAAATCTACAAAGACCCCATCACTGGCTACGAAATCCGCCGCTACACCGACGGCCCGGAGCGGAACGCCAAGCTGTATTTCACGTGTGAAAACTTCTCGGTGGACGATAAGTATTTCTTCTTCATGAAGAATTCCTTGCAGAAGGAACTGGGCGGAGGGTGCTACAAGGCGGACGTGGAGACGGGCGAGCTCATTCAGGTGACGGGCGACGAATACCGCGGCTTCGCCACGGACCGTGAAAAGAACGTCGGCTACACCTGCAAAAACGAAACCGAAGTGTACGCGGTAGACCTGACCACCAACGAAATGACGAAGATCGGCGACCTGCCCAAGGGCGGCCAAATCACCGGACACCTGACCGCTGCCAATACGGGCCGCCTGGCGTGCAGCTACCACCTGGCGAACAAGTATTACGCGCTGGTGATTCTCGACCCCGGCAAGGAAGCGGAGATCGTGTACCAGACCGACTACCGCCTGGGCCACGCGCAAATCTGCCCCGCCGACGAAAACCTGATTTTCTACATCCACGAAACCGAGGGCGACGCTTTCCAGCGCACCTGGATGTTCGACGTGAAGGAGCGCTACGTGCGGCCCTACTACGTGGAGCATCCCAGCGAGTGGATCACGCACGAGGTCTGGGCGGCGGACGGCAGCGAAATGGCGATGATGAAGCTGACCCCCGCCGGGTTCGTGGACGGCAGCAAGGGGGAGACCCACACCGGCAACATCATCATCGGCGATAAGGACGGGCGGCATTTCGACGTGGCCGCTTGCGCCACCCAGCTTCTGCATCCCTGCCTGAGCCGGGACAAAAAATGGCTCTGCGCGGACAGGATCAGCTATCTCGGCACGCAGATTCAGGAGGGCGTGGTGCTGATCGAGCGAGCCACCGGCAAAGCGAAGCTCATCGCCACCACCGGAACCTGCAAGACCGGGGCGGATCACCAGCATCCTTCCTTCAACCGCAAAGGGGACATGATCCTGTTCTCCAATCCCGATGAAAACGGCCTGGCGCAGGTGTGCGTGATCGACCTGAAACAGGTCTGGAAGGACTGGTGAATCATGCCTGTCATTTGGATCATCGGCGATTCCACCGTGGAGGACAATCAGCCGCCCTTCCGCGGCTGGGGCTGGGCGCTGCCCGCGTTCGTGAAAGACGGCGTGACAGTGAAAAACCATGCTCTCAGCGGACGGAGCAGCCGCAGTTTTTGGGAGGAAGGTCTTTTCCAACCGGTGGCAGAGGGAATGCAGCCGGGCGACATGCTGCTCATCCAGTTCGGCCACAACGACGAAAAGGACGACGAGCGCCACACCGACCCGGACAGCTCCTTCCCGGAATGCCTCATGCGCTATGTGAGCGCCGCGCGGGAAAGAGGCGCGCTGCCCGTGCTGCTCACGCCCGTGTCCCGGCGCTTCTTCGTCGGGGACGGGAACCTGCTCTACACCCACGGCGAGTATCCCCGCGCCATCCGGCAGTTGGCCGCGAAGGAAAGCATTCCGCTCTGCGACCTGAAAGCGGACAGCCGGAAGCTCTACCTGCGATTGGGCGAAGCGAAAACAGCGGAATTGTTCGTCCGCCTCGCGCCCGGCGAGCATCCCGACTTTCCCGACGGCCACGACGATAAAACCCATTTCAACGCCCATGGCGCGGAGGAAATCGCAAAGCTCGTAGCGCACGAGCTGAAACAGTATCCCGCCTGCGCGGCTTATCTGAAAACGTGACCAGACAATGGCTTCCCGGACGGAGGCCATTTTTAGATTGTGCGGCCCAACGGTGCTTTTCATTCAGCTAAGAAAGGGGACCGCTGGGGCCTCCGCCGCACTTTTTACACTTCATTCATTACAAATTCGTTGCAATTTTGGGGAAAATCTATTACAATGGTAAGGTGAAGCGGCGGAAGGAGGAATGATTGATGGAGAACTTTATGGACAGCCTCGCTGCCAACCTGACAGATTTTGCGATTTATATGGCGATTGGCCTGGTGCTTTTGACCGGGCTGGTGAAGTGTGTTTTCCCGCTGACGCGGGGTTCGCGCAGGCTGCGGCGGGGCATCCATCTGCTGGAGACGAGCACGGGCGAAGGGCGTCCCGTGTGGCAGGACGTGCTGTTTTTGGGCAAGGAGCTGCAGGGACCGTGGCGCAGGTTTCTGGTGAACGCGGAGCAGCTGGACGCCCGCGGGCTGAACTGCAACGTGGAAGATTATATCAACGACGACACGGTGATCGGCGGGCTGGGGCACCTGCAATTGGGCGAGGTGGTTCCTTCTTTGCTGACCAGCCTTGGCATTTTGGGCACATTTATCGGCCTGATGCGCGGCCTGGGCGGGCTGGACATGAGCGACGCGACCAAGACCATGGACGGCATCCCGCAGATGATCGGCGGCATGACGTTCGCGTTCATGACCTCCATCGCCGGCATTTCCTGCTCGCTCGTTTTTAACATGTTCAACCGCATGGCCTACGGCAGCGCTACCAGTGCCATCGACGATTTCACCGACGCGTTTGCCGACCTGGTGATGCAGAAGCCCCTGGAAGACAACGTGCAGATGATCTGCCAGCAGGAGGACCAGTCCGCGCTGCTGCGCCAGGTGAGCGCCGATATGGGGCAGCGCGTGAGCGAGGGCATCGTCGCGTCCGTGCAGCAGAGCCTGACGCCCGTGACCCAGAGCATGAACAGCTTTATCCTGGGCCAGACCCAGAGCCAGCTGGAGGGCGTGGCGAACATCGCCGGCCAGTTCGTCACCCACATGAACCGCATGCTGGGCAACCAGTTTTCGCAGCTGGGCCAGACCTTGTCCCAGGTGAATCAGGCCCAGGCCGTGTCCTTTGAATCGCTGGACCGCGCCATGCAGGCGTCCGAGGAAATCTTAAACGGCATGCATCAGGTGCAGGATACTACCCGGCGGGTCATGGAAAAATTTGAAAGCTACGTGGAAACCATCGAAAAGACCAACGACGCGACCGGCTCGTTCCTGACCCACGGCAGCCAGGTGCTCTCCGGCATGATGACCGCGTCCAGGGAACAGACCGATTTTATGGCCGACCTCAAATCCGCCCAGGAGGAAGTGCGTACTTCCATGCGCGGCTACGCGGACTGGAGCGGGCGCGTGATGAAGGCGGTGCAGGAGCAGGCGGACGGCGCGATGACCGTGACCGCGAACATGACCGCGCAGATGGATACGAGCGCCAAGCGCCTGGCCGAAACCTATTCCTCCTTCGTGCAGAACCTGTCCGGCGGGTTCAGCAAGGCCATGGGGATGTTCGACGAGAACGTCACCGGCGCGCTGAAGGCCATGAACGAACGGCTGGAGGAGATCCGCCGCCTGAACACGGAAAGCCCCGCCCAGACGGCGAAGCTGGAAAAGGAGGCGGAGGGCTGCGTAAAGGCATTGAGCAGCTTGCAGCAGGCCGTCACCGCCATGTCAAAGGAGCTGGAAGCCGCAGGCCGTCCCGCGAAGGAGGCGTAAGATGCAGTCTCGCAGAAGGATTCGCCGGGCGCCCGGCGGCGGCGACCACGGGGCGCACTGGATATCGTATTCGGACATGATGGCTTCCCTGCTGCTGGTGTTCGTGCTGGCCGTGGTGTACAGTGTGTACCAGTATTACAGCATGCTGGAAATCAAAACCCAGCAGCTCAACGAGCAGAAGGCCGAATTGGACCGCGCCACCATCACGCTCGCGCGGCGGGAAGAGGAGTTGGAAGAGGCCAACGTGACCCTGATGGGCAAGCAGAAGGAGCTGGCCGCCATTCAGATCCAGCTTGACCAGCAGGAAAACGACCTGCACGCCGCCCAGGACGCCCTGAAAACCAAGGAAGAGGAACAGGCGCTGCTGCAATTGCAGCTCGCCACCCAGGCCGACGCCCTGGCCGCGATGCAGAGCGTGCTGGAAAACCAGCGGGCCGAAATGCTGACCTATCAGAAGCGCATCGACGATATGGTGGGCGTGCGCAGCAAGATCATTCAGGAGCTGACGCGCGCGCTGAACGCAGCCAATCTCGGCGCGTCAGTGGATAAGACCACCGGCGACATCGTGCTGGAAAGCACCGTGTTCTTTGATTCCAATTCCAGCAAGCTCAAGGAAGAAGGCTATGACCTCCTGTCCCGCTTCCTGCCGGTGTACCTCGGCGTGCTGATGCAGCCGGAGTACGCGGATTACGTGGGTGAGATCGTGATCGAGGGCCACACCGACACCGCCGGTTCCTACCTGACCAACCTGCGCCTCAGCCAGAACCGCGCCTTGTCCGTGGCGGAGTACTGCCTGCAGCTGCCCTCGCTCTCCCGGATTCAGATCACTCAGCTGCAAAACCTGCTCACCGCGAAGGGCCGCAGCTATTCCGACCCCATTTATAATGCCGACGGGACCGTGAACATGGACGCCTCACGCCGCGTGGAATTCAAGTTCCGCCTCAAGGACGCGGAGATGATCCAGGAAATGAACCGGATTCTGACCCAGATGGAGGCGACGGGTACCAATTGAAAACCGCAGCGATCTTTTTACTGGTGCTGGCATTGGCCGCGGCGTGCTGCCTTGGCTACGCGCTGTTCAACACGAACCTGCATGTGGTGGGGAAAAGCCTGGAGGTGCTGCCTGCGGCCCAGCGGACCGCCGAGTTTGACGCGCTCAAAACCGCCGTGCAGCGTCAGAGCCTGCTTGGCACCGTGTTCAAAACCGGCGAAATCGGCGCGGCGGAGGACTATTCCTACTACATCTATACTCTGCGGCTGGAAAACAAATGCTTTGTCCCCGCAGAGATGGTGGAGATGCAGATTTCGCCCATCGACAGCGACGTGCTGTTCTACTGCGACACGGAGGAAAAGATCATTCCCGCCGGAGAAACCCGCGATGTGTGGTGCGTGCTCCTCACGAAAGGCACCCCCCACGCCGTGCGGGATATCTACATCACCTACTACCTCTGGGGCCACCCGCAGGAAGTGAAGTATACCTACGACAGCGGGAGGTAATGAGTTTTTTTCGGGGGGAAGCGCTCTTTGGAAGCCAA
>JAFWQM010000144.1 GCA_017509065.1 Clostridia bacterium
CCACCATTCACCAGTTCCAGCTCTTCCATTCCCAGTTCGATCTTGGTGTTCTTCATAATATTATCCATTCCTTTTTGATTTATTATTGGCATGTTTTGTGCCTTGACATTATTATATACGTTTCAGCAGAAGGTATGGCAGCTAAAAAATGTAATTTTCCATTTTATACTTATTTGCAAAAGTAAAAGCAAACCCAGTTTTTCTCATTGACTTTTTCTTTTAGTCCTGCAATTTTGCTCCTTGCTTTGCAATTGACCAAATAAAAAAGTGTAAAAACGGCCATCATCTCTTGGTTTTAAAGAACATGTGTTGATAAACCGGAGTCCTCATGGTATAATTACATTATCGCTCCCTCAAAATAAAAATCCATGATCGCTGTTAGCGGGTATGACATCAGGATCCCTTTGCCATCTAAGCGAACGATACGGAGACTCTCCGTATTATGGACGTTCAACGTTGGAAAAGAGGGGAAGAGCAGGATGGGAACAAACTTTTCCAAGTATCCCTTGCGGGTGAAGAAAGCAAAGGACGGCGTGTACCGATGGTCTATCCAAATGAACAAGGCCCAGAGAAGAAAACTCCTGGCCCATATTCTCCGTGCCCTGGTACCTCTCACCCTTTTTCTGACAACCCTTGTTTTTTTCGCGCAGCAAAGCGTTCCCCGCAGTTGGAAAACGGCTTTGCAGCTGTTAGCCGTTTTCGCCGTTCTCGACGGGCTTGCCTTGGCGCTGTGGTGGTTGCTTTCCATGAAAGGGGGAAAAGCATATCAGCAATATGAACTAGACGAAAGCCACATGCGTCAGATCGCGGACATGGAATTGTTGGACGAACAAATCAAATTCGTCCGAATCCGCCGGATCGAAGCCCATCAGGAAACAGGCATGATCTTTGTCAAGGGGTATTTGGGCGGCATATTGCTGTTCGTGCCCCCAGAAGATTTTGACTTTGTGCTCCGCATCATTCAGGAAAAACGCGTAGCAAGCAGAGGCTGTTCAGCATAAAGAAGGAAGGAGAACTGTATGGCTGATAAAAAGGATTATGAAGCACTATTTCTGGAAATGCACCCTGGTTTTTTTGAGAAGGAATACATCCGTTCCATGAACGAAGAATGGATCTGTGAAGAGATGATTCTCCGTTTGGATGAATTTGATCCAAATTCATATTTGAAATCATTTGACAGCAATATTACATTTGGCATCTTTCAGGGCAGTCTTGATGAACTGCATGCAGCCGTCGAACAGGTGGTCCCGGAATGGGTGAAGTTATATAATGAAAGAAGCAGAGTGTACTGCGGGTTCATCAATGGTAAGATCGCGAGCTTCTGTATCATCGAAAACATGGGGGAACACTTGTTGGACGGACGCAGGATAAAAATTGGCGGCCCTGGATGTGTAGGAACCGTTCCTGAATACCGGAAAAAAGGCATCGGTCTTATGATGGTCAGAAATGTAACGCAGATTTTGAAAGAAGAAAGATACGATTTCAGCTATATTCATTATACGGGCGTTGCGCCATGGTATCATAAACTCGGATACCGGACCATCCTGAAATGGAATAAGCATGGGATTCTGTAAATGCCGACCAATAGGTTTTTAATTTTTCTGAAAAAGACCAATCAGAATTCCGATGTATCTTTTGATATTTCTTTACAGGCAACGGCGCCAGCTATGGGTAAAAAAGTCGACTGTCGGCCTGAACAGAGAGATGATAATGTATTTGTACAGCACCCCCGCACGGGAAGAAAGGAAGATACGAAAAATGCATCGAGCTGATAAACGTCATCGCGGAAGCGGACATTCTCCGGTACCTTTCCGTACAGAACGGCAGGCCACAGTATCTGCTACTGGCGCGCCGATCGCCCTACGCCGCGCTTGTGGAGGAATATCCGCTCTATCTCCGGCTGGAGAAGCTGGCTTCGGATGATAACAACCGGGTGATCGTTATTCCTTGATTTGTTCAGTTTTGCTCAGGGCGATTGAGGAGGTTATGGGAGGAAAGATGAAAAATGCCTGCCGAAAAAAGTGATTTTTCCCAGGGAAAGGTGTCCCGGCTGATTGTTCGGCTGGGGCTTCCCATTATGCTGGCCGAGCTGGTGCACGTGCTGTACAATGTGGTGGACCGCATGTACATCGGGCGCATGCCGGAAAACGGCACGCTGGCCCTGACGGGGCTGGGGGTGAGCTTTCCGCTGATTACGCTGATCGGTGCGTTTGCCAACCTGTGCAGCACGGGCGGGGCAACGCTGGCCACCATCGCCCGTGGAGAAGGGCAGGACGAGAAGGCTGAGCGGGTAATGAGCACAGCCTTTACCTTGCTGCTTCTGATCGGCGCGGTGCTGACCATGCTGCTTTACATCCTTGCGCCCACGGCCCTGCGCTGGCTGGGCGGTGACGACCAGACCCTGCCCATGGCGCTGGGGTATTTCCGCATTTATGTGATGGGCACCATCCCGGTGCTCATCAGCCTGGGCATGAACCCTTTCATCAACGCTCAGGGCTTCCCCCGCACGGGCATGGTGACAGTGATCATCGGCGCGGCGCTGAACATCGCGCTGGACCCTTTGTTCATCTACGCGCTAAACCTGGGGATTCGAGGCGCGGCCATTGCCACGGTGCTGTCCCAAACAGTCAGTGCGGCATGGGTGCTGCTGTTCCTGTGCGGCAAAAAGCCCCCGGTGAAGCTGCGTCGGCTGTGCTTGGATGGTAAGCAAATCGCGGCCATCGTGCGCCTGGGTGTGACGGGCTTTACCTTCCGGCTCACCAACAGCGTCACCCAGGCGCTGGTAAACATCATGCTCAAAAGCTGGGGCGGGCCGCTCAGCACCCTATATGTGGGAGCCATGAGCCTGATCAATTCCCTGCGGGAAATCATGAGCCTCCCCATCAACGGCCTGACCACGGCGGGTCAGAACGTGATGAGCTTCAACTACGGCGCGAAGGCGTATCATCGTGTGTCCGACAGCATCCGGTTCACGTTCCTGGTCAGCATGACCATCAACTGGGTCATGTGGGCACTGGTGATGTTCGTGCCTTCGCCCATGTTCCGCATTTTTTCTTCCGATGAAGAATTGATCACCCTAACGGTGCAATGCGCCCGCATCTATTTCGGAGCCTTCCCCTTCATGGCCTTGCAGATGACGGGCCAATCCACATTCGTGGCGCTGAATTATCCCCACCACGCCTTGCTCTTTTCCCTGCTGCGCAAGGTGGGCCTGGTGGCCCCGCTGACGCTGCTGCTGCCTGCCCTGGGGCTGGGAGCCAACGGCGTTTTCTGGGCGGAACTCATCAGCCAGCTGACCGGCGCTACCGCCTGCTTCCTCACTATGTACCATGTGATCTGGAAACGGATGATGCATCCTGAACTGTTGAAAGAGGTCCCATGAGCGCTTATCAATTGATTGCCCTGGACATTGTCGGCACTCTGCTGGACAGCCGCAAGCGGGTGGCCCCGGCCACCATCGAAGTCGTGCGCCAGGCGGCGGCCTGAGGAATAGCCCTGCTGTAAGGCTCGTGCCATGGTGTGCCTGAATGGCGGCATTTGTGGAACTCCTGCTGGAGATCTGTTACGCCGTGTATACCAGTGGCGCGGGGATTCATGTGATGCCTCCGCAATATCGATCATTCCCCTCCCGGCCAGTATACGCTTTCCAAACATACATGTCAATCTTTGGAATTTTATTATCGGAAGTTTGTGAGGCTTCACTAGAAAATGTGGGTAGATTGTCGAGGACAAACTTATGATTTGCACGGGTTTACATGGAGCAGACATATGTGATAGCCTGTCTGGCGAGCCAGCCACCATTTCCCGCCTATACGAATGGCGGGAATGAATGC
>JAFWQM010000145.1 GCA_017509065.1 Clostridia bacterium
GCAGCGCCAATAAACTCATGATCGGCTTTTCCGGAGGCGGTGTTTCCGTGGATGAGCACACTGCAGCAAGGCCCCAGCGCGTGGGCGGTCAGGGTGAGATGTTCTACTCCGACGATGTGCGGTTCGGAGACATTATTCTCCGAGTGGGAACCTTCGGGCAGTCAAAAAAGAATCCCTTCCGGGACTGGAACGTGCTGTTTGTGACTTACGCCACCGGGGACTTTCACTGCGGAACCGGAGATTTTCCCTATACAGACCTGGATGGGAAGCCCGCTGTGCTGCATCACCACGGCTATACAAATTTCCAGCTGTTGCTGAAAAAGATCAAGGAACTGGTTCCAAATCCGGAACAGATCCTGGTGACCGGGTTTTCTGCGGGAGCCTTCGCAACATCCCTGCTGACCGACGCAGTCGCCGCAGCGTTCCCGAAGTGTCGGGATATGACCGCTTGTGTGGACAGCGCCATGATGCATTACGACTGGCAGCGGGTGGCCCGGGAGGTCTGGAAAGCGCCGGAGGAAATCGCGGCGCGCCTCACCGGAGACGAGATCGTCTCCGACAGTCTGCTTGCACTTCATAAGAATCACCCCGAGATCAAGATCATGTACTGCTGCTCTGTGCGGGATGCTGCGCTGACGCAGATGGAAATGTATCTGGAGGATGGACGCTGGATCCCTGACAAGGCGGCGGGAGTGAGCTTCCAGCGGAAGCTGAAAGAGATGCTGCAGCTTTTACAAAATGAGATCCCGGATTTGAGCACATTTCTTTTTGATACCCCAGACAAAAACAGCAAGGACGCCGACCTGACTGTTCACTGCCTTTGCGGTTCCAACGCCGCCTTCACCACCGTGGTGAACGGGGTGAGCTGCGCCGACTGGATGATGCGCGGCGTCAGCGGTGAGGTGCTGAAGCTGGGCCTTGAATTGCTTTGAAGGGAGATCGCAGCATGAAGACACAGGAAATCATTTTGCATGAAAACAGGAATGTTACGCTGACCGCCTATATCCAGGAAGCGGAGGGTGAGTTTGGCTTTTCCAAGCGGCCTGCCATGCTGGTCATCCCCGGCGGAGGTTATGCCATGTGTTCTGACCGTGAAGCCGATCCCGTGGCAATGGCGTATCTGAAAGCGGGATACCAGGCCTTCGTTCTGCGCTATACCTGCACACCCAAAGGAAAATGGCCTTTGCCGCTGGAGGATTATGAGCAGGCGATGGCACTCATTGAGGAGCGTGCGGATGAGTGGCATTTGGACAAGGCAAGGATCGCAGTGGTCGGGTTCTCAGCCGGTGGTCACCTGGCGGCCTGCGCCGCTACGGTAGCAGAGCATAAGCCTTCCGCAGCTGTTCTGGTCTATCCCGCCATTCTCAAGGACATCTGTGATATGTGCCAGCCGGGGATGCCCTATCCCAATGAGCATGTCACAGCTCAGACCTGCCCTTGCTTCCTTGTTGCGGCCCGCGACGACCGCACGGTGGATATTTCCAACACGCTCCGCATGGAGCTGGCGCTGGCAGAAAAGGGTGTTGCTTTTGAAAGCCATATCTATTCCTACGGCGGGCACGGCTTTTCCACCGGCGAGGATTGGATCAATACCAATTCCGTATGCCCGCGCCTGCCCCGCTGGGTGCCGGACAGCATTGAGTGGCTGGGTGAGGTCATGGGAAAACTCACACGCAGCGGATTCACCGAACCGATAAGCGCCGGCTCCATGAACGGCAATTTTGCACCGGTGCTCAGTGTGGACTGTACGCTCTCTCATCTGCGCAGGCAAAGTGAAGAAGCGAAGACCATTCTCGCTCCGATGTATGCGGCCATCGAGGCTGTTGCCAAAGCCCGGCAATTCTCGGCAGAGGGACTCATGGCGGCCGTGGGCAACAACACCGCCCGCGAAATCATGGAGATGGTGCAGATCCCTGCGGAAACGATCACCGAGATCGACAAAGCGCTGCATCAGATGATCAACGAATTGGAGGATAAATGAATATGATCAGAATCGATTCTCCTGAAGTACAGGCGTTTGAAAAAGAACATCTGGCCGCGCTTCGCTCCCTTGCGCCGGAGTGCATGGTGCTGTTGAAAAAGAATGGAGATTTTCCGCTTTCTGTACCTTGTAAGGTTGCGCTGTATGGGGCCGGCGCAAGAGAAACCATCAAAGGCGGCACCGGCAGCGGTGATGTGAATGTGCGGCATTATGTCAGCGTTGAAGAAGGGTTGGAGAATGCAGGCTTCACCGTTACCACCAAGCCCTGGATGGAAGGATATAAAGCCGCACGGGAAGCGGTGATTCAGGGCTTCTACGAAGGCATTGCCAAAGAAGCAAAAGAACTCGGGAAATCCGTTTTTCTTGTCGGCATGGGACGTACGCCCGCTGAACCTCAGTATGACCTTCCGATCGAGGGAGAAGGAGATGTCTGCATTTACGTCCTTTCCCGCAACTCTGGAGAAGGCGCTGATCGTCCCGGCAATGAGGGCGATTATCTGCTGACGGCGGATGAAAAAAGGGATATCCTGCGCTGCGTCAAACAGTACAGAAAATTCATGCTGGTGCTGAACGTAGGCGGTCCGGTGGATATTTCGCCCGTGCTGGATCAGGTGGAAAATGTGCTGCTTTTGGGCCAGCTGGGCAGCGTGACCGGCGATGCCTTTGCGGACGTGCTGCTGGGCAAGGCCAATCCCTCCGGCAAGCTCACCGCAACCTGGGCCAAAGCTGACGATATCATGGCGATCGGAGACTTTGCGGAGCGGGATGATACACGGTATAAGGAAGGGGTCTTCGTCGGATACCGCTATTATGACGCAGCGGGTACCCAGCTCATCTCTCCCTTCGGTTACGGCCTGAGCTATACGGAATTTGAAACAGCGTGTAAGGGCTTTTCTGCGGAAAATGGGATCATATCCATCGAAGCAGAAGTCAGGAACACCGGGAACTTCCCCGGAAAAGAGAGCGTACAGCTTTACTGTTCCGCACCGAACGGAAAACTCGTCAAGCCACTTCGGGAGCTTGGCGCTTATGCCAAGACCCGTGAGCTTGCCCCCGGTGAGAGCGAAACGCTTGTGCTGGAACTGCCTTTGGAGAATATGGCAAGCTGGGATGCGGAAAACGACTGCTGGCTGCTGGAGCAGGGCGAATATCTGTTCAGCATCGGCGATACAGCCGTCGGGGTCGTATCCCTGGACAGCGCGGTGACTTCCGCGACCCTCAGTCATTCCGGCGGAGAGGCGGACTTTGAAGACTGGCAGCCGCAGATTGCCCGCAAAGTTCCCGAAGGACTGCCCCATATTCAGGTTGCTGCCACTTCACTGGGCCATATCGGTCATTATGACAGGGAGAAAGATTTCAGGGCACATATCGGTTTAGAAGATCTTTCTGATTTTTCGGTCAAGGAGCTGGCTACGATCTGTGCTGGTAAGCACTCTGACGCGGAGGGTATGGCGGCCATCATCGGCAATTCCGCCGCGCGTCTGGCTGGCGGAGCAGGCGAAACAGCTTCTGTTGTGGCCGAGAAGGGCTATGGCGCTATCGTCATGGCGGACGGACCTGCGGGGCTGCGCCTTGCCACCAAGTATATCGAGACGGAGGATGGACAGGAAGGTATGGACTCGGATGCCTTCAACAGCATCCTCAATATTCTTCCTCCCGAGATCCAGCAGCTGATCCACATGAAGCTGCAGCAGAACGAGGAAAAGGCAAAATCCAACACGGTTTTATATCATTATGCTTCCGCGATTCCCATCGGTACGGCATTGGCCCAGGCATGGAACCCGGCTGTTGTGGAGGCCTGCGGCGATCTGGTCGGCGAAGAGATGGAGCTTTTCGGGGCCAATGTCTGGCTGGCTCCCGCCCTGAACATCCAACGCAGCCCTCTTTGCGGCCGGAACTTTGAATACTATTCGGAGGATCCTCTGATTTCCGGCAAAACCGCGGCGGCGATGACCCGAGGCGTACAGAAGCACGGGAAGTGCGCTGTCACCATCAAGCACTTTGCCTGCAACAATCAGGAGACCAACCGCTTTGGCTCCAACAGCGTCGTATCTCAGCGCGCCCTGCGCGAAATCTATCTTAAAGGCTTTGAAATCTGCGTGAAAGAAGCCGCTCCCAAAGCGCTGATGACCTCCTACAATCTGCTTAACGGCACCCATACCGCAAACCGCGGCGATCTGATCAGCACAGTGCTGCGTAAAGAGTGGGGCTTTGAGGGAATCGTTATGACGGACTGGGGCACCACGAACGATAAGTTCAACCTGGGTGTTTACGGTGCTTCCAGCCCTGCGCTCTGCATCAAAGCCGGAAACGATCTGATGATGTCCGGATCGAAAGAAGATGTGGAGGGGATTCTGACTGGTTTAAAGGACGGAATAATTTCCCACGCCGAACTGGAAGCCTGCGCCGGGAGGATCCTGGCACTTTCAAAGGAGCTAAGCTGATGACGAAGTGGATCTGTCACCCGGAGGATCATAAAGACAATCATTTGGTGCCGGTTTTCAGACGGAGATTTGACCTGCATCAGAAGGTTCAAAAAGCAGTTTTAAGGCTTTCGGCCCATGGTGTATATGAAGCGCAAGTCAATGACAGAAGCGTGACGGAAAACCGCTTTATGCCGGGTCTGACGAGCTACTATTACCGCATCCAGATGCAGGAATATGACGTTACCGATCTCTTGAGGGAGGGCAGCAACGAGCTGTGCGTGACCGTGGGCGACGGATGGTGGCGCTGGAACAATAACTTTGGCTATACATTGGCACTCTGGGGCGAGCTGAGACTCCTTTATGCCGATGGCAGCGAAGAGACACTCTCCACGGATGAAAGCTGGGAAGCCGGCCTCGGCCCCGTCGTGAGGACGGATCTGCAAAAGGGCGAGGATTATGACGCCCGAATTCAGCCCCACGGCTGGCAAAAATCCATCTTCTGTGTCGAGCATATTGAGGGTGAACTGATCGAAAACCAGAGCGTTCCCGTGCGGGAAAAGGAGCGCTTTCCGGGCAAGCCCATGCGTGACGCCACGGGGCAGCTCGTCATCGACTTCGGACAAAACCTTGCAGGATATGTTCATATGACGCTTCGCAATACGAAGCTTGGTCAGGTTATCCACCTGAAACATGGCGAAGGACTGGACAAGGAAGGAAAATTCTCCACCGCCAACTGCGATGGCGGAAGGGCAGAATTTCAGGAGATCACCTATATCTGCAAAGGCGCAGAGGTCGAGGAGTACACGCCGCATTTTGCCGTGTTCGGCTTCCGGTACGCGCTTGTTGAGGGAATCGAACCGGATAGTGCGGACTTTGAGGCGGTCGCTGTCTACTCTGATATGGAGAATACAGGCAACTTCCGCTGCTCCAGTCCTCTGGTCAATAAGCTGGTGGAAAATGCCCGCTGGAGCCAGAAGGGTAATTTCCTGGACGTACCGGTGGATTGCCCCACCCGCGAGCGCAACGCCTGGACCGGAGACGCCATGATCTACTGCCGTACGGCAGCATACCTCATGGATGTGCGGCAGTTTTTCAAGAAGTGGCTGGTTGATCAGACCATTGAGCAGTACGCCTCCGGCAAGGTGGGTATCACCTTCCCGTCCACCTCCAGCGTCCACAATCCGGAAGAGCTGAAGGCGGTACAGAAAACGAACCCAGCCATGGCCCTGGCCGGGCCCACCGGTGAAGGCAACATCGGCGAGGACAGTGTGGGCTGGGGCGACAGCGCCGTGTGGATTCCGTATCAGATGTATCTGATGTATGGCGACAGAGTCTTTCTGGAGGAGCACTACGACACTGCGAAGAAGTGGGTCGAGTTCTCCCTGCGCTGCATGAAGGAACAAAATCCTCTGTATGCGGACAAGCCCTGGTATGCAAACGGCGACGGAAATTATATCTACGACACCCGCTTCCACTACGGTGAGTGGAATGAGCCGCTCCCTCCCGCACCGGAGGTCATTGAGCTTTTTGCAAAAGGCGGCACCGCAGCGGACTATGTGACCCATATGGCGAAGTACGGCAAGCCAGAAGTCGCCACCGCTTATACCAAGCGCAGTTGCGATAATCTCTCTCACATGGCACGCATCCTTGGCAAAACAGAGGACGCAGAGCATTATGCGGCGCTTTCTGAAAAGATAAAAAATGCTTATGACAAGTACCTCATCAGCGATGACGGGGAGATTCAAAAGGGACATCAGGCAGCGTATATCCGCGCCTTGGCGCTGGATATGGTCAGCGAAGCAAAGAAGCCGCTGGTGATTGCCCAGCTAAAAAAGGAGCTTGAAGCAGCAAACTACCACCTGAATACAGGCTTCCTCTCCACCGTCTATCTTTTGCCCACGCTCTGTGACGATGGGCTGGCGGATGAAGCGTTTCGTATCCTGGAACAGACCACTGCGCCTGGCTGGCTGCACCCGATCACCCTTGGCGCGACGACGATGCTGGAAAACTGGGACGGCATGGACGTGTTTCGGGACAGCTTCAATCACTACAGCTTCGGCGCGGTGTGCCAGTTTCTCTTTGAGTATGTGGCAGGCATCCGCCCCCTCTTCGACGCACCGGGCTTCAAAGAGTTTGAGCTGCATCCTATCATCGGCGGCAGCCTTACCTGGGCGGAGGGCAGCTACAAGACCCAGTATGGAACAATCTGTTCCCGGTGGGAGCGCGACGAAAAGAGCTTTGTCTATACCTGTACGGTTCCGGACGGAACGACGGCCCATCTGACTCTGCCAGACGGATGCACAAAGGCGCTGAGTGCCGGAAACTATCGCTTTGAAGGAGAACACCATGGATAAGCTGCCTTATCAATTTGACGACGAACAGAGGATAATCCGATTTAACCGTTTTGATCTGCCTGCGCCGTGGATCAATTATCTTTCAAATGGCAGGATGCACGCCTTTGTGTCTCAGGCGGGCGGCGGCATGGCCTGGTGGCTGTCGCCCATGATGTTCCGCCTGACCCGGTATCGGTTTTACAACATGCCCATTGACTCTCCGGGCTTTTATGTTTATCTCCGAATGGAAGACGGCACTGTGTGGTCTCCCACTTTTCGTCCGTGCGAAACCTCAGTGGATTCCCGGGGGGCCTGCCACACGCCGGGATCCTCCACCTTTACCGCGAAAAAGAACGGCCTGACCGCCACCTTGAAGCTCTTCATGGCGCAGGATTATGACACGCTGGTGTGGGATTTGAAGCTCATAAACGAAAGCAGCGAGGAAATCTCCTGCGACGTCTTTGCTTATGTGGAGCTCAGCCAGTACCTTGCGCGGGAGGAAAACATCCTCGGCTATTATCTCAAGTGGAACACCCGCGCGGTGTTTGACGAGGACTTGCAGGCTATCACCTATGCCTATACCGCCTGGATGCACCCGCGCAAGGACGAATCCCCGCTGGTGTACTTTGGCTCTGATGCAGGAATCGACTCCTTCTGCTGCAACCGGGACGTGTTCTGCGGCAATTACCGGGATGAGAGAAATCCAGTTGAAATCCAAAATGGGCACCTCTCCAACACCAATTTGCAGGGCGGCGAGCCCTGCGGCGCGCTGCATACGCACATCGGCCTGCAAGCAGGCGCGAACAAGCAAATTCACTTCTTCCTTGGCGTAACCGAGGGAGCACTGTCCGATTATGACAAGGCTGTTGCTGGCGCAAACGAGACGCTGACTGCTCTACGAAAAAACGGCGAGGCAGATCGGCAGTTTGCAAAGCTCCAACGCTGGTGGAGCGAGCATCTGGCTGTGTATCAATGCGATCTTCCCGACGCAGACGCCAAGCGGATGATCAACACATGGAATCCGCTGCAGAGTGTCCAGACCGCCCGTTATTCCCGATCCATCAGCTCGGACGCCTCCGGCGTGCGCGGCATTGGGTTCCGGGATACGGCCCAGGACATGCTGGCCCAGGCATATCGCAAGCCGGAATGGGCCAGGGAGATGCTGTGGTATCTGGCTTCTCAGCAGTTGGAGGACGGCCACGCGATTCATGCTGCCTGGCCGGAAGAAAAACGTCCGCCTCAGGATATTACCCGCTCGGATGATCATATCTGGATGGTATATCTGGCCTACGCTATTGCTGCCGAAACCGGCGATCTTGACTTCCTGGATAAGGAAATCCCATTCCTCGGGACAGATCTTGTCACGCCTGTTGGTTCTGCCACGCTGTGGGAACATCTGCTTCGCGGTGTGGACTTTACCGAAAAGCACCTGGGCGCGCATAACTTGCCGCTGATTCTCTTTTCCGACTGGAACGACCATCTTGGCCCCTTTGGCCGAAAGGGCAAGGGCGAGAGCATTATGGTCTCTCAGCAGCATATCTACGCCCTGCGTCAGCTTTCCGAGCTGGCTGAAAAACGCGGTGAAAGTGCAGAGCCCTTCCGTCTTCTCATTGAGAAGCAGGAAAAGGCGCTGGAGCAATACGCCTGGGACGGAGAATGGTTCCTGCGCGGCATGGATGACGATGCTCAGCCCATTGGTACGCATACTCAGGAGCATGCCCGGATCTGGCTGAACGCTCAGAGCTGGATGGTGATTGCGGACGCTTGCAAAGAGCATCAGGTCAATGCGATGGACAGCGCCGCACGGGAGCTGGACACCGGCATGGGCCTCCTGCTCAACACACCCGGTTATCCCGGCTGGCCCAGCAAAGAGGCGGCGATGGTCAATGGCCTGCCTGCGGGGTATTCTGAAAACGGCGGTGTTTTCTGTCAGGCCAACTGCTGGGCTATCATGGCGGAAGCTCTTTTGGGCCGTGGTGATCGTGCCTGGAAGTATTACAAACAGATCATGCCGAACGAAGTGATTCAGAAAGTCGGCGTGGAGCGTTATCATGCGGAAGCCTATGCCTACTGCTCCACTATGCTGGGTAAAGATAATGAAAAGTTCGGCTGGGGCTGCGTATCTCAGGTGACAGGCACCGCAGCCTGGATGGATGTTGTGGCGACTCAGTATCTGTTGGGTATCCGGCCCACGCTCAAAGGATTGCTGATCGACCCGTCGATCCCAGCCGAATGGGATCATTACACTGTAGATAGGCGCTACCGCGGCTGTACACTGAATATCCGGGTAAATAATCCGGATCACATAGAGCATGGTGTAAAGAAGATCACCTTGAATGAAAGAGCCGTTGATCTATCTCATGGCGCTTACATCACAGAAACCATGCTTTCATCAGATCAGACAAATGACATTTGTGTTCTGATGGGCTGAGCAAGAGAGGGCGGTAACTTAATATGGAAGAAATCACCCAACAGCTTGAAAAAACATATCTGGAGAATGGGCAGATTACAGAAATCTCCCTCGTTCCGGCAGGCGATCTCCCATCTATTCCCGGCTTTCCGATGAAGGATGTACCTGAGCATATCAGGATCTGTGTAACAGCAAAACCGGAAGCGGATAGCAATATCAGGATCGAACTGTGGCTGCCTGCGGCAGGATGGAATGGCGATCTTGTTGGTATTGGCAATGGCGGTCCAGCTGGCATGATCCTGCCCATGATGCTGGTACAGCCATTGCGTTTGGGATTTGCTGCGGTAACGACCGATATGGGCACCTCTGCCGGACCGGATTGTGGCATCGGCAATGAGGCTGTATGGAAAGACTTCGGTTATCGCTCGACCCATCTGATGGCTGTGGCTGGAAAAGTGTTGACCCAAGCATGCTACAGAAAGCCTGTCAAATATGCTTACTTTGTCGGCGGTTCCACCGGAGGTCAGCAAGCTTTGTCCGAAGCGCAGCGCTATCCGGAGGATTTCGATGGGATTCTTTCCTGCGCGCCAGCTTATGACCGGGTAAATTTGCATTTAGCCTTTTTATGGGATTGGCAGCACCTAAACGCACCCGGTGTGAATCCATTTACCAATGAACAGGAGGCACAAATCGTAAAGTCACTTCTGAAGCAGTTCGGCACAGAAGGAGAGAGACACGAAGGGGATGACTTTTTCTATCGTCCCGATCTGATACATGTGCAGCGCGGCAATTTGTCCGGCCTGGGCCTGACAAATCAGCAGATAAGCGCTTTGATGGCAGTCTATCAGGGCTTGCGAGGCGTATATGAACCCACCTTGACGCCCGGCAGTGAAGCCAGCGGAATGGGGCTTGCTCACCGTTGCGAGAGGGTTGGTTTCGCAAATGGATATTTCTATCTATTCCGCTGGGTGCTTGGAGCCGATTTTGATTTTACAAAGTTCGATTTTGAACACCATGGAAAGATCGTCCGGGAGGCGCTCAGCCCTGTACTGGACGCAACGGATACCGATCTGACGCCATTCCGGGAGCGTGGAGGCAAACTGCTCATGATTCACGGAACCGCCGATCCGATCATTCCCGTGGCAAGCTCCATCCGATATTTTGAAGATGTGCAGAAACGAATGGGTGATATCAACGATTTCTTTCGTTTGTTCCTGCCTCCGGGCATGGGACATGTTTCCGGCGGTCCCGGCGTGCAGGATATTGTTTATGGTCTTCCGGCTACGCCAAAGGATGAAAAGCATCTTGGATTACTAGCGCTGAAGGCATGGGTGGAAGAAGGAAAAGCGCCGGAGCGGCTGTATCCTGTCGCCTTCAAAAAGGATCACCCGCTCAGCGCTTTCATGCCGGACGGCGTTGCCTGGGAAAGAGAGATTCATCCTTTTCAATCATAATCATAATCGCAGGTGAAAAGCAATGAAACTGTCACTGATGACTTTTACCATGGCATTGGATGGGTTGAAAAAAATACTTGACGCTCCTCTTCTTACCCGGATGATCAGAAACAGCGGGTTTCATGAAGCTGATATCATGGAGCTTGAGTTTCAGGTATATGGAGAAGAAAAGCTGCTGTCTGAACTGAAGCAGAACAATGAGTGTGGCGCAAGTAGCGCTTCAATATGTATTGTCAAGCCCAATGAACGTATTTGCCATCGTTTCAGTATCCAATGAAAACAGAATGGCTGAAAATATACAGGCAGCACAGTCTGTAATGGCCTTGAACACATGGTTATCCTTCCGAGACTTCTAAAACAGGAGGGAACATTATGCGGCTATTGCTTGTGGACGATGAGATGCTGGCAATTGACGGGTTAAAGGAAAACCTGTTATCCATGCCATACTCGTTTGAAGAAATCTATACTGCAAACAGTAAATCCAAAGCGCAGGTTATTTTGGAGCAGCATGAAATTGATATGATCTTTTGCGATATAGAGATGCCAAACTGGAATGGATTAGAGCTTCTTGCCTGGGTAAAGGAGCATTTTCCCAATATACTTTCTGTCATCCTCAGTTGTCATGATGAATTTGCCTTTGCGCAGCGTGCAGTGCAGCTTTCCTGCTTTGATTATGTGCTTAAACCAGCAACGCCCGAGGTTTTGTATCCTGTTCTCGAAAGAGCATTTTCAACCAGAAAAAGTCAAATCCAGGGTGAAAGGATCCGCAGGATCGGAGAAAAGTTCGTGGGTGAACTATCCGATCATGCCATTGACCGGGAAGACACCGCTCAAAAGGTGCAACAGTATATTATAAACCATGTGACAGAGGAACTCAGCATAGAGCAGTTAGCTCAGATTTTCTATCTTTCACCCAACTACTTGACCAGATGTTTCAAAAAGAAGTACGGAACGACTATTTCTGAATATATCATGAATTTGCGGTTGACCTTGGCTGCTGAAATGCTGGATAAAAAAGAAATGTCGGTAACGATGGTGGCTACGAAAGTTGGTTATCCCAATTATACCTATTTTACCAAGATATTTAAAAAGAAGTATGGTGTTTCACCGATAAGGTATCGATCCGGAAAGCCGTAAAGTGTGTTGATTTGTGCAGGTTTTGGGCGAATAAGTATAATATTTCCTCTATTCGTCTTCGATATAATACAGTCATCAAAAGAACCGGCAAACTGAATGCCGGATCGAAAGAAACAGGAGGAGGGTTTCAACATGAAAAGAATGGTCGCACTGTTCATGGCACTGATGCTGATGATGGCAATCTGCCCCATAGGCACAGCGGAAACAACGGCATGGGATGGGGAAATCTCCAAAGTGATTCTCACCTATGCCACCACCGGCGTACAGGCTCCCGATATGGAAAAAGTGCAGGAAGCAGTAAACGAGATGGCCCGTCGGGATATTGGCGTTGAAGTCGAATTTATGCCGATCTCCATCTTCCAGCTTGGCGCTACAGTACCCACAAAGGTCATTTCCGGTGAAACGATCGACATCTTCATGATGGCTTTTACAGGCACGTCCATCTATGAACAAATGAATCTGCTGCTCCCGCTCAATGAATATCTCACGCCTGAAAATGCCCCTTATTTAACAGCTCATGCTGGTATCGAAGGAACTTACGATGATCGACAGGAAATCATTTACAGCGTCCATCAGCCCGCTTATATCAGCGAATGCGGCGGTTTCCTGATCAAGAAGGATGATTTGATTGCCGCGGGCTTGGGTGACAAGTATCATGACTATGACCGTGTCACGCTGGATGATCTGACGGAAATCTTTGCGGCCATCAAGGCTGTGAAGCCTGACGTGTATCCGTGTGGTATTTTCGGCTCCGCCACTCGTGCCGGTATGACCTTTATCTGGGATGCCCTGGGTGATACCGTGAACTCTGGCGTGCTTGTAGGGATGGATTCCGAAACAGTCGAAAACTATTATGAATCGGAGCCTTATCAGCGGTACTTACGCTATGTGCGCGATTGGTATTTGAAGGGGTATATCCCCAGGGATGCCGCAACTTCCGATATCGGCCTGACAGAATCTCTGCGCGCCGGCACCATCAGCGGCTATTTCAATGGATTTAAGCAAAGCAATATGATCGAATCCGTTGGAAGTGACGGCGTCTTCCTCACGCTCACTGATTATTGCCATCAATCGACTTCTCCCAAATCCCTGATTTACTTTGGTGTCCCTGTTACAGCGGAAAATCCCGAAGCTGCTGTAAGATTCATCGATTATATGCTCGGAAGTGCCGATGTCTGCAACACGATGACCTATGGTATTGAGGGTGTCCATTGGGAAGTGGCCGATGCGGAGCATGGTTATATTAAAGCTCCCGAAGGCGTTGATCCGAACAACAACGGATACAACTATGGCTTTGGCTTCTATATGAACCGTTCGCTGCCCGGCATTATGCTGAACTCCGGTGAATATGATCCCTCCATTCTGACTGATCAGCAGACGCTCGCGCTGGCTGAAGGACATTACACTAAGGGTGTAGGCGCAGTGTATGATCCCTCCGCTTGGACAATGCAGCTTCAGCAGATCGACACTGTTGTTGCTCAGTATCAGGCTTCTTTGGAAACCGGAAGTGCTGATCTGGACACCGTATATCCTGAATTTATCGCCGCGCTGAAAGCCAATGGTATTGATGATGTGGTCAAAGCAAAAAATGCTTGGTTCCAGGAATGGCTGAAGCAGCAGACGAAGTAATTTGATACGATGCTGTAAAGCATCAATCCGGTTGCCTGCTGCCATGATTGGCGGCAGGCAATCTTTGAAAAGAGGATTTCATTATGCAGAAAACAAGAAAAAGGCTCAAATGGGAAAAGATCATACCTACCTATCTGATGCTGCTGCCAGCGCTGGCATATCTGATCATCAACAACTATATGCCCATGTATGGCATTACCATCGCTTTCCGAAAACTGAATTATAAGCTGGGTATTCTTCGCAGTCCTTTTAACGGACTGGACAATTTCAAGTTCCTGTTTGCTTCCGGAAATCTGGGCCCGATTATCCGGAATACCATTTTGTATAACCTGCTGTTCATGGTGGTAGGAACTGTCTTTCCCATCACTGTTGCGATCTTGTTTTATGAAATCCGCAGTAAAGCCGCAAAAAAAGTCTATCAAACTGTTTTATTGCTTCCTTATCTGATGTCTATGGTTATCGTCAGCTATCTGACGTTTGCTTTTCTTAGCGCAGATACGGGTTATATCAATAAAGCAATATTGCAGCCATACTTTGGTAAATCTGTTCAATTCTATATGGAGAAGAAATATTGGCCATTCATCCTTACCTTCGTTAATCAATGGAAAAGCATAGGTTTTTCCATGGTACTCTATCTGTCGTGCCTGCTGACCATTTCACCTGAATACTATGAGGCGGCCAAAATGGATGGCGCAACAAAATGGCAGCAGATCCGGTACATTACTCTGCCTTTCCTCAAAACAATGGTCATCACGATGACAATTTTGAGTTTGGCAAGGATCTGTTCTTCCGACTTTGGCCTCTTTTATCAGGTTCCCAAGAATTCAGGCCCCTTGTATGCTGTAACGCAAACGATTGACACCTACGTTTATAATGCACTCATGAATCAGAACAATATTTCCATGTCCTCCGCTGCTTCTGTTTTCCAATCGCTCATTGGTTTTGTGCTGATTCTTGTCAGCAATGCGGCGATAAAGAAAATCAGTCCGGACGACTCCATGTTCTAAGAGGGAGGCAGAAGAAAATGACGCAACGTATCAAGGGCGAACGAGGCATGGAAATTGCCGCCCATATTGTGATGATCATTCTTTCGATATTAGCGATAGCGCCTTTTCTGCTGATGGTTTCCGGATCGCTGACCTCGGATAATGCGCTGATCAGGACAGGCTATCGCTTCATTCCTCCGGAATTAAGCACTGCGTCTTATCAGTACCTGTTCTCGGAGGCGTCTCAGATTGGAAGAGCTTATCTTGTTACGATCGTGGTAGCGGTAACTGGCACATTCTTTTCTCTGCTTATTTCATCTATGGCAGCGTATTCCTTATCGCAAAAACAGGTTCCGGGGTTGAAGTTCATTTTTATCCTGTTCCTGATCCCCATGCTCTTTAACGGAGGCATTGTAGCATCTTATATCAACTATACAAATATCTTCCATATCAAAGATACGATATTCGCATACATTGTCCCCAATTATCTTGTGAGTGTTTTCAATATCATTCTAATACGGAATTATATCGGCTCTTCGCTACCGGATTCCCTGCTGGAAGCCGCGGAAATCGATGGAGCCAGCATGCCGCGGATCTTTTTTACCATGGTGCTTCCTTTGAGCAAACCCATTTTGGCTACTACAGGGTTACTGACAGCGGTTGCCTATTGGAATGACTGGGTGAACGGACTTTATTATATTAATGATTCGAGCCTCTATACCGTTCAGGTTTTGCTCGACCAGATGAACAAAAACGTGCAGTTCTTAAGTGCGCATTCCAGCAACCAGGCACTCGGTGGAGCCTCTGCCTCTATTCCTACTATCTCCATTCGCATGGCGATCGCTGTGGTGGGTATCTTGCCTATCATCATTCTCTATCCTTTCTTCCAGAATTACTTTAAGAGCGGCATTACCATGGGCGCAGTGAAGGGATAAAATTGATTGCGGTCTGTCACAGCGAGATTTCTCGCTGTGACAGCACTGTTCTTGCCTTGGAGTGTTACGATGAAGAAACAGTGGAAACAGATTTATCAGCATTATATTCGGCGCTTGTCCTTCCGATGGGTTCTTGTTTGTATGCTGATCATCCTGCCGATCAATGTTCTGGCAGTGGTTTACAGTTCTGCGCTGTATGGAAAATACGCGGAAAAAAACCGTGCCGATCATACGCTGCAGACCGCCGCTTTCGCTGATGATCTTTCATATGAAATGGCCCGTATTTCTCAGGCGCTGACTTATTACTTTTCTACGGACTCTTTTGGACGAATTCTTGTAAATCCCACACAGGATCCATCTGTTCTGGCGGTAAGCTGCAAAAACATCATCTCTCACATCCAGGATCAAAACAGTGCCGGGTTCGGCTATGCTTGGGATCACACAAATGACATTCTGTATATTTTTCAGAATAGCGCGCATTACAGCGGTTCCGTACAGAAGGCGTTTGAAGGTTGGATACGGCAGCACACGCTTCCCGTGCCCTTTACACAAACACAGGAAATATGCGCGTTCGATCAATATGTTTTCCTTGGCATGACGAATCATTTTCAACGGTTTTCCATTGGTATTTACATGGATGCGGGGATCAGACTGGAGAATTTCTATAGCTACGCGATAGAGCCCAAAGGAACAATGGGCTTCATGGATGGACAAGGTAAAAGAATTGCGGCATTTCGGAATGGAGCCTGGGACCTGAGCCCGGAAACCGAGCAAATCAATAAAAGCGGACTTTTCATAAGTCAACCCTTGGAATTTGGCCATTATTCTTTCTTTGAATATCTTGAAACGCAGCAGGAATATAGTTTTGCCGGCCATCTGCCGCTCCTGTTTTGGGCGCTTGTTATACTGACGTTCCTGGGATTTGCAGCGCTTCCGTTGATTTTCAAAATGTCAGACAAGCTTCTGATCAGTCCAGTATCCCGTTTGTTGGAAGCAATGGATCAATTGGGCCAGGGGAATATGAAAATCCGGCTGCCGGAAAAAGCAAATACGGCTGATGTTGAGTTTATGAACAGGGGTTTTAATCGCATGGCAGAAGAAATTCATAGTTTACGCATCAAAACATATGAGCAGGAAATTGAAAAATTAAAAACAGAGGCCATCAATTTGAAATTACAGGTCAACCCGCATATGTATCTCAACGCACTGAATACGATATACAGCCTTGGCAGAGTGGGAAAAACAAAGGAGATTTGCGATTTTACAGTATTGCTCATGCAGTATTTTCGCTACTCGTTCCGCTCAGACGCTGAATTCAGCACCGTAAAAGACGAGATTGCCTTTGTCACATCTTATATGAAAATTCAAGGGATGCGTTTTCCGGGGAGTTTTTCCTTTGCCTTCGGGTTGGATCCATCTGTGGAAAATACAATGATCCCGCGCTTTCTCATCGAGAATTTTGCGGAAAACACCGTGAAGTACGCACTGCAATCCGAAAAGGAAACAGAGATCATTATTCAGGTTCGCGCCCAAGAAAATCGGCTTTTCATTTCCATTGTGGACGATGGCTGCGGTATGGATGAAGCAACGCTGCAAACGATTCAATCGGGAGAGATACTGGAGGACAATTCCGGAAGGCACACCGGTATATGGAATTCACGGCGGCGTTTGGATTTCTACTATGGAAAAGATTATGAACTGTCTATCACTTCATCGTTGGGAAAGGGCACGCAGGTATACCTTTCCTTGCCCATGAAAATGCCAAACAAGGCGGACGAACCGCTTCGTTATTGAATTTACAAGAAATCTAAGGAGGTACGCTCATGAAACGGTTGGACTGGAACGAACAATGGACACTAAACGGAAAACAGATCACATTGCCCTATGATGCAATGCTGTCTGAACAGCGGGAACCTGGGAATCCCAGCGGCACTGCGGGAGCCTATTTCCCTGGCGGTGTTTACGTCTACGAAAAAAAGTTTCTTGCCGAGCCTTCACCGGTCAGCATCCTGGAATTCGAGGGGATCTACCGCGACACAGAGGTCAAGCTCAACGATAAAACGATCTATCAAAACCAGCTGGGGACAGTCGGCTTCTGTGTGGACTTAAGCAAGGAACTGCTGCCCGGTGAAAACAAGCTGACAGTAATTGCAAAGAACGACCAAATCCCCAATGCGCGATGGTATACAGGCAGCGGCATTTATCGGCCTGTTTCGCTGTGGACAAGCGAAAAAACGCATATTGCCGTGGAGGGCATTCGCATTTCTTCGCCGGAATGTGCGGAAGATGTAAGCAAGGTAATCGTTGAGACACCGCTGATCCATAGCCACAGCGAAATTGCGTATGTGCGTCTGGAAACCGAGCTGATTGATCAGGATGGCGCCGTAATTTGCCGTGAAAGCACCCCTGTAACACTGTTCCCGGGAGAAAACCCTGTTATTGCTCAGCGCCTTTATCCACGCAATGTGAAGCTGTGGAATGTCTGGCAGCCCTATTTGTACACAGTCCGCGTTGCGCTTACGGATGAAAAGCCAATCAAAACCATGGAAGCATATATGTCCCATAAAAATGGGACCGTCGGAGAACATCATACGCTGGACATGGCGGAAGCCCAATTTGGCATCCGGCATATCCAGGCGGACCCGGTTCACGGCCTTCGCATCAATGGGAAAAAGGTGCTTCTTCGAGGCGCGTGTATCCATGCCGACTTGGGCATCTTAGGCGCAGCAAGTGAAGCGGATTCAGAAAAATGGCGCATACAGCGTTTGAAGGAGGCGGGTTTCAATGCCGTGCGCATCGCGCATCAGCCTGCCTCCAAAGCACTGCTGGAGGCCTGCGATCAGGCCGGTATGCTGCTGATGGAAGAAACCTTTGATATGTGGGATGTAAAGAAAACGGAATTCGACGACGCAGCAGCTTTTGATCAGCATTGGAAGGCTGTAATCGAATACACGGTCATGAAGGATTACAATCATCCCTGTGTGGTTCTGTACTCTATTGGCAACGAAATCACCAATTTGCATACCGATACAGGCGCTCATATTTCCCGGATGCTTTCCGACTGTTTCCGCAAGCTGGATGATTCCCGTCTGGTTACCAACGCGGTAAACGGTGGAATGGCAGCAGGAAATGACGGCATTGCCATGATGCTGGATATGGGCTTGCTGGGGCAGGAGGAAATCACCCGCGTAACTGGAAAACCGGACGGAACAATTCAAGACTTTATTGCCGTGATTCAAAAAGCCATCCAATCGGGTGATATCAACGATTTGATGACACTTCTGTCCGGAAAAATGAACCAGCAAACCGCGCATCCCCTGATTGCAGGCAGATTGGAGGAACCTTTCTCTCATTTGGATGTTTGCGGTTATAACTACATGCTTCCCGCTTATGAGATTGATACAAAAAAGAATCCCAACCGCGTTATTTTCGGATCCGAAACAAATCCACCGCGTATTCCGCAGCTTTGGAAATATGCAGAAAGTGATCCCGCCAATCTTGGCGACTTTACATGGACGGGCTGGGACTACCTGGGAGAAACAGGCGTTGGGATTACCAATTATCAAGGAAAGATGACCTTTTCCACCCCCTATCCGGCACTTCTTGCCTATTGTGGGGATATTGATCTGACTGGCTACCGCAGGCCATTGAGCTATTTGCGTGAGATCACATTTGGCTTGCGAAATAATCCCTATATATCTGTTCAGCTTCCACAGTATTATGGAGCAGATGCGAAGAACACACCATGGGCTGTAACGGAAACTGTGCGCAGCTGGACATGGAATGGATTTGAAAATAAGCCTGTGCATATTGAAATTTATAGCCCAGGCGATTCAGTGGTACTGCTTCAGGATGGGAAAGAAATCGGAAGAGCAGCTCTGGAAAACCATCGGGTGGGTTTTGAAACGGTCTATATGCCCGGAAAACTGGAAGCCGTTGCTTACCAGGGAGAACAGGAAATTGGCCGTGACTGTCTGTCTACAGCCGGAACAGCCACTCAATTATTCATTCATGCTTGGTCCGGGAAAAAACTGACTTTCATTGAAATCCAGGCAGTTGATCAGCAGGGTCTGCCCGTCATGGACGGAGAACACCTGATTCATGCCGATACAGAAGGATGCGTGTTAGAGGGGTTCGGAACAGGAGATCCCATGAATACAGAATCCTTCCGTGAAAAAAGGCACAGCACTTACCGTGGCAGGGCCCTCATGGCTGTTCGCGGCCATGGAACGGTAACAATTTCTGCTGATGGTTTAAAGCAATGCAGTATTAGTTGCTGAGCAGGAGAAAAGCATGATGAGTATTCCGTATGAAATCAAGCAAGGCTATATCGGCCATCCGGGGCAGTTGGTTACCCTGCGCCGCGTGACCGTGGCGGAAGGAAAAGCCAAGGGCACGGAAATCATTGAAGTGAAAACGGCAGGTGGCCTGGAGGTCGATATCCTGCCGGACGCCGGCCTGGACATCGGGCAATGCCGGTTCCAGGGCGTCAACATGAGCTGGATGAGCAAAAACGGCTACGACAGCCCCGCCGTGATCGCGCCGTATGAAAACGAGTTTGTGAACACCTTCCCCGGAGGGCTGCTTTATACCTGCGGCATGCGTTCCGCCGGGCCTGCCAACCGGGACAATGGGGAATGGCACCCGCTGCATGGGCGGTATCATTCCCTGGCGGCGGAGCAGGTGTGCGCGGAGATCGTCGGTGATGAAATCATCGTCCGGGGCGTAATCCGGGAAACGGCGCTGTTCGGTCACGTGCTGGAAAACCGGCGCACGATTCGGGTTCCCATGTTTGGTTCCTCTGTCACTATTCAGGATGAAATCACCAACCTGACCCCCAGGGATGAAGAATTCATGCAGATTTACCACTGCAATTTCGGGTATCCGCTTTTATCTGAAAAAGCCAAGCTGATTCTGCCCGACGAGCGGGAAACCATTCCCCGGACGGAATTCGCAAAAACGGGCCTGGGCCGGGAATGTGCATTTGACAAGCCCATTCCCGGCGAAGAAGAGCGGGTGTTCTTCCAGAAAATGAAGCGGGATTTCCGGGCGGAGCTCATCAATCCGGACTTGCAGGCGCGCATGACCTTGACTTGGAGCGGCGATACCCTGCCCATCCTGTCCCAGTGGCGCAGCATGGCGGCGGGGGATTATGTGCTGGGTTTGGAGCCTACCAATTGTTATATCATGGGCCGACATGACGAGCGGGAAAACGGCACCCTGCCGGTGCTGAAAGCCTTTGAAACGGAAAAACATACTGTGACCATTTCTTTTGAGGAGGAAAAAATCCATGAGTAAAAAGATGACTTTCGCACTGGCTTTCTGCAACCGCGGCTTCATGCCCGGGGAACTGATCTATGGGGCCCGGGACGATATGGTGAAGGCCGTCACTGACGCGGGCTATGGCTACATCATGATGGACAAGGATTTGACCCGCTACGGCGGCATTGAAACGAGGGACGAGGGCCTGCTGTACGCCAAGTGGCTGAAACAGCATGAAGGCGAATACGATGGCGTGATTTTCTCCATGCCCATCTTCGCCGATGAAAACGGGGCCATCACCGCCCTGCAGGACGCAGGCGTGCCGATCCTCATGCAGGCATACCCGGATGAAATCGGCAAGATGGATTTCGCCCACCGCCGGGATGCCTATTGCGGCAAGTTCTCCGTTACCGATGTGTTCACCCAGTACGGCGTGCCCTTTACCGTCCTGAAGCCCCATGTGATGCATCCGCTTTCTCCCAAATTTCAGGAAAACCTGCGGGATTTCGCCGCGATCTGCCGCGTCGTGAACGGCATGAAGCGGTTCAACCTGGGCTGCATCGGCGCCCGCACCACGGCCTTCAAAACCGTGCGCTTTGATGAAATCGCCCTGCAAAAGCACGGCATCAACGTGGAATCCTTCGACCTTTCCGAGGTGTTTGACAAGATCGCCGCTATGAAGGATGACGACCCCGCTGTGCTGGCGAAAATCGAGCACCTGAAAAACTACACCGATTTTTCCCAGGTACCGGAAATGAACATGCTGAACCTGGGCAAGCTGGCGGTGGTCATCGACCAGTATATCGCTGAATATCATCTGGACGCTCTGGCTCTGCGCTGCTGGAACGAGATGGAAGCCCACCTGCGTATCTGCCCCTGCGTGATCCTGTCCGACCTGAACGACCGGGGTATCGTGGCCAGCTGCGAAATCGACATGTGCTCCGCCCTCACCATGCGGGCCATGAACCTGGCTACCGAAAAACCCACCGCCGTGCTGGACTGGAACAACAATTACGGCGACGACGAAAACAAGGTGATCCTGTTCCACTGCGGCCCCGTGGCCCAGAAACTTATGACCTGCAAGGGCACCGTGACCAACCACAAGATGTTTGACAAGACCGATCCCGGCTCCGGTTGGGGCTGCAACGAGGGCCGCATCAAGCCCATGCCCATCACCATTTCCAATTGTCAGACCAAGGACGGCAAGATCGTAATCTACGCCTCCGAAGCGAAATTTACCGACGATCCCATTGAAGACGGTTACTTTGGCTGCGCGGGTGTGGCGGAAATCGACGACCTGCAGAACAAGCTGATCAAGCTGGCCCGGGGCGGCTTCAAGCATCACACCTCCATCGGCGAAGGCCATGTGAAGGATGTGCTGAAGGAAGCGTTCACGACCTACCTGCACTATGACTGGGTGGAGATCGACGCATGAAAATTGCGGGATTGGATATTGGAACAACAGGCTGCAAGCTGACCGTTTTCAACGAGCAGGGCCATGACTTGGGCAAAGCGTATCGAGATTATCCGGTGCGCCGCCAGGTTAGCGGCCACGAGATCGACATTTCCGTGGTGATGGACAGCGTATATGCCGTGATCCGGGAAATGACAAAGCAGTACCCTGACATCGGCGGCATCGGCGTCACCAGCTTCGGGGAAACCTTCGTGATGACCGATGATGAGGGTACGCCCCTGCACACCGCCATGCTGTACACTGATCCCCGAGGTGCGGAGGAATGCGCGGCATTGGTGGAAAAGCTGGGCGCGGAAAGGATCGCCCGGATCTCCGGCCTGGCTCCCCATGAAATGTATTCCGTCTGCAAGATCATGTGGCTGAAAAAGCATCAGCCGGAAACATACCGGCAGGCCAGGCACATTTTTCTTATCGGGGATTATGTGGCGTGGCATTTGACAGGCGTTGCCCAAATCGATTATTCCTTGGCCACCCGCTCTATGGCCTTTGACATTGGAAAGCTCACTTGGAGCGAAGAAATCCTGAACGCGGCGGGAATTGATATGTCCCTGCTCAGCAAGCCCGTGCCCACCGGTACCGCGGCAGGCTGTGTCACAAAAGCGGCGGCAGAAAAGACAGGGCTGAACCCCGATTGCCAAATCGTCACCGTCAGCCATGACCAGGTGGCGGCAGCGGTGGGGACCGGGGCCTTCGACGGGGAAACCGCCGTGGACGGCGCAGGCACCGTGGAATGCCTGACGCCCATTTATGACAACCTGCCGGATATCAGCGTCATGCGCAAAGGCTACTTCTCCGTGGTGCCCTATGTGATCCCCGGAAAGTATGTGGCCTATGCCTTTTCCTATACCGGCGGCGCGCTGATTCAGTGGTGCGTGAACACCTTCGCCAAGGCGGAACAGGAAGAAGCCAAACGACAGGGAATTTCCGTAAACGCGTTGCTGGAACAGCAATATGAAAAGCAGGAACCAACCGGTCTGCTGGTACTGCCCCACTTTGCGGGCGCGGCCACGCCTTACATGGACACCGGCTCCAAGGGAGCCATCCTGGGCTTGACCGCCGGAACCACGCTTCCCGAAATCTACCGGGCCTGCATGGAGGGCGTCGCCTACGAAATGCGGCTGAATTACGATGCTCTGGCTGATTCCGGCATTCGCTTTACGAAGCTCCACGCCACCGGCGGCGGGGCCAAATCCAAGGTGTGGATGCAGATGAAGGCGGATATATTGAGCCTGCCCATCACCTCCCTCAAAACCTCCGACGCGGGCACGGTGGGCAGCGCTATGCTCACCGGCGTCGCCGTGGGCATATTCAGGGATTTGGAAGAAGCGGCCTCCGTCATGGTGCGGCAGCGGGAAACTTACCTGCCCGACCCCAAGCGACATGAACAGTATATGCGGATTTACGAACGGTACAGGAAGGTCTATCATGCGGTTCGTCCGCTGATGTAACAGGAGGAGAAAGCCATGCTTGTCAATCTGGTGGAGATTCTGAAAATGGCGGAAGGAAAAAAGTGCGCCGTCGGTGCGTTCAACACCCCTAATTTGGAGTGCGTCAATGCGGTTTTGAACGCCGCGGAACGCTTGAATGTGCCGGTCATCCTCTCCCATGCCGAGCTCCACGAGCCTGTGGCCCCCTTATCCGTGATCGGCCCGGTGATGGTGGAAAAAGCGAAGCAGGCGAAGGTGCCCGTCTGCGTACACCTGGATCACTGCGAAACCCTTTCCTATATGCAGCAGGCCCTGGACATCGGCTTCACGGGCGTTATGTATGATGGCAGCCTTTTGCCCTATGAAGAAAACCTGACTAATACAAAGAAAGCCGTCGCCATGGCGAAGCATTACAACTGCGGCGTGGAGGCGGAATTGGGCGCGCTGGCCTCCCGGGAGGGCGGCGCTGCCGCCGGCACCGGCCCGGTGTACACCGATCCCGATCAGGCCGTAGTGTTCTGCAAGGAAACGGGCATCGACGCCCTGGCCCCCTCCTTCGGCACGGCCCACGGCATCTACAAATCCAAGCCCGTGCTGGATTTGGACCGGGTAAAGGTCATTGCGGAAAAGACCGGCTTGCCCCTGGTGATGCACGGCGGCAGCGGGGTATCGCCCGAGGATTACCGCACCGGCATTCAAAACGGCCTGCGCAAGATCAACTATTACAGCTATATGTCCAAGGCGGGCGTGACCGCGGTCAAAGAACTGCTGGAAGAGGAAGACGTGACCTTCTTCCACGATCTGGCCCTGGCCGCGCAAAACGCCATGGAGGCCGACGCGGAAAAAGCCATGAGGATTTTTGCAGGAAAGATACTTGCATCACAAAAATAAACGAATATGCTTGATTTTTGCATCATATTCTGATATACTAAGGGTGTCAAGCGTGGCAACACTTTGGCAACACAAAGTCGGATAGCCCATCCCAAAAGATGGAATATGACGAATGTGGATAATGAGAGCTAAATAAGCCTAACAAAATCGCTTCGAGTGGCTTTGCCAGGAGCGATCCACGGTTCATGGGAGACCCACGAAGCCATGGTCACTGACGGGGAAGGCCGCATCGCCTTCACCGGCTTCAAGGGAAGCTATGCCCTGGAAGCGAACGGGCGGAAGGCTGTGTTTGCCCTGAACGGCCCTGTCTGCGAGGAACTGATTCTCGGCTGACGAATCCAGCCTGACCGTTTGATTGGGAGGAATTGTATTGGACCGTTTTGCGCAAGTGCTCCGCATCATCCTGCCCGTGATGCTGATGTTGTTCATCGGCGTGCTCTGCCGGAAAAAGAAGCTGATCGACCGGAAGGGCATCGACGCGCTGAAAACCGTGGCGGTTCAGATCGGACTGCCCGCCGTGCTGCTTCATACGTTTGCCGCGGCGGAATACTCCTGGGCGACGCTGATCGTACCCATGATCATGTTTTTGCTGTGCGTCCTGGCATGGCTGCTGGGGAAATGGCTGGGAAAGGCGCTGGGCATGAAAAGCCGTTTCGTGCCTTTCCTCACCACCGGATTTGAGGCGGGCATGCTGGGCTACGCCCTGTTCACCCTGCTGTACGGCAGCGAGCATTTGGCGGATTTTGCCCGGATCGACCTGGGGCAGGTGCTGTTCGTTTTCACGCTGTACAAAGTTTTGCTTTCCATCGGCGGGAAAGAAAAACCTTCTCTGGGGCAGCTATGGAGGGAAATGGTCTTTTCTCCCATCATCTGGGCCATCGTGGCGGGCGTTATTTTAGGCGTGACAGGCGCTTACCGAGCGCTGGTCCCTTCCGGCGCGGCCGATGTCCTGGATGCCTGCACGGACTTCATTTCCGCTCCGGTCAGCGCGCTGATCCTGCTTTCCATCGGGTATGATCTCGTGTTGAAAGACATTCCCTGGCGGGAAGCGCTGAAAGCGGCGGGACTGCGGCTGGCGATTATGGCCGCTCTCGGCGTTGGCGTTCTGGCGCTGTTCCATGGACTTTGGCCTAATGCGCAATGGGACCGGGCGGTCTGGCTCATGTTCCTGCTGCCGCCGCCCTATGTGCTGCCTGTATTCTCCACTGACGAAGCGCAGCGCGTTTACCTTTCCTCTGTGCTTTCGCTTTCCACGCTGATCACTCTGGCAGCCTTCGTGATTCTTGCGATGATCGGCTGACGCCTCTTGCGGCTGATTTATTGGCCATGCCGGAGGAATACTAAACGCAGACGGGGAAGCGAACCATCGTGGCCATCGCTCACCGGCTGTCCGCCATCCGCAAATAACCGAGATAAAGCAGGTCAAACCATGACAAAAAAGAAATAGAAAAGCCCAGGAAAGTGTTGATTTTCCTGGGCCCCAATTTGTTTTAACATTTTGATAACTGAGGCGCGTCTCGCCGCTTTAAGTCTGTGCTTCCTTTTCTCTTTCAGCTCTCCTTTAGTTCGCCGAACAGTACCGCATCCGGATCGGGCGCAATAGCCGTAAAGGCGGATACGTCCTCTCCATATTGTCTGAGATGGTCTATGGCCTTGGGGTCCCCGTGAGATGCCGCCTTTCGGTAGCACAGGATTGCCTGCTGCCGATTGCCGACAGCGGCATAAGCGCTCCCCAGATTGCAGAGGATCATTCCATCGGAATCGATGCCGGTTTTTTCCAGCCACTCCACGGCCTTTTGGGGATCAGGCTCAACACCGAGACCCTGGATATAGCACACGGCCAGATTGTTCATGGCCCTTGGAAAGTCCATTTTGGCAGCCTTTTCATACCATCGGAAAGCCTGTGTTTGATCTGATTCACAGCCAATGCCATAACAGAAGCAGAACCCCAGATCGGTACATCCGATGGGATCCCCTTGTTCCGCCAGTTCCCCGAAAACTTCAAATGCCTTTTCCGGGTCGGCTTTTCCGTCCGTGCGGTTCATCCAGACATAAGCCTGGGCTACTCGCGACTTGGCATCGCTGCCGGAAAAACATGCCGCGGCCTTGTCCCATTCCTCCGCGCGATAGGCTGCATATCCGTCATCGAACAAATTTCTGTCCATTCATCGTCTTTTCCCTTTGTATAGCTTTTTCCGTTTGTCTTGCTAAAAAAAAAGCGCCCACCGAAGTGAGCGCTGCCATTCTGAACGATTAGCGCTTGCTGAACTGGGGCGCGCGACGAGCGGCTTTAAGGCCGTACTTCTTGCGTTCCTTCATGCGGGGGTCACGGGTGAGGAAGCCGGCTTTTTTCAGGGCTTCGCGCAGTTCGGGATTCACCTTGCACAGGGCGCGGCTAATGCCGTGACGGATAGCGCCGGCCTGGCCGGTGAGGCCGCCGCCGCGAACGTTGACCAGCACGTCGAAGCTGCCGCCGACGTTGACCAGGTTCATGGGCTGACGAACGGTCATTTTCAGGGTTTCGAGACCGAAATAATCGTCGATATCGCGCTTGTTAATCAAAACTTTGCCTTCACCGGGCACGAGACGCACACGGGCGACCGCGGACTTCCGACGGCCAACGGCGTTAAAATCATTTGCCATGATCGTTTACTCCTTCCGCTTCGCTTACTTGATGAGTTCCAGCTTTTCGGGCTTCTGCGCAGCCTGTTCATGTTCGGGGCCGGCATAGATGCGCAGTTTGGAGGCCATCTGACGGCCCAGGGGGCCCTTGGGCAGCATGCCCACGATGGCGTGGCGCACCGCGAATTCGGGCTTTTCAGCAATCAGCTTGCGGTACTTGGTTTCTTTCAGACCGCCGGCATAACCGGAGTGATGGTAATAAATCTTCTGGTCCAGCTTTTTGCCGGTCAGAACGATCTTGGAAGCGTTCACGATGATCACGTGATCGCCGGTATCCACATGGGGGGTATAGATGGGCTTGTTCTTGCCGCGCAGGATATTGGCCACCTGGCTGGCGAGACGACCAAGCACCATGCCGTCCGCATCAACGACATACCACTTGCGCTCTACGTTCTGCGCATTTGCCATAAAGGTGTTCAAGTGAATTTCCTCCTTGAAATCAGGTCAGCTTCGTGTTGCCTTCCCGTGATGGTCGCACGTTCCGGCGATTGTACAATAGCACCCGGGGCTAGCGGAGTCTATTGATGCATCGGATAGTATACGAAATCTTTCACAATTTGTCAAGAATTTTTCAATATTTTCTTTCGGGCAAATTCCGCCCGCCGCGGCGGTTACTGCCCGGGAACAGCATCCTTAACAGGCGCTCACGGGGATGATGGGCTGGCTGCATTCCGGCAAATTGAAAAAAACCAAACCAATAAAGCTACCTTCCCGGATCATGAATAAAAATCAGAAAGGTGTACCTTATTGAATGATAATTTTTCTTTATGAAAACCTATGTGAATGGTTGACGTGAGTACCATTTTCTGCTAATATGATATTTGTAAAAATAGGATAAGAAAATTCAAAAAATATACATCATTTGAAACAACATTCTTTAGGAGGGGGACATTCATGAAAAAGAGATTCCTGATTCTGGCGCTTCTGGTTCTCATCGCCTTAGCGCTGCCGCTGCTGGCCAACGCGGATACCAGCGGCACCTGCGGCGAAAACCTGTCTTGGACACTGACGAACAGCGGTGTTCTGACCATTTCAGGGACAGGGGACATTACGGAGTGTGCTTTTTATAATAACAGCGACGTGAAAACCGTGAAGATTCAGAACGGCGTCAACGGCATAGGCAATTATGCTTTCTATGATTGCAGCAACCTGACAAGCGTGACGATTCCCAACAGCGTCACGAACATTGGCATGTATGCTTTCTGGGGCTGCAGCAGTCTGACGAGCGTGACGATTCCCGGCAATGTCGTCAGCATTGGTCAAAGTGCTTTCGGGAAATGCAGCAGTCTGACGAGTGTGACGATCCCAAACAGCATTACGAGTATTGTGCATGGCACTTTCTGGGGCTGCAGCAGCCTGACGGGCGTGACGATTCCGAACAGCGTTACGAGTATTGGCGAAGTTGCTTTTGAGGGCTGCAGCAGTCTGACGAGCGTGACGATCCCGAACAGCGTCACCAGCATTGGCGCTTATGCTTTCCGTGGCTGTACCAGCCTGACGAGCGTGACGATCCCCAACAGCGTCACCGAAATTGGCTATCGTGCTTTCTATGGCTGCAGCAGCCTGACGGATGTATATTACACTGGAACAGAAGCGCAATGGAATACCATCACCATCGGCTCAGATAATAACTGCTTGACCGACGCGACCATTCATTTCAATTATGGGGCTGGCCCTACCATCATCGCCAGCGGCACCTGGGGCAACCTGACCTGGACACTGGATAATAATGGGCTGTTGATCATCTCCGGCACAGGAGCAATGAAAGATCTTTATGAAAGCGTAAAAGCTCCGTGGGGAGTGTATGTCATCAATCAGGTCGAGATTCAGCAAGGCGTGACTAGCATTGGCAATTATGCTTTCTTTGAATATAGCAGTTTGACGAGTGTGACGATCCCGAACAGCGTCACCAGCATTGGCGAAGGTGCTTTCGCGTTCTGCAAGATGCTGAAAAAAATCGATTTGGCATCCGGCAACAACAGCTTTTGTTCCGTCAATGGCGTTATAATGAATAAAGCAAAAACAAAAATTATTACGTGCCCTGCCGGAAAGACGGGTACCTATGTTATCCCGTCCAGTGTCAGCATCATTGGTGTTTATGCTTTCGCTGGTTGCAGCAGCCTGACGAGCGTGACGATCCCGAACAGCGTCACCAGCATTGACGCTTATGCTTTCCGTGGCTGTACCAGCCTGACGAGCATGACGATTCCAAACAGCGTCACCAGTATTGGGTATTTAGCTTTCTCTGACTGCAGCAGCTTGACGAGTGTGACAATCCCGAACAGCGTCACCAGCATTGATAAAGGGGCTTTCATTTGTTGCAGCAGTGATTTGACCATTTCTTGTTACTCCGGTTCGACAGCTTACGATTATGCTATAGCTAATAATATCAAAGTATTATTATTAGATACCAAACCTGTCATCACCACTCAGCCCACTAACAAGACGGTAAACGAAGGCGCGAAAGCAACGTTCAAAGTGGTCGCCACCGACGCGACAGGCTATCAATGGTATTACCGGAAACCTGATAACTCAACATGGTACGCGGTGAGCAACGGCGGTACTTCGGCCACCTATACCCTTACGACAGCGGCGCGGCACAACGGCTACAAATATCGCGTCAAAGTATCCAACAGCGCAGGATATGTTTACTCGAACATTGTCACCCTGACGGTAAATCTCAAACCCGTCATCACCACGCAGCCGAGTAACAAGAAGGTGAACGAAGGGGCAAAGGCGACGTTCAAGGTCGTTGCTACCGGCGCGACCGGGTATCAGTGGCATTACCAGAAACCGAACGACGCCACATGGTACGCGGTGAGCAGTAACGGTACCAGCGCCACATATTCATTGACGACAGCGGCGCGGCATAACGGCTATAAGTATAAGGTTAAGGTGTCCAACAACGCGGGGTATGTATACTCGAACATCGTAACTCTGACGGTAAATCTCAAGCCCGTCATCACAACCCAGCCCAGCAATCAAAAAGTAAACGAAGGGGCAAAGGCGACCTTCAAAGTGGTCGCTACGGGTGCGACCGGGTATCAGTGGCATTACCTGAAACCAAAAGACTCTACCTGGTACGCGGTGAGCAATAACGGCACATCGGCGTCTTACATCTTGACGACATCAGCGCGGCACAACGGCTATAAGTATAAGGTCAAGGTATCCAACAGCGTGGGATATGTTTGGTCGAACGTGGTCACGCTGACGGTGACAACCGCCGCGAAGCCCACCATCACCACGCAGCCCGCGAATCAGACGGTGAACGAGGGAGCGAAAGCGACATTCAAGGTGGTCGCCACCAATGCCGACAGTTATCAGTGGCATTACCAGAAGCCGAACGATTCCACCTGGACCGCAGTAAGCAATAACGGCACGTCAGCGACTTATACCCTGACAACAGCAGCGCGGCACAACGGTTATAAGTATAAGGTCAAGGTGTCCAACAGTGCAGGATACGTCTGGTCGAACACCGTCACGCTGACTGTAAAATCTGGTTCCAAGCCTGTCATCACAGGCCAGCCGTCAAACGTCTTTGTTGTAGCTGGTATGACAGCCACCTTCAAAGTAACCGCTACCGGCGCGATGAGCTATCAGTGGTACTATCAGAAGCCGGGCGAAACCACCTGGAACGCGGTGACTAATAACGGCGCGTCGGCTACCTACACATTTACTGCCGCCGTTCGCTACAATGGATACAAATACAAGTGCTTGGTGACGAACGCCGTCGGAAGCGTAGAATCTAATGTCGTTACACTGACCGTTAAATAAAAAAAATAAGCTATACAGCAAAGCGCTGTCCCATCGCCGGGGCAGCGCTTTGTTCATAAGTTTTTACTTTTCATCAAACAGCGACAGGATGTCCTTCTCGGTCAGCTTTGTGGGCATCTCCTCACCCGGCGTGATGAGCTTGTCGAAAAGGCGGCGCTTGCGGTCGCTCATTTTGAGCACCTGTTCCTCGATGGAGTGATGCACCACCAGGCGCAGCACTTCTACCTTCTTCGTCTGCCCGATTCGGTGCGCGCGGCCGGTGGCCTGTTCCTCCGTGGTGGGGTTCCACCATGGATCGTAGTGGATCACCAGGTCCGCGCCGGTCAGGTTCAGACCGGTGCCGCCCGCTTTGAGCGATACCAGGAACACGTTTGTCTCACCGCCGTTAAAGCGCTCGGTCAACTCCAGGCGCATGGCGGGCGGCGTGTCGCCGTCAAGGTACAGACAGGGAATGCCCTCCTGGTTCAGGCGCTTTTCGATGATGCGCAGCATGGACGTGAATTGGGAGAAAATCAGCGCGCGCCGTCCCGCGGCAAGGGAACCGGGCAGCACGTCCATCAGCAGCTCCAGCTTGCCGCTCATGCCGTCGTAATCCGGTAGGCACAGCACGGGATGGCAGCAGATTTGCCTAAGCTCCGTGATGGCGGACAGCACCTCCGCGCGGCCGCGGCCCAGGCCTCTGTCCTGCAGAATTCGGTTCACACGCTCACGCTTTTGAAGCAGCGCCGCATCGTATACTCTGCGCTGCTCGGGCGGCAGCTCGGCCATCAGCACGCTTTCCAGCTTTTCCGGCAGTTCGCCCAGCACGTCGGCTTTTACGCGGCGCATCAGGAACGGGCGGATGCGCCGGCGCAGGTCGTCGGCATTTTGCCCCTCGCCCCAGCGGCGCAGGAAATCGGTGTAGCGCGGCAGGTAGCCGGGCAGCACGAAATCGAACAGGCTCCACAGCTCGCCCGCATGGTTTTCCATGGGCGTGCCTGTCAGCGCGATGCGGGTTTCGGCGGTCAGTAGCTTCACCGCGTGCGCGCCGACGCTCTGCGCGTTCTTGATCTGCTGGGCTTCGTCCAGGATGGCGAAGCGGAAGGAAATGTCCTTCATGAGCAGGATGTCCCGCCGGATGAGGGGATAGCTCGTGACGATCAGGTCGGGCGCTTCTCCGCTCCGCAGCGTTTCAATCTGCTCCGCCCGGGTGGCCTGGCCGCCGCTGAGCAGCATCACAGAAAGCTCAGGGGTGAACCGCGCGCATTCGCTGAGCCAATTGTAGGTCAGGGAGGTTGGCGCGACGATCAGGGAAGGTTTGCGGTCGGGGCTGTTCTGCTTAACCGACAGCAGCGCGGACAGCATCTGCACCGTTTTGCCAAGGCCCATGTCGTCCGCCAGGATGCCGCCCATACCCAGCGCGTGGAGCGACAGCAGCCAGGCAAAGCCGCGCTCCTGGTAGGGCCTGAGACAGCTGATCGGCGGAGGAGGCGGCGTAAAGGACAGCGACGCGGCCTGCTCTGCCTGAGCGTCCAATTGAACATCCAGTCCGTTTTCCCTGATCAGCGCAGCCAGGTATGCCGCCCAGTACGCGCCGAGATCCTGTCTGCCGGAGACGTCCACGGTTTCCATCATGGCTTCCGCCAGCGGCTGCCATTCGGCGGAATCGGAAAGGTCAAGATAATCCCCGGACTTGAAGCGGAAATAACGCCGCCGCTTCCGCAGCGCTTCCAGCAGGGGATACAGCTCTTCGACGGGCGTGTCGCCGTCGAGCATTTCCAGCTGCAGTTGTCCGCCGCGCAGGCGGAGCGCTCCCCGGAACAGCGGCTTTTTGGGCGTCATGCGTTTGAAATCATTGCTGAAAAACACCTCGGCGCACTGCGTCAGGCGGTTTGCGCCTTCGGTGACAAAATCGTAAATCTTTTCGTTTCCGCTCAGGTAAACGTGTTTTTTGTATATGTGGAACCCGTCCCGCGCCAGTTCGTCCAGCACGGAGCGCTCCGCGGCGGCGTCGCGCAGCAGCAGCGCGTCGACGGGCGCGCTCGCGGGATCAAAGGGATCAAGCTCCACCTGGCCGTAGGAAAAGGAAACCTTCGCCGTCACGTCGCCGTCTTCCTTGTCCAGATACACCCGCGCTTTCAGCGGTATGCGCAGGAAATGGCTTTCCAGCGCCGGATCGATGGTCACGGACGCTTCGCGCAGCAGGAAGGGCAGCAATTCGCTCATCACGCGCTGGGTGTCCTGCGCGGCAAAGCTTACGGTGGTCTCCCGGCCGGAGGCAAACCGATGCACCGCGGAAACGAGTTCCTGTTCCTCCTGGGGCAGCTGCAGGCATTCCCCGTCCGCTAAAATGAAGCGGTAGTCCTTTGTCAGCGGGATGAGCGTTTCGGGCAGCTCCGCCGTCATGCTCAGCTTCTGCGGCGTGCCGGACAAAAGGAAGTTCAGCGGCAGCGGACGGTTCCTGATCCCCTGCACCTGATACTGTATGCCCTTCACATGCAGCGTGAAGGGAAGGCTGCCCAGCGCTTCCAGCACGCGCACCGCGGCGCGCGGCGGAAGCAGCAGCATTCGCGCGTCCATGCCGGTCATCACCCGGCTGCTCCCAAATTCACAGCACTCCGCCAGAATATCCAGCAGCGCGTTTTCCTTTTCGCTGAACCGCATCCACTGCGGATTGTATACAAAGCCCTTGCCGAAGGGAAGCGCTTCGCCAGTCTCCCGGCATTCCAGAAAACGGGGAATGTGGCGGACGACGTACAGCCTGTCTTCGCCGATTTTCAGGCCGATGCGGATTCCTTCGCGGGTCAGAAACAAAGCGGGGGACAGGCGGATTCCGTCGGTTTCCGGCAGCATTCCGGCCACCGCCTGAAAGAGTGCGGGGGCGGCAAGCTGCGCCCGGTGCTTTTCCATGTCCTGGATCACGCCGCTTTCCAGCGCCGTCAGCGCGGCGGCTACGCTATGGGCACAGGGATAGCAGTCGCAATCGCAGCGGATCTGGCCCGCTGAAACGACCACAATATGGCGCTCGTCACCCGACACGATATAGTAAGCTTCATCCCTCTGCTCATCCCGGACGCGCCTGGCTTCCCGCACCAGCGCACGATGGAAAATGGCGCTGCCCCGGGCAAAGATTTCTTCCCCGGCCTGTTCCCGCAGCATCTCTTCCGTCAACATGAAGCAGCCTCCAAAAAGAAAATGCACATCCTTCTATAATACGACGCGCGTTTCTTTTTCCCTGCCGGAAAGAAAAATGAAAATTCACGAAAGACGTAATACTGGAAGTCGAAGCGCTGTGCGTTTTCGACAATCCGTATTTGACGGACGGGAGAATTCATTGTATAATAATCACGGTTCCGTTGTATTTCCTTAACATATCGGAAATCATCCAACGTATTTTCCAGGAAGGTTCTCGGAGGCGGCGACATACATGCAGTTTTCCCAAAATATGGATCATAAAAAACAGATTATTTTCTTATCAGCCCTGCTGGTGCTGGTTATTTTGATCGGGCTTGCCGTTGCCGGCGTATTCGGGGGCAGCAACAAAAGCGTTACGGCAGTCAGGCTGCGGTGCACATCTACGCAGGACGTGACGCCCTTTGGCAACGATATCCTGTATTACGACGGCATGACGCTGTACTGCCTGCAGTCCAACGGCTATGAAAGATGGAGCTATGCCGTGGGAGAAAACGCTTCTTTTACCTGCAGCGATACCGTCGTGGCCATATGGATGGGTTCCCAGCTTCATATTGTGGATAAGAACGGCAAGACCACCTACAACGAAAGCCTGTCAAACGCCATCCAGTTTGCCCGCGTTGGCAGCAAATACGTGGCAGTTGTGATGGGCAGCGACACCAGCCCGACGCTGGTGGTCAAGGACATGCAGGGCACCACGATGGACCAGGAAAGCAACGCGTACCAGGACAGCATTATTCTGGACGCGGGTTTTTTCAGCGACGGCGATTTTCTCTGGACGACATCCCTTGACGCGTTTGGCGGCGTGCCGGACACCCTGCTGAATACTTACCGCGTGAACGCGACGGCCTCCGGCGGCATCTCGCTGGGGGAAAACCTTGTGTACGCCGTGGTTTACGCGGGCACCGAACTGAACGTGATCAGCACCCGCCAGCTGCGGAAATACGATTACCGCGGCACGCAGGATACAACGGGCACCATGCTGGTGTACGGCTGGCAGCTGGAGGACGCCGCGCCCAGCGGCTCCGAAGCCATGCTGCTGTTCAAGCCCGCGAAAAGCAGCGATTACCTGGCGAGCATCAGCCAGCTTCGCCTGATTTGGGGAAAGACCGACCGCCGCTATTCCCTGCCCAGCGCCTGCGTTGGGGCGGCGCTGTACAACAAGCGCATCTATGCCTTCGCGGAGGATATGATTTACCGCGCCGACTTGGGCAGCAAGAGGTTTACGCCCATCAGTATTTCCCATCTGCTCGGAGGCCAGGCGGTGACGGGCTGTCTGGGCATCCTGAAAAACGGCGTGGCGCTTATCGCGTGCACGAACGAGGTCTACGCCGTGACGCTGCTATGAAAAAAGAAATCGGCCTGTACGCGCATATTCCCTTTTGTGCGCGGAAATGCGCTTATTGCGATTTTGCGTCCTTCGCGGGCAGGGAGCAAGACGAAAGCGCTTACGTGGACGCGATGCTCCGCGAAGCGGAGAAGCGGAGCCGCGTTGACGCGAGGGTTGTGACCTTCTATATCGGCGGAGGGACGCCGTCGCTGCTCCCGCCCGCGCTGATGGACAGGTTGCTAAAGGGAATCAAAAGCTGCTTTGACTTTCTGCCCGACGCGGAATGTTCCTGCGAGTGCAACCCCGGCACGGTGACGGAAGCTTTTCTCGATACGCTGAGGGAAAACGGAATCAACCGTTTATCCTTCGGCGCGCAGGCTGCGCAGCCCCGGCTGCTTTCGCCGCTGGGGCGCATCCATACATGGGACCAGGTGCAGGAAAGCGTGAAAATGGCGCGGGATGCGGGCTTTGATAATATCAATCTTGACCTGATGCTGGGTCTTCCGACGCAAACGATTTATGATGTGCAGGAAACGCTTTCCGAAGCGCTTTCGCTGTCTCCGACGCACCTTTCCTGCTATGGGCTGATCGTGGAGGAAGGCACGAAAATGCAGCGCATGGTAGAGTGTGGGGATTGGACGCTGCCCGACGAGGACCTGGAGCGCGAGATGTACGAGCTATGCCGGGAAACGCTGTCGAGGCACGGCTTTTCACAGTATGAGATAAGCAATTTTGCTCGGCCCGGTTATGCGTGCCGCCACAATATGGATTGCTGGAAACGGAAGGAATATGTCGGCATCGGCAGCGCCGCCTGCGGCTTTCTGGAGAATGTCCGCTACCGGAATCCGCCCGATCTGGACGACTATCTGGCCGGGAAACCAGCAGAGGAAACCGTGATTTCAAGCGAGGAGGCGCGCTTTGAAAGCGTCATGCTCGGCTTGCGAATGACGGAGGGGGTTTCCGACGAGGCGTTTACACGCATGCACAGCGTTTCGATCAGGGAAGCCTTTGGATCGAAATTAGAAAAGCCGCTTCGCCAGGGCCTGATTATTTGGCAGGACGGTTTTTTGCGCCTGACCAGAAAGGGCATGGATGTTCAGAACAGCGTGCTGGTGGAACTGTTGTGACAAAAGAAAATTGCTGCCAGGGATCAGGAATCCGGATGAGATTTTCTGATCCCTGTTTCTTTACAAAAAAGTTTTACTATGCTATCACTTTAGCTTGACAGCGTGATAAAGCAGTGATATACTATACTTCGTAAAACCGATGATCACTGAGGAGGAACCTATGGACCAGGATGTGACCCGAGCACTGCGCAGGGAGGAAAAGATTACCCTGACCCTTCGGGCGCTGTATGAGCAGTACGGCTTCCGCAAATACAGGATGGGGAAGTTCGAGGAATATGAACTGTATATGGAGAATAAGAGCTTCCTCAAAAATCCCAACATCATTTCTTTTCACGACCTGGACGGGCGGCTCATGGCTTTAAAGCCGGACGTGACGCTTTCGATCGCCAAAAACACGCAGGCGAGCGCCCAGTCCAGCGAAAAGGTGTATTATCTTGAAAATGTTTACTGGCTGGAAAAGCAGAGCGGCGGGTATAAGGAGGTCACCCAGCTTGGCCTGGAATCCATCGGCAGGCTCGACGCGCTGTCTTTTTATGAGGTGCTTTGCCTGGCACAGGAAACGCTGACGGCCATCAGCGGCAGTCATTGGATGCAGGTGAGCCATATCGGCTTCTGGGTGGCGCTGCTGGACGGGCTGAGCATCGAGGAAGGGCTTCGGAAGGAGCTGTTCTCCTGTATCCACGGCAAGCGGCTGCATGAACTCCGCGCGCTGCTGGAGGGGGCGAATACCGCTCCTTTCGCCATTGAGCTGATCATGCAGGCCGCGTCCCTCTGCGGGAGTTTTACAGACACCCTGGCCGCCGCCCGGCGCATCGCCATTACCAACGGCATGACCGACGCACTGAACGAACTGGAAACCGTGTATGGGCTGCTGGGACAAAAGGGCTGCGCTGACCGGATGCTGCTCGATTTCTCCCTGGTGAACGACTGCGATTACTACGACGGCCTGATTTTTCAGGGGTATGCGGAGGGCGTGCCGCGCGCGCTGCTGGCCGGCGGGTATTACGGCAGGCTGCTCAGGAAGTTCGGCAGGAACCTGGACGCTATCGGCTTCGCCGTGTACCTGAACGAACTGGACGTGCTGTTCCGTTCTCAGCACGGGGCTGACGTGGACGCGCTGATTCTGTATCAGGAAACCGACGATTACCGCAAGCTCCTTGCGCAGGCAGACGCGCTGCGCGGCGAAGGAAAGCGCGTGCGGCTGGAAAAGAAAACGCCCGAGAACGTAAGGTTCACGCATGCGTACAGGTTCACGGAAAACGGCCTTGAGGAGGTGGGGAAGGATGCTTAACATCGCTTTGCCGAAGGGAAGACTGGGCGACCAGGTGCTTTCCCTGTTCTCCAAGATCGGCTTTGACTGCGGCGGCATTTATGACGGCGACCGGCGACTGGTGCTGGAAAGCCCGGAAAGCGGGGTGCGCTACCTGCTGGTGAAGCCCTCCGACGTAGCGATTTACGTGGAGTACGGTGCGGCGGATATCGGCGTGGTGGGCAAGGACATCCTGCTGGACGGCGAACCGGACGTGTATGAGCTGCTCGACCTGAATATCGGCAAGTGCCGCATTTGCGTGGCCGGGCCGGATGATTATACGGAAGACCGGGAATCGGTGCTGCGGGTGGCGACGAAGTTTACCAAGGTTGCCAAGGATTACTACAACGCCAAAAATCGCGAAATCGAGATCATCAAGCTCAACGGTTCCATCGAGCTGGCCCCGATCCTGGGTCTCACCGATGTGATCGTGGACATCGTGGAGTCGGGCCGCACGCTGAAGGAAAACCATTTGAAGGTGCTGGAAACCGTGTGCCCCATCAGCGCCCGCCTGATTGCCAACCGGGCCAGCTACTTATTTAAAAACGAGATCATTATGCAAATTACCGAAAAACTGCAGGGGGTGCTTCCGCAATGATGAAGATCATGCCCGTGGATCAGTTCAGACCCGAGGAATTCAAAACCCCGCCCATCCAGGCGGGCAACGAAATCGAAGCTATTGTAGATGAAATCATCGCCAACGTTCGGGCGAATGGTGATAAAGCGCTGATAGAATGCGCCGCGAAGTTCGACAAGGCGAATCTTACTTCCGTCCTGGTCAGCGAGGAGGAAATCGCGGAAGCCTTCGCTGCCTGCGATGCGGAATTCATCGAAATATTAAAGCAAGCCAGGGATAACATCGAAGCCTTCCACAAGCACCAGGTGCGCAACAGCTTCATCGTCAGCAAAGAGGATGGCAGGGTGATGGGCCAGCGGATGATCCCACTAAAGCGTGCGGGCCTGTACGTGCCCGGCGGCACGGCAGCCTATCCTTCCTCCGTGCTCATGAACGCAGTGCCGCCGAAAATCGCCGGGGTGAAGGAAATCGTCATCGCCACCCCACCGGGAAAAGACGGCAAAGTGAATCCCGCTATCCTCTGCGCGGCGAAAATCGCGGGCGTCACGAAGATCGTGAAGGCGGGCGGGGCGCAGGCCATCGCGGCCTTGGCTTACGGCACGGAGTCCGTGCCCGCGGTGGACAAGATCGTCGGCCCCGGCAACGTGTTTGTGGCGACAGCCAAGCGCCGGGTGTACGGCGTGGTGGATATCGACATGATCGCCGGGCCGAGCGAAATTCTTGTACTGGCCGACGGAAAGAGCAATCCGGCTTTCGTGGCGGCGGACTTGCTTTCCCAGGCGGAACATGATAAACTATCCTCAGCGATTCTGGTAACGGACAGCGAAGAACTGGCGAAGCAGGTACAGGCTGAAGTGGAAAAGCAATTGAAGGAGCTGCCGCGGGAGGCCATCGCCCGGGTTTCCGTGGATAACAACGGCAAAATCATCGTGGCCCACAATCTGGAGCAGGGCATTGAAATCGCAAACCTCATCGCGCCTGAACACCTGGAAATCTGCGTGGACGATCCCTTCTCCTACCTGCCCCGCATTGAGAGCGCGGGAAGCGTGTTCTTGGGCCGTAACGTGCCGGAAGCCCTGGGCGATTACTGGGCTGGCCCCAACCACACCTTGCCCACCAGCGGCACAGCCCGCTTTTCCTCGCCCCTTTCGGTGGACGATTTCGTGAAAAAGTCCCAGTTCCTTTACTATTCCACGGACGCCCTGAAAGAAGCCAAGGACAGCATCGTGTCCTTTGCCAAGCGGGAGGGGCTGAACGGCCACGCCAATTCCGTGGCGATCCGGTTCGGTGAAAAAGTATGAGCAGATATTTGAGCGAGCGCTTGCAGGCCCTGGCCCCGTATGTGCCCGGCGAGCAGCCCAAGGTGAAGCTGATCAAGCTGAACACCAACGAAAGCCCCTTTCCTCCCGCGCCGGGCGTGAAGGAGGCGGTGGCGGCAGCAGCGGGAACCTTGCAACTATATAACGACTTAGCCGCAACGAAGCTGACCCGGCTGCTGGCTGAAACCTACGGATTAAAAGAAAACCAGATCACCGTCAGCAACGGTTCCGATGAAATTTTGGCTTTCGCTTTCCAGGCATTCGGCGGGCATGGGCTGGTCTTTCCTGATATTACCTACGGCTTCTACCCCGTGTGGGCGGAACTGTACGGCCTGGACGCGAAGATTATTCCATTGGACGCGGATTTCAGCATCGACATTTCGGACTATCAGGGCAATGACCGTTGCATCGTCATCGCCAACCCCAACGCGCCCACCGGCAAAGCCCTGCCGCTGTCTGCTTTAAAAGAAATCGCCGAAAAGAACCCCGACCAGGTGGTCATCGTGGACGAAGCCTACGTGGATTTCGGCGGGGAAAGCGCCTTGGCGCTGGTGCCGGAGTTTGACAACGTGCTGGTGGTACGCACCTTCTCCAAGTCCCGCCAACTGGCCGGGGCGCGGCTGGGCTTCGCCATGGGCAGCGCCACCCTGATTGACGACCTGAACCGCGTGCGCTTCTCCTTCCACCCCTACAACGTGAACAGCCTCACCCAGGCAGCGGGCGCGGCGGCGCTGGAGCAGCCGGAATACTTTGAATCCTGTCGCAGAACGATTATGGAGACCCGCGCCTGGACGGTGGAACAGTTGAAAGCCCTGGGCTTCCGAGTGCTGGACAGCAAGGCCAACTTTGTCTTTGCCAGCGCGCCGGGCATGAGCGGCGGGGAATATCAGAAGAAACTGCGGGAGAAAAACATCCTGATCCGGCATTTCAACATCCCCAGAATACAGGATTTCGTGCGCATCACCATCGGGACGAAGGAACAAATGGCGGCGCTGATACAAGCCACCAAGGAGATTTTGACATGAGACAGGCAGTGATTGAGCGGACAACCAAAGAAACGGACATTCGTCTGTCCCTGAACCTGGACGGAACAGGCAAAGCGGAGATCGATACCGGCGTGGGCTTCCTGAACCACATGCTGGAGCTGTTGGCTTTTCACAGCAGCTTTGACCTGACCGTTCAATGCAAGGGTGATACCTGGGTGGACGATCATCATTCCGTGGAGGATATTGGTATTGCTTTTGGCCAAGCCCTCTCCGAAGCCCTGGACGATAAAAAGGGCATCACCCGGTATGGTAATTTCCTGCTGCCCATGGACGAAGCGCTGGTCCTGGTCGCCATTGACCTGTCCGGGCGGGAAACGCTGGGGTATCAGGTGCAGCTTCCTACGGAAAAAGTGGGTACGTTCGACACCGAGCTTGTGAAGGAATTCATGCTGGGCTTCACCCGCAACGCCAAAGCCTGCCTGCATTTCCACCAACTGGCCGGCGAAAACACCCACCACATCATCGAAGCCATGTTCAAGGGGATGGGAAGGGCCTTACGGCAGGCAGTTACCATCGACCCGGCAAGGGCGGGGGAGACGCCATCATCCAAAGGATTGCTTTGAGAAGGAGCGCGTGCCATGATTGCCATCATCGACTACGGCGTGGGAAACCTTTATTCCCTCAGCCATTCGCTTTCCTTCCTGGGCATTGAAAACGTCGTGACCCGGAATGAGAAAGAAATCCTCAGCGCGGATAAGATCATCCTGCCTGGCGTCGGCGCGTTCGGAGACGCCCGGAACAAGCTCAGGGAAACAGGAATGGACAGGTTGGTGCTTCAAAAAGCCAAGGCGGGCGCGCCGCTATTGGGCATTTGCCTCGGGATGCAACTGCTGTTTGAGAAAAGCTACGAGTACGGCGTTCATAAGGGCTTGGGCCTACTCCCCGGCGAAATCTGCCCCTTGAAGCCGGATATTCCCGAAAACTTGAAAGTGCCGCACATTGGATGGAATAACCTGCGCATCGTGGGGGAAAGCCCACTGCTGAAAGACATCCAGGAAGGAGACAGCGTGTATTACGTCCACTCCTTCTACGCCAAGGGCGCGGGGGACGCGGTGAAGGCGGCGTCGGAATACGGCGTGATGGTGCCGGGGCTGGTGCAACGCGGCAACGTGTTCGGGGCGCAGTTCCACCCTGAAAAGAGCGGCCCGGTAGGGCTGAAAATGCTGAAAGCGTTCGGGGAGGGAAGCTTATGCTGATTTTTCCGGCGATTGACCTAAGGGATGGCCAGGTGGTACGCCTGGTGGAGGGCGACTACGACCGCATGACCGTCTACGGTGACGACCCGCTTTCGACCGCCAAAGCCTACAAGATGGCAGGTGCGGAATACCTGCATGTGGTGGATCTCGACGCGGCCAAGGACGGCAAGCAGAAAAACCTGGCTGTCATTCAAAAGCTGGCTTCTGAAAGTGGCTTAAAGTTGGAAGTCGGCGGCGGCGTGCGGGATGAGGATAGTGCCAAGCGCTATCTGGACGCGGGCGTGACCCGGGTGATTTTAGGCTCTGCCGCCATTGAAAACCCTCAATTCATGGAATCTCTGGCAAAACAGTACCCTGGAAAAGTGGCGGCGGGCGTGGACGCAAAGAACGGCTTCGTCGCCATTCACGGCTGGAAAACAATCACGGACATCGTCGCCTATGACTTCGTGGAAAGCCTACCGCAACGGGGCATCGACACCGTGATTTACACCGACATCAGCCGGGACGGGAAGCTCCAGGGGCCGAAAATCGGGGCTTACGAACGCTTAAGCCAGATCAAAGATTTACAGATCGTCGCCTCCGGCGGCGTGTCCAGCCCGGAGGATATTGCTGCCTTGGCAAAGCTGAACCTCTATGCCGCCATCATCGGCAAGGCGCTTTACGATGGCAGGATCACGCTGGAGCAGGCCCTGGAAACGGCGAAAGGATAAGAAGCATTATGAACAAAGATTGGTCCGAGCAGAACAAGAAGATGCAGGCACTTTTGAAAAAAACGACTTTTGACCAGGGAATCGAAGAATTGATTTCTTTGCGCAAAACGCTGATGGCACAGATGCAGTCTTGGCGGGGAAAGTTGTCCGACGCAGATTTCAGTAAAATGCCGTTTCCCAACGCCGAGGGGTATCACAGCAAAACCGTGGCCTATTCCATCTGGCACATCATGCGTATTGAAGACATTGTGGTCAATACACTGATTCGCAATCAGGAAGAGGTTTTATTTGCGGGAGACTATCAGAAGAAAACCTCCTCCCCAATCATCACGACGGGCAACGAGCTTGTGAAGGAGCAGATCGATGCGTTTTCGGAAAAGCTGAATATCGGTGCATTATATGATTACGCTGAAGCAGTAAAAGAAAACACGGATAAATGGCTTCGTTCCCTCCGCTATGAAGAACTGAAACAGCGTTTTTCGGATGAAGATAAAGAAAGAATCAGGAGCTTGGGCGTAGTCAGCCCGGACGAGCGCGCTGCGTGGCTGATTGATTACTGGGGTGGAAAGGACGTGGCAGGGTTGATCAAAATGCCTTTGTCCCGACACTGGATCATGCACATTGAGGCGGCGGAGCGGATCATCGCCAAAATCAGCGCGGTATAAAACGAGAGGATGAAAACAGCATGATCGCCAAAAGAATCATTCCCTGCCTGGACGTGCGGAACGGGCGGGTGGTGAAGGGCACGAATTTCGAGGGCATCCAGGACGTGGCCGACCCGGTGGAGATGGCAAAGTATTACAACGACACCGGCGCGGACGAACTGGTGTTTTACGACATTACCGCCTCTTTTGAAGGCCGGGGCCTGTTCACCGACATTCTTAAACGCACGGCGGCGGAGGTGTTCATTCCCCTGACGGTGGGCGGCGGCATCAACGACGTGAGCGACTTTGAGTGCGTGCTGTCCTGCGGGGCGGACAAGGTGAGCGTGAACTCCGGGGCCATCAAAGATCCGACGCTGATTGAGCGCGCAGCCAAGCGGTATGGCGACCAGTGCGTGGTGCTGAGCATGGACGTGAAGCGGGTGGACGGGCAGTTCCGCATCTTCGCCAAAGGCGGGCGCGTAGATACCGGCATCGACGCCCTGCAATGGGCGCACGACGGCCAGGAGCGCGGCGCGGGGGAACTGGTGGTGAACAGCATCGACACCGACGGGGTGAAGCAGGGCTTCGACCTGGAAATGCTTTCCGCCATGGGGCAGCAGGTCACCATTCCCATCATCGCTTCCGGTGGCGCGGGAAAGATGGAAGATTTCAAAATTCTCTTTGAGTCCGTGCCGCAGGTGGACGCAGGACTCGCCGCCTCCATCTTCCATCGGAAGGAAGTGCCCCTGCCGGAGTTAAAACAGTATTTAGCTTCCCAGAACATACCGATGCGAATTCTGCGTGATTGATTAAAGAACGATTTATTACAGCTTTCTCGGAAAGGGGGTTTGGGGGGGAACCGCTCTTTGGCTCCAAAGAGTAGTTTCCCCCAATAGAAAAATGATTATTGATGAACTGAAATATGACGATAAGGGTTTAATTCCCGCCGTAGTGCAGGATTACTTCTCCAAGCAGGTTTTGACTGTGGCCTACATGAACAGGGAATCTCTGGAAATCTCCATGAAGGAGGGCCGCACCTGCTTCTTTTCCCGTTCCCGCCAGCAGCTTTGGCGCAAGGGGGAGACCAGCGGCAACACCCAGGAAATCGTGACCATCAAGGCGGACTGCGATTTGGACGCGCTGGTGGTGGAGGTCATCAAAAAAGGCCCCGCCTGCCACACCGGAAGCGAAAGCTGCTTCTTCAATCCGGTGTACCAGAGCGAGACCCGGCAGGATTTCTCCATGGAAGCGCTCTATGACCTGCTGGTGGGCCGTAAGATCCACCCCAAGGAGGGCAGCTACACCACCTATCTCTACCAGAAGGGCATTGATAAAATCCTCAAAAAAGTGGGGGAGGAGTGCACGGAGGTCATCGTGGCGGGCAAGGGCGGCGACAAGGCTGAAACCGTTTTTGAAATCGCCGACCTGGCCTACCATGTGATGGTGCTGATGGTGGAAATGGGCATCGAACCCAAGGATATTTTTGCTCAGCTTGCCAGCCGCCATGTGGTCGATCACAAGGTGAAGCAGGAGAAGATGCAGTAATATCCGTTTTCTTTGTTCATAGATTATTGCAGGAACTTATTAGCTTTTTAAGCCCGCCTTGACCAACAGGCGGTCTTTTTGTTTCTGCGCCGCGGTCACAGAAGAATCCGTTTCTTCGGTCAGGCCCCATTCGTTTTTCAGCAGATCGAGAATCCGGTCATAGGTTTTCGCGGCATTCGCGTAATCGCCCATGATTTCATAGATATCTGCGATCCCCATCAGCGCGTCCTGGAAGCGAGGGCGTCTCAGATCCTTTTCAAACGCCTGCTCGTAATAGCTAATCGCTTTCCCATAGTCACTTTTCTTGGCATAGTACTGCGCCGTTTCAAACAGGCATGCGTCGTCGTCCGGGTGCTCCCCGATCAGTTCTTCCATGATGCTGTCCGCTGTTTTTTCGTCGAATCGTGCCAGGGCAATGTAAGCGCGGTAAACCTGTTTCATGATGGGGTGGGCATTTTTTAAGGAACAGTACCGATCCAGCCAACGTTCGGCCTCATTGGACCGATGGTCGGCGATGAGGTTGTCCAGCAGGTACATATAGGGCACCGCTGCGTTGGGATGGGCCTCCGCCAGCTCACGGTAAAAGTTGATGGCTCTGGAGTGATTGGCCATATTCCAATCCCATGCGGCATGGTTTTCCGTTCTGTTCAGTACCCACTGGCAGCCCTTTTCGTCCGGCGCGCGGAGGATCGCCTCTTTCGCGTAGTGCGCCGCCTTCTTCGCTTCCGCGTTCATGCGGTGCCAGTAGAGATAGGCAATCAGCTCGGTTGCGCGCTTTTGATGCGTTTCGTCGGATAATGCGGCTTGAAGAAAGGCTTCATATTCCCGGAAGATGTCCGCGGGAAGCTCTTCCTCCGCATCCATGCGGTTTTCAATCCGGTTCAGTCGCTGATCGGTCGTCAGGTCAAACAGGTCGTCGATGGTGACCCCAAAGATTTCTGCTAAAAGCGGCAGCGTTGAAATGTCCGGCATTGCCACGGCGTTTTCCCACTTGGACACTGACTGCGGGCCGATTCCCAGCTTCTCCGCCAGCTGCTCCTGCGTCATGCCCGCCTTAAAGCGAAGCTGTTTGATTTTCTTCCCGAGTTCCATGTTCCTGTCCTCCTGTTGTTTATTTCAAACTCATTATACGAAATCGGCAGGCCGCAATCAATAACGCAGGTTTCAAGTCCTGTCGCCTGTTGGTTGAGCGGATGGAAAACGAAAGGCGGCAATCGCCTGTTCCGCGTTCTCAGTATTGCAGCGGCTGCGCGGTGACAGAGCGTTCCGCCCCGTGCATTTTATCCAGGCATAAGCGGATGAAGCTTTCGGCGATCTTGCCGCAATAGCGGTCCTTGTTGTATCCGATAGCGATAGTGTCCGAAAGAGAATCGTCAAAGAGGGGACAGACCTCAACCAGTTTGCGGATATAGGAGCCGGCTGTGCCCGAGGCCACATAATTGCTGTTGAGATAAAGTTCCGGGCATACGGCGATCCCGATTCCTTCAGCGGCGAGGGCCATGGCAGTCTGCGTATTGTTCGTTTCAAATTTGATCAGCGGTTTGATATGCGCGGTTTTAAACACCTGATCTGTGATGGTGCGGATGCGGTCGCCCTCCTTGAGCATAACAAAGGGAAAATCGCGGAAGATGGAAATATCGTGGTTTTCGCGGAATGCGGACAGGCGGGCTTCTATCCGGTTCGCCGTTTTCCAGTGATTCCTTAGCAGGCTCTTCGGGATGACGAGATGGAGGCGGTCCCGCATTAAAGGGAATGATTCAGCTCGATCGATCCGGAACGGGGCAAAGCCGATCATCACATCGATTTCTCCGTGTTCCAGCAGGCTTTCCAGCATCTGGGTGCTGCCTTCCTGCACGGAAAGTTCCACCAGCGGGAACTGGCTGATGAATTCCGGCAGCACCAAGGGCAGGATCGCCTGGCCCCGGGTGTAGGATATGCCGATACGCAGTTCCCCGCGGATATTGCCGTTGATGTCATTCAGCATGACGACCGTCTGCTTATGCAGGTCGAGCATCCGTTCGACCGCCGCGCGGTACTGGCGTCCGCTGTAGGTGAGCTCCAGCCCCTGCCGGCGTTCAAACAGCCGGCAGCCAAGTTCTGATTCCAATCGTGAAATGCAGTCGCTCAGCGCTTGCTGGCTGATATGCAGCCGTTCAGCAGCCCGGGTGATGTTGCCGGTTTCCGCTGCCATCATGAAGTATTCCATGTTCTGAAAATTCATTATCTTCCCTCCCGCTGTGCTTTCCCTGTTCGTGATTATACCACAAAATAATTCTTGTGAAAAGTACGATATAAAAACTGTTTTAAATTGTGATTTGGATGCAGTATAATAAAAACAGAAAGAAGCGAAAAAAGAGCATAGAGATATCAGTTCAAAACAAGGTAGGAGGCAGATTATGACGGCAAAAAAAGAATTGATCCTGAACCCGGACTGGTGCAAGGGATGCGGAATCTGCGCGGCTTTCTGTCCGAAAGGAGCGCTGGAGATCGTGAATGATAAGGTGCGGCGCGTCGAAAATGCGGAATGCATACTGTGCGGACAATGCGAGCTTCGCTGCCCGGACTATGCGATTTATATCAATGAGGAAGAGTCGGAGGGAGATGAAAACCAGTGGATCAAATCGTATTGATGCAGGGAAACGAAGCCTGTGTGGAAGGCGCGATTGCCGCCGGCATGCGGTTGTTCGCGGGCTACCCCATCACCCCTTCCACCGAGATTGCCGAGCTGTCGGCTTACCGTCTGCCCCAGGTGGGCGGGAAGTTTATCCAGATGGAGGATGAAATCGCCTCCATCGCCTGTGCCATCGGCGGCTCCGTAGCCGGGGTCAAATCCATGACCGCGACCAGCGGCCCCGGCTTTTCCCTGAAACAGGAAAACTTAGGCTACGCCTGCCTGGCGGAGATCCCCATCGTGGTGGTGGACGTGCAGCGCATGGGTCCTTCCACGGGCATGCCCACTTCCCCCTCACAGGGCGACGTCATGATGGCCCGCTGGGGGACGCACGGCGACCACCCGATCATCGTCATCAGCCCCTCCTCGGTGACAGAGGCGTACTATCAGACGATCCGCGCCTTTAACCTGTCCGAAAAATACAGGACGCCGGTGATTTTCCTGATGGATGAAATCATCGGGCATCTGCGCGAGGGCATGCAAATGAAGGAAGCGGAGGATATCACCATCGTCAATCGGCCGACGGTGCAGTTCCCCGACCCGAAACGCAAGCCGTACCATATGAATGAGAAGAAGGGGCAGATGGTGCCCCAGATGGCACCCTTCGGCTGCGGCCAGCGCTACAACATCACGGGCCTGATCCACGATGAATCGGGCTTCCCCACGAACTCCCCCGAGGAAGCGGAGAAGCTGATGTACAGGCTGATGCATAAAATCTCAGACAATTACAAAGACATTGTCCGGTACGAAATGGTCAACATGGACGACGCGGATGTGGTCATCGTTTGCTACGGTGGCACCATGCGCGCGGCGCAGACGGCTATGGAGCAGGCACGGGAAAAAGGCATCCGCTGCGGCATTTTCCGTCCCGTCACCATCTGGCCCTTCCCGGAGCGGGAGCTAACCGCAGCGCTGGGCGGATTGAAAAAGATCGTCGTTGCCGAGCATAACTGCGGCCAGATCGTCCTGGAGGTGGAATGCCTCGCGCGCGGCGCCTGTCCCGTCGCTTTCGTCGGAAAGTGGAACGGCACCGTGATCACGCCGCAGGAGATCCTGCAGAAAGTGGAGGAAGCGTAAATGAAAGTCAATACCGGCGATGTAAACGCGGCTTCCCGGACAAAACAGATGTCCAACCTCATCTATAAATACATGCGTCCCGAGCATCTTCCGCAGATCTGGTGCCCCGGCTGCGGCAACGGCATCATCATGCGCGACGTGGCTCAGGCCATCGAAAACTTGGGTCTGAGCCGCAACCAGACAGTGATCGTGTCGGGCATCGGCTGCTCCTCGCGGGCGGCGGGATACATGGACTTCAATACAATCCACACCACCCACGGCCGGGCAATCGCCTTCGCCACGGGCATCAAGCTGGCCAATCCCGAACTGGAAGTCATCGTGATCGCGGGGGACGGCGACATTTCCGCCATTGGAGGCAATCACCTGATCCATGCAGCCCGCAGGAATATCGGGCTTACGGTGGTGGTGATGAACAACAGCACCTACGGCATGACGGGCGGGCAGTACAGCCCCACCACGCCCACGAACGCCTACGGCACCACCGCGCCTTACGGCAATTTGGACCGCTCCTTTGACATCGCTGGCCTGGCCTACGGAGCAGGCGCTTCCTATGCAGCGCGGGGCAGCGCGTACCATGTGCAGCAGACCATCGGCCTGATCCAGGATGGCATCCGCAACAAAGGCTTTTCCATCATCGATGTGGCCAGCATCTGCCCCACCTACTACGGTCGCAAGAACAAAAAAGGCGACGCCGTGGAAATGATGAAATGGCAGCGGGATCACGCGGTCACGGTGGAGCAGGCGGCCAAGCTGGAGCCGGAACAGCTCAAGGACAAGCTGGTCATCGGCCTTTTGCATCATGCCCAGTACCCGGAGTTTACCTACAAATACGACATGCTGATCCAGAAGCTGGCGGAGGAGCGTGAAGCAAATGAGTAAAATGGAACTTCGTCTGGCGGGCAGCGGAGGCCAGGGCGTGATCCTCGCTTCGGTCATCCTGGCCGAGGCGGCTGTCCAGTCCGGAAAATACACCGCCCAGAGCCAATCCTACGGCCCGGAGGCGCGCGGCGGCGCCTGCAAAGCGGAGACGCTCATTTCCGACGCGCCCATTGGCTTTACCAAGGTGCAGGAGCCCACCTTCCTCATGGCGCTGACCCAGAAAGCGCTAGATAAATATACGGTTTCGCTTCCTGAAAACTGCCTGGTGCTCGTGGATGAGAGCCTTACCGTCCCGGAGAACCTGAGCGGCCATCGGGTATTGTGCCTTCCCATTCTGCGGACAGCCAAAGAGGCGGTGGGCCGCGTCCAGACAGCGAACGTGCTGGCTGTCGGGTGCATCAACGCGCTGCTTGGTATTACGGACATGGAGACGCTGACGAAAGCCGCCCTGCTTCACGTGCCCCGGGGCACAGAAGAAATCAATCTTAAAGCGCTTGCGGAGGGTGTGAAGCTGGCGGCTGCCCTTCCCGGGGAAGAAAATGCCCCGGCGTTCCGCTCCGGAAAGAAAAAAGGGGCGAGCAAATGAAAATCCATGAATATCAGGCGAAAGAGCTGCTTCGCGCGTACGGCGCACCCGTCCCGCCGGGTGAAGTGGCACTCACCGCGGAACAGGCAGCAGCGGCAGCGGAAAAGTTTGGCCGCTGCGTGCTGAAAGCGCAGGTGCATTCCGGCGGGCGCGGCAAAGCGGGCGGCGTCAGGCTGGCGGAAAACGCGGAGGAAGCCCGCGCTCTCGCCGAAATAATGCTTGGGATGCGGATGGTGACGAATCAGACCGGGCGGGAAGGAAAGCTGGTGCGCAAGCTGCTGGTCACCCCGGCGGTGGATGTGAAAAAAGAGTTTTACCTGAGCGTGACCGGCGATCATGAAAACGCCTCCCTGGTGATCATCGCGTCCGCAGACGGGGGAACCGAGATCGAGGAAACAGCCAGAACCCATCCCGAACGCATTGCCCGCGTCAGCGTTTCGGCGGTGGAAGGCTTCAAGCGCTATGAAGGCCTGCAGGTCGCGGGCGTTTTAGGGCTGACCGGGGAAAACGAAAATGAGCTCATTTCACTGCTGGAATCCATGACCAGGCTCTATCTGGAAAAGGAATGCTCGCTCGTGGAGATCAACCCCCTGGTGCTGACCGGGGAGGGTCATCTTCTGTGCCTGGATGCGAAGGTGACCTTCGACGACAACGCGCTGTTCCGGCACCCCGATCTGAAAGAGCTGCGGGACATTGACGAGGAAGACCCTCGGGAATACCGGGCTTCGCAGTATGATTTGAATTACGTGAGCCTCAGCGGCAGCATAGGCTGTCTCGTCAACGGCGCAGGGCTGGCCATGGCCACCATGGACATTATCCACCATTTCGGAGGCGAACCGGCCAATTTCCTGGACGTGGGCGGCAGCGCCTCGAAAGAAAAGGTGCAGGCCGCGTTTGAACTGCTGCTTTCGGATGAAAACGTCTGCGCGATCTTTGTCAATATCTTCGGCGGCATCATGAAGTGCGATGTCATTGCAGAGGGCGTGGTGGCGGCCGCCCGGGAAATGGGCATTGCCATTCCGCTGATCGTACGGCTGGAAGGGACGAACGTTGAACTGGGCAAGCGGATTTTGGCGGCTTCAAACCTCAAAATCATTGCCGCCGAGAGCATGGCCGACGGCGCGCGCAAGGCCGTGGAAGCCGCGCGGAAAGGGGGTGACGGCGCGTGAGCATTTGGGTCGATGCGAATACCAGGGTGATCGTGCAGGGTGTCACCGGCAAGCAGGGAGCGTTCCACACGGAGCAGATGCTTGCTTACGGCACAAAGATCGTCGCCGGCGTCACCCCCGGCAAGGGCGGCCAGACGATGCTGGGCGTGCCCGTGTTTCAGACGGTGGCGGAAGCCAAAGCCGCCACCAAAGCGAACGCCTCGGTGATCTATGTTCCGCCCCGCTTCGCTGCGGACGCTATCTTTGAAGCGGCGGACGCTGGGATAACCCTGGTCGTCTGCATCACGGAGGGCATTCCCATCCTGGATATGGCGCGAGTCAAGCGCTATCTGACTGGAACCAATACCCGGCTCATCGGGCCAAACTGCCCCGGCATCATCACGCCGGGCGCATGCAAGATCGGCATCATGCCCGGCTACATCCACCGCAAGGGGCACGTGGGGGTCATCTCCCGCTCCGGCACCCTGACCTATGAAGCCGTCAAGCAGCTTTCCGACCGGGGCATCGGCCAGTCCACGGTGATCGGTATCGGCGGCGATCCCATCCGGGGAACCAGCTTTCTGGATGCGCTGCAGGCCTTTGAAGCGGATGCGGACACCTATGCCGTGGTCATGAACGGCGAGATCGGCGGAAGCGGCGAGGAGGAAGCCGCTGACTACATCCAAAGCAAAATGACCAAGCCTGTGGCCGCCTTTATCGGCGGGCAGTCCGCTCCGACGGGCAAACGCATGGGCCATGCCGGGGCCATTATCTCCGGCGGCAAAGGCACCGCCGAGGGCAAGATCGAAACGCTTCGCGCCGCCAGGGTGGAGGTCGCGCTCACGCCGGACCGGATCGGCGACGCGCTGGTCAAGATCCTGTCTGATCGCGGATTGCTGGATACATGCCGCGCTGACTGAAAAGTGAGGTAAAAACCAATGAATACTGCCGCATTGCTGGAAACCGCTATGATCCTTTGCTTTGGCATCTCCTGGCCCCTGTCCATCGCGCGCATGTATAAAAGCTGGTCTACCGGCGGCAAGAGCATCTTTTTCAGCTGCTTTATCCTGCTGGGCTACATCTGCGGTATCTGCGCCAAGATCGTGACGCAGAGCTACAACCTGGCCTTCATCTTCTACATCATCAATACCGTCATGGTCACGGTGGATATTCTGCTGTGGATTCGCAACAACAGGTATGAAAAGACCGGGAGGAAAACCTTCTTTTCCTGAGAGAAAACGCATAAACGCCCGTCTGGCCAGCAGGCGGGCGTTTATTTCGTTCATGGTTTGAAATTCGGCGAGCGCGAGAGAACCTGTCAATTCTTTACTATGAATTCAGGAACTAAGCAGTACCCTCTGATTACGCATGGCATGCGAACGCCACCCAATCGCCTTTGTGCTGAACCTCGTCGATGGTATAGCCCGCTTTCAGGAGCGCGTCGTTTACGTCCTGCTCTGCTTCGGCGATGATGCCGGAGCAGACGAAAATGCCGCCGGGGGTGAGGTGCTTTTTCAGCGGCGCGGCCAGCATGCAGATAACGGGAGCCAGGATGTTGGCGACGGCGAAATCAAACTGCTGAGACAAGCCTTGCAGCAGGTCGCCCTTGCGCACCTCGATGGCCTTTTCCAGCCCGTTGTGGATAACGTTCTCCTTCGCCACGCGCACGGCGTCCGGGTCAATGTCCACAGCCACCACGTTTTCCGCTCCCAGCCGCGCCGCAGCGATGGCAAGAATGCCGCTGCCGGTGCCGACGTCCAGGAGCGTGCCGCCGCGATAATACTTTTCGATCAGCCCCACGCACATGGCGGTGGTCTCATGGGTGCCGGTGCCGAAAGCCATGCCGGGATCGATCTCGATGATGAGGTCGCCGGGCTGGGCGTCCCAATGCTCCCAGGTGGGCTTCACCACCATATGCGCGCCGATGCGGAAGGGCTTGTAGTACTGCTTCCAATTTTCCGCCCAGTCCTCTTCCTTCACGCCCTGCATCGTCACGTTCAGCGTGCCCATGTCAGGGCTTTTGATCAGCGCCAATTGCTCCCGCAAGGAACCGATGATGGCTTTGAGGCTGGCTTCATCGAACCAGGCTTTCACCTGCACGTCTTCCGGCATGGCGTCAATGACGGACTGATCCATCAGTTCCCAGTTGGCGGTGGGCTTACTGGGGTCAGGCAGGTCGGCCCGGTCCAGGATCTGCGTGCCCGCCGCGCCCAGGCGCAGTAAAATATCCGATACGATCTCCGATCCGCGTGTGGTGGTGGAAATGGTAACCTCTGTGTATTCCATGGTGAAACTCCTTTGTTATCGTTCATTGAAACGCGCCAAACTGACCACGTCGTGATACGCGCCTTCGCGGTAGATTTCCTGTTTCAGCACGCCTTCTCGCGTGAAGCCGCATTTTTCATAGCAGCGGAGGGCGGCTTCGTTAAAGTCAAACACCAGCGCTTTGATCTTATGCAGGTTCATTTCCTGAAAGCCAAAGGTACACAGTGTTTCGATGGCGTCCGTTCCGTAGCCCTTCCCCCGAAAGTCGTTTTCCCCGATCAGAATGGCCAGTTCCCCGACCCGGTTTTTCCAGTTCACCTTCACGAACCCGCACTGGCCGATGAAGCATCTCTCAGCCTTCGTCTCGATGGCGAATTGGTATTCACCGGATGTGAAGCTGGTATTCTTGCCCATGTCGCGGGCGGTGTCGTCCACGGTGGAGGGGTACAGGATGGCCCCGGAGGCGCCGCGCATCACATCGTAATCGTTCTGATAGGTCAGCAGCTTCATCAGATCGCTGTTGTCAAACGCCCGCAGGCATACCAAACGGCCTTCATACATCGTCTTTCTCTCCCTCCATCTCCTTCATGATAATGCCCTGTTTCGCGCTTGTCAATCCCGGAAGCGGAAAAGAACGAACTTTTCTTACGGCCGGCCCGCCTGCCTCTTGATATTTGCCCTGCATCCGTCGTATAATAGAAAGGTATAAAACGGATGATTTCGAGGTGGAACATGATCGACATTTTGGATTATCAGGGCCAGCGCGTCCACATGATTGGCATTGGCGGCAGCAGCATGAGCGGGCTGGCGGAAATGCTGCTCAAGGAAGGATATGCCGTTACCGGTTCCGACAATGCCAATTCACACGCTGTGGAGCGCCTGCGGAACAAGGGGATACAGATTTCCGTCGGGCATCAGGCGGAGAATGTGCGCGGCGCGCAGCTGATTGTTTTTTCCGCCGCCATTTCTCCGGAAAACCCCGAGCGGCAGGAAGCCAAACGCCTGGGCATCCCCGAAATGGAGCGTTCCATCCTGCTGGGACAGCTGATGCGGGGCCATAAAAACGCCGTGTGCGTCTGCGGCACGCATGGGAAAACCACCACTTCCTCCATGATCGCGGAAACGATGCTGGAATGCGGGCTCGATCCCACGGTGAGCGTCGGCGGACGCCTGGACGCCCTGGGCGGCGGCAGCCGCGTAGGCGGGAAAGAGGTGTTCGTGGCGGAGGCCTGCGAATTCCACGGCAGTTTCCTGGAAATGCATCCTACGGTGGCGGTGGTGCTCAATATTGAGGAAGACCATCTGGACTGGTACAAGGATATCCACGATATCGAGCGGGCGTTCGGCAAGTTTCTGTCTTTGCTCCCGCCGCATGGCACAGCGCTGGGCTGGGGCGAGGACCGGCGCATCCTGCGTTTGTTTACCCGCCTTGCCTGCGATACACGTACCTTTGGCATGGAGCCGGGCAACGACTATTATCCCGAAGACCTGACTTACAGCGACACCGGCTGTCCTCGGTATAACGTGATGCTCCGGGGAGAGAAGCTGGCGCGCGTCGAATTGAAAGTTGCGGGAAGCTTCAATGTGATCAACTCCCTGGCGGCGTTCGCGGCGGCGCACGTGGTGGGCGTTCAGCCGGAGGAAATCGCTGCGTCCCTGAACCGCTTCGCCGGCGTGCATCGCCGCTTTGAATTGACCGGCATCATCGACGGGGTGAAGATGTACCACGATTACGGCCACAACCCCGCCGAAATGCGGGCGGCGCTGAACGTGGCGAAGATGCAGCGGCCCAACCATTTGTGGGCGGTGATGCAGCCCCACACATACAGCCGGGTGAAGGGCCTGTTCCAGGATTATCTGACCTGCACGGAGGCCGCGGATTACACGCTGGTCACGGATATTTACGCTGCCCGTGAAAAAGACCCCGGCGACATCAAAGCGGAAATGGTGGTGGAAGGGATGCGCGCCCACGGCGTGGACGCTGTGCATACCCCCACCTTCGACGATACGGAAGCATACCTCCGCGCACACTGGCAGCCAGGCGACCTTGTGCTCACCATGGGCTGCGGCAACATCAACCTGCTCAACGAGCAGATGCAGCTGCACGGAGACACTGACCGATAAAACGGGGGGATACCATGGATTGCTTCACGATTTGGGATCGGGACGTGGAAGAAGTCACGGACGAGGGGATTCATTACCTGGGTGGCTTCATTGATTTCGCGGAATGCGCGGCGCAGTTTGAGAGGGAGCGCGGCGGCGACGGGAAGTTTGTGGGGGAGTGCCGCGACGGGGGAAAGCTGAAATACTTCATCTTCTATACCGACCGCATTTATACCCGCCTCGCCTTTGACAGCGAGCCCGCGATCAAAGCGCTGTTTACCAAAAAGCCCTCAGATAAAGAACGGCTTCGGGAAATACTGGAAAAGATAGAAGTCGCTGGCTATCGCATGTCCCAGATCGACTGACGCGATGAATCGGAACGCATAAGGCAATCCTTCGTTTCGGACAGGGAAAGCTGAAACGGAGGATTTTGTTTTTTCCCCAGTCAGGCCAATGAAAACGGACAAGAAATAGTACGGCGCGATTGCAGGATTCCGTTGATACGCACCGAATAAATCAAATGGAAACGGGTGCATCCCACGGGGAGGAGCATGCTGGCATGAAATGGTTTTGGACAATCGGCTGCTTCGCGGTGATGGTTGTGCAGTACCTGATCTATCAATCGATCAAGTGGAGTTCAGGGGAGCATAAATGGCAGGAAAGCTTTTTCAAAGGCGCTGCCACGGCGATGTCCGCGCTGCTCGCCGGATACGGTTACTTTTCCAGTCCTGACGTACATCGCCTGCTGATTCTGACAGGCTTATGCGTGTGCGTCGCCGCTGATGTGATTTTAGATAAAAGCTTCCTTCTGGGCACGGCGGCGTTTGGGCTGGGCCACATTTGCTATGGCGCGTCCATGCTGCTTTCTCAGACGCCGGGTTGGGCCAACCTGATTGTGTTCCTGTCGCTCGCCGCGGGAGTGATGGCGCTCTATCCCCAGATGAAAAAGCTTGCGAATGGGCAAAGCGCGCTGCCTTATCTGGGCTATGCACTGCTGATCGTCGCGATGCTGTCCCTGGCCATCACCCAGAAACCCCTCATGATGGCGGGTGCGCTGCTGTTCGTCGTTTCGGACTGCATGCTTTTGTTCCTGATCGTGAAGAAGAATCGATCCAAGAAATACGATTATCTGTGCTTGGGCTGCTATTTCCTGGCGCAGTTCCTGATTGCCGCATCCACGGTTTTCTGATGACCGGACGGAAGCGCAAAAGAAGAGAGGATTTTACGGCATGGATTCCATCACCACCACGCTGGACGCGGTATGCCTGGCTTCCCAGCTGATTCTGGAAAACGGCGGAGAAACCTACCGGGCGGAGGAAACTGTGGAAAGGATGTGCCAGGGGCTGAAGATTCCCCGCGTTGACGTGCTGGCTCTGCCGACCGGCCTGATGCTGACGCTGACGCTGGAGGAGGACAGGACCCTTTCCCGCATCGTGCGCGTGCACAGCCGCTCCACCGACCTGAACCGCATCGACGAATGCAACGATGTTTCCCGGAAGGTGGCGTCCGGGAGCATGACCGCCGAAGAAGCGCTGAAAGCGCTGCAGGAAATCAAGCGCCCGCGAAAGGAACGGCGGCTGCTGATGATCGCCGCGAGCGCGGTGACCGCGGCCAGCTTTACGGTGATGCTGGGGGGCAGCTGGACGGATTTCGGCGTTTCTTTTTTTTGCGGCGCGCTGGTGCAGTGGGTGCTGACCCCGCTGGGAAAAATGAAGGTGCCGCCTCTGATTTCCAGCATGATTGCCGGCGCTCTGACCACACTGTTGGCATTGATCGGCGCGTTGGCAGTGGGCAATGTGAACATCGAGCCGGTCATCAGCGGAGCCATCATGCCGCTGCTTCCGGGACTTGCGACCACGAACGCCATGCGGGATACCATCCGGGGCGACCTGGTATCCGGCGGCGCGCGGCTGGGGGAGGCCATTCTGTCCGTGATGATGCTGGCCGCCGGCATCGGACTGATGCTGAGCATGTGGAGAGGGGGCTTACAATGAGCTGGTGGATTCAGCTGATCGCCTGCGGTGTCGCCGCGGCCAGCTTTTCGGTGCTGCTGCACCAGCCCAGGAACACCATCCTGGTCAGTTCCGTGGTGAGCATTTTAGGCTACAGCGTGTTCCTGCTGCTCAGACAAAGCACCCTGGCCTATTTCCTGGCCAGCCTGCTGATCGGCCTGTGCTGCGAGCTGGCGGCCCGGCTGATGAAGCGCGTCGCCACCCTGTTCGTGACCGGAGCGATCATTCCGCTGGTGCCCGGTATCGGCCTGTTCCGCACCATGCGGTATGTGGTGGACGGGGAATACAGCCGTGCGGTGCAGACCGGCGCGGCCACGCTGCTGGGCATCTGCGGCATCGCGATGGCGATCACTATTTCGTCCGTGCTCTTTTCGGCTTTCTGGCATCGGAACGTGAAAAAGCGAGGCGCTTCATGCTGAACGCGGGCAGAAGCGCTTATATCGCCGCGCTGGAACCGCTTCGCTTTGAAGCCATTTTCGGCGAATCCGTCAAGCTTTCCGTGGTCGGCAGCGGCAGCGGGGAAGCGATCCTGAATGACGCGATGCGGCTTTGCCCTGATTTTCTGCTGCTGGACAGCGTACTTCCGGGCACGGACAGCCTGAGCTTGCTTGACCAGCTGAGCGCGCTCTTGCCCGCACCGCCTAGAGTGCTGTATCTGGGGCGGGAGGAAAAGTGGCTGCGGATTGCCCTTCAAAAAGGAGCGGACGCGGCTGCCCTGCGCGGAGGCGATGATCGGGCGCTGCTGCTTCTCGCTGAACAAACAGCCCAAAAGCCGCTGCCTGATCTCGCGGCACCGTGGGAAGCGGTCAGGATGGAAATCGCTGAAAAATACGCTTCCTTCCTGGGTATACCGGACACCCTGAAGGGGAAACAATATATCTGCCTGGCGCTGTCCTGGCTTTCCTGCGCGCCGCAGCTTGGCTCTTCCTACACCGGACTGGTATATCCGTTGGTCGCGTCCGCGCGCTTAACATCGCCCCGCGCGGTGGAAAAGGCGATCCGCACCGCTGTGGAGAGCGTCTGGCTGAACGGCGACCTGAATGCGATCCAATCGCTGTTCGGCTATTCGGTGGACGCGGAGCGAGGCAAGCCCACGAACGCGGAGTTTCTCTCCATGCTGGCCGGGTATGTTCAGCGGGAATTGGCGCACTGTATGGAGAGAAAGGCGCAGAATACACCGATAAAAATGTAATATTGCCTGAATTTGCCTGAATTGGCAAGTTTTAGACAAATACATTACATTGCGTTCATTATATACATGTGATATGATATGAAGGTGCTGATACGGCACGGAAAGAAAACGGCCAAGCGCCGCACATGAAAGGATTTCGCAAAATGAAGAAGGTTATTTGCAAGGTTGAGTATGATACAGAAACTTCCGAACTGATCCAGAAGAAAGTGTTCGGATCCTTCGGCGATGCTGCCGGTTACGAAGAAGATCTGTACAAAACCAAGGACGGCAAGCTGTTCCTGTATGGCATCGGCGGCCCCAAATCCCCCTACGCGGAAGAAACCATCAAGCGCGTTTCCGCCGCCAAGGCCGAGGAATGGCAGAAGGACTGACATCATCATTCACAGGAATGAAAAAAACGCGAGGATTGTCCCCGCGTTTTTGTTTTTATTCCACCTTATTCACGAATTCCTTCATCACGAAGCCGGTCAGGTCGTCAGTGCGCACGGTGAGCCAGTCGCCGTCCTCATGCGTCACGATCAATTCCTGACCGTAGTACAGAAGCCGGATCACCTCGGCCTGCGTACTGGGCTGGGCGCGCATGTTGAGGTAGGAGTTTTCTCCGATATTTGTCACCTTTACCTTGTACTCCTGCGGGCCTGGCGTATTCAGCACGGGCATGACCGTGGGCCGGGGCGTAGGTGTGGCGGCGGGACCCGGGGTGGTGAGGAAACGGGCATCCAGCTTTGGCGCGAGCGCAGCGGTATAGGTGACGGTTTCAAGCTGCATACCGGGATAGTAGAAACGCAGGATCTGGTCATAGGTCCAGCGATACAAGCCCGCCATATACTGGGCCCCGCGCTGGCTCATGCCCACACCGTGGCCGAAGCGCCGGGATTCCAGCGTGAATGAAGCCGACGATTCTTTCACCGTGATCAGCTCATTGCTGCCGGAGTTGATGGAAAGATTCAAAGCCTTCTCCACCAGCGGGAATAGGTCCAGCGTCACCAGCACGGGCTCGGAAAGCACTTCCGGCTGGCTCCATCGTTCGCCCGGAAGGGGAGAGGGGGCGGGGGTGTCGGTAGGCAGAGGCGCGTCGTCATCAATTACCGTAAAGATCGAAATGTCCTCTTCATCCATCAGATCATCCACGATCAGCCGCCGGGCCTGCACCTTGAGGAACAGCTGCAGCAGCGTCATGATTTTGGACGGCGAATCATGATACTTGGGGATGGCGGTTTCAACGTCCGTGATGCCGACAACCTGAATCTGTTCCATATCCCCGTCGTAGCCCTTGCTTTCCAGCAGCTCGGACAGCGCGCTGAGAACGGGTTCTTTCAGAGCGCCCAGATCATCGTTGGATTTCAGCTCCTTGGGAAGCCTCGCACGCTTCACCACGCTTTCGGGATTCTGCAGGTCGTATGGATCATCGGCCATAATGAGATAACCGGGATTCTCCCGGCCCCAGACGTGGGAGGCCAGTTCGGTCTGCCCGCCGTTGCTGGCGGAGTAATAACAGTCCGCCATGGTGCCCTGATAGAAGCCGCACTGCCCCGCCGTTTCGCTCACGGCGCGGGCGGCGTTTTTGTTCTGGGCTTTCACGCCGTAATACGCCTGATCGTTGGTGTTGTCCTCCACGTCGTAATCCTTCGCGGAGTTTGTTCTTTTCAGGGCGTAAGTGCGCGCGGCCACTGCCTGAGCCTTCAGCGCCTCCAATGGGAAAGAATCGCTCATTTCATAGGGAACCACGCCCAAAAGATATTCCTCCACCGGCGCGTGCAGCACCGCGCGGATGCTGCCGCTGACAGCTGAAAGAACCAAATCGCCGGGATGCAGCTCGTAGCCGTCGTTCAGCCTTAAGCCATTCTCCAGGCCTTCGTCCGTTTCATGGCGCTTCAGCGTCAGCTGCTTCCCCAGCTTCATGGACATGCCTTCGTAATACACATACAGCCCGTCTTTGCCGCAGGTTACGGTCAGATGGCTGCCTCGCTGGAACGCGATGTCGTTCAGGGTGTAGCTGCCGTCCAGGGAAATCTTCAGCTGATCGGTCGTTTTAATCCGGGTCAGCAGCACCCGCACAACGCCGCTGAGCTTTTCCGCTTCCGCGCGCATGGACAAAGGAAGCAGAAGCAGGATCGCCAGAAAAAAGGAAATAAACCGGATTGTTCTGTTCAAACGCACAGCCCCTTTCCTGCTGATTGATGCTTCAATATATGTCGGCATACCAGCGGAATGTCGGTTTCAGATTGTAAATTTCCCGACAGGCTTCCGCAAGCAAGCTTTCCCTGATTCATTGTTTTTTATCCTGTCATTTTTGGAAGTGTTTACGCCTCGCTAATATGGCTTAAGGCAGCGGGAGACGGACAAGCATGCGCAACGAAAAAAGAGGAAAAGCCGCCCATGCGGGATATGCATGAGCGGCGCAGAAATAGCCGTCAGTTGATCTTGACACAGTACATGCAGGCATTGTTCTTGCTGCACGTGCCTACGACAAGATAGCTCTTGTACACGGCGGGGCTGCCCTGGATGGCGCCGCCAAGATTGATGGAGGAGCGCTTATCGCCGGTGCGCCCGTACAGCATGGTCAGGTTGCCGCCTTCATCGCCCTGAATAATCCAGGCTTCGCCGCGGTCGTTATACACGGCCACGGGAGAGGAGATGGCTTCGTCCGCGAGGGCATAGCTCCACACAACCTGGCCGGAATTCTTGTCCAGCGCTATGACTTTGCTGCCGCCGCCCTCCACCTTGTTGACGGTGAAGATCACCAGATGGGAAATCGCGTTTTGGCCGATCACCGGGCTGGCCTTACAGCCGGAGGTCTGGTTCTTGTCAAAGTCGCATTTGATTTCGTAGCGCCAGATTTCATCGCCCGTCAGGGCGTTAAGCCGCCGGATGGTCACGGGGTTCTTGCTGCCAAGACGGTTATAGGCGGTATTGCCGGTATACAGGCTCACATTGCCGTTTTCGTCCATATCCAGAGCGGGGGTCGCGTCGGTATTGTCGCCGCCGTCCACCGCCCACACGGTCTTCATCGTGTCGGAGTCCACGCAGCGGATGATACCATAAGCGTCCGTCATGTAGATATATTTGTCATACATGGCCACGCTGCTTTCTACCGCGGTCAGCGCGTCCTTTTCGCTGCCCGATTTGGTGAGCAGGTAGGTGACGTCAGGCTTGATTTCCACGGATACCGCCCTGTCAGGGAAGGTGCTGTTGGGATAGTCGAACTTTGTGTTCAGATCGACGGTGTACAGCAGCCCGTTTTCTCCGGCTACGATCATGGCATCCATGCCCTCCTGATCGCACAGGAAGAGCGCCGTACCGTCAAAAGCGCCGTTGGTGGAATACTGTTTTGGCTGCGTGTCGTGCTTGCGGCCGTTGAGCAAATACATTTCCTTGCCCGTGACCAGGCTGAACAGGCGCGTACCGATGGAGCCGGTCTTGCCGTTCGCAAGCTTGGAAATGCCCTGGCCCACTGCCAGCAGCGGCCTGCCCATGCGGTCAACGGAAACGCTGCCCTTCATGGGGTAGCCCACGTTGATCGTTTCCCGGGTGGGGGTGCCGTCCGTCAGGTCGAGGAAGTAAATCTTCCCGTCCTGCGCGCCAAAGATGACTTCATTGAGCACCTTAGCTTTTTTATCGTCGTACAGGTTCAGCCCGGGCCGGACTTCCTTCGTCCAATGGATGATTGCTGGCTGCCCCGTCCAGCCGACGCCGTACAGGGTGCCGCTGTCCTCCGTGCGCAGGGAACCGATGGCGGACTGCCACATGACGGAGAGAGACTCGCTCTGCACATTCGCGGTGCCGAAAGCGGCATTGCGGCGGAAGTTATCGCCGCGGAAAGTGGTCACGCCCATTGCGTAATGGTTGTATTGGTCGGGATGCGGAGCGACGTATCCCGTTTCACGCTGGAAGGAGGACAGGCTCTTTTTATTCCGGTAAACCGATTCCGTGGTTTTCAGGGAACCCGCGCCTTCGCTTGCTTCCAGACGGGGCAGCGGGGTGATGGTAGGAGCGTTGGTCGGGCCTCTGGGCGGCGCTTCCGTGGGCTCTTCGGTCGGTTCGGGCATCGGTTCCTCGGTCGGAATCACTGTCGGTTCTTCCACAGGCGTTTCAAAAGGCGCGTCAGTGGGCAGCGGCTCTTCGGTCGGGGCCCAAACGACGGCGGCGGTCAGTGCTTCGGGGGATTCCGTAGAATCAGGGAGATCATCCAAAAGAGGTATGTTGTCCTCTCCCGGCTCCTCGGTGGTAAAGACCGCCGCGGGAACCTGCGTCGTTAAAGGAACCTGCGTAGGCAGCGGCGTCTCCTCGGGAACGGGCGTCGGGTCCGCGATCACCACAGAAACGCTCTGATCCGTCCTGGTCCAGGTGTTGTTCTGCCGGATCACCGCGTAGACTTCGCCGGAAAAAGGCTCGTCAAAGATGGCGTTGATATTCCAGATAATGTTTGTTTCTTTCGATCCGTTTACCTGGTTCACCGTGCAGGCAATATCATTGCCGTCAGCGTCTTCGATGCGCACGCTGTCCACAGACTGGTTCGTGGTCAGGCTGAACAGCAGGCGGGAGTTGGTCGTCGCGGTGCTGCTCGCCGCCTGGAAGGAGATGGCTTTCCCGGGCTCCTTCGCCTTCACCGTAATCAGGCTGTCGATGGCGTTTTTGATTGGGTTCAGAGGGCCCGCGTCCTGGATGAAATGCAGCGCGACGCAAAGAAGCAGCAAAGCGATCACCAAACCCGCGATCACTTTCAGCCAGGGGAAGGAGCGCTCGTCTTCGTCATCATAGCCGTTATCCAGGTCCGGCGTCCTGCGCATATACAATTGCTCGTCCGGCACGGGCGCACTTTGCCTGCTTCTGCCGCGGGAAGCGGTGGAAGCGGAAAAGCTGTCATTTTCTTCAGGCCAGCTTGACGGCTGCCTCCGCTGCCATTTGATTTCATCAACCGGTTCGTTTTCAGGAGGCAGCGTCCGGGCTGTATTTACGGCAGGGGCTTCATAACCGCCGCCCCCACTCTGGCGGCGGCGTTCGCTGCGGCGATGGCGCACCACGGATTGCTGGTCATATTTCGGGTCTTGATAATTACTCACAGGATGAATCCTCCCGTACATCATACAAAGTACAAAAACACCCATATATAGTATACCAGAAACGGGCCGGATACACAAGCCAAAATTGCTGTCCCCAAAAGGTTTAACAGAAAATTCATCGGAAAGAAAAAGGAAGCTTCATTTTTGCGTGCAGATATGTTACAATGATCGGGAAAACATAACGGGAGGACAGGAACCGCCATGCACCGCTTTTTCGCTGAGAGACTGGATGCGCAGACGGCCGCGCTGCTGCCGGAGGAGGAAAGTCACGCGCTGCGGGTGCTGCGCCTGAACGTGGGCGACGAATGCCAGACATTGATGGAGGGCAAGGTATTCGCCGCCGTGATCACAGAAACGGGCCCGAGGGTGGTGCTTGCGCTGAAAGAAGCTATGCCTTCCCCGGAGCCTTCCGTATCCGTTACGCTGTACCAGGGTATTCCCAAGGGCGACAAGATGGATTTTATTGTTCAGAAGTGTACGGAGGCAGGCGTCTGCCGCATCGTGCCGGTGGAGTTTTCCCGCTGCGTGGCCCGCTGGGAGGGAAAGGACGCCGCGAAAAAACAGGCGCGGTATCAGCGGATCGCCTCCGAAGCCGCGAAGCAGTCGGGACGCGCGGCAGCGCCGGAAATCGCTTTGCCGCTGTCTTTCAGCGCCATGTTCACGGAAATCGAAAAACACGATCTCGTTCTTGTTCCCTGGGAGGAACAACACGGAAACGGTATCCGGGCCAACTGGCATGAAGAAAAAGACGTCGGTATGATCATCGGCCCGGAGGGCGGCATTTCATCGGAGGAAGTCGACCGCCTGAAGGAAGCCGGCGCAAAGCCAGTCACCCTCGGCCCGCGCATCTTCCGCACCGAAACAGCCGGGCTGGCTGCGATCATTTCGCTGCTGACATTATCGGGAGATATGGAATAAAACAGAGATGGATGAAGGAGCAGTACATGAAGACAGTCGCTTTTCACACGCTGGGCTGCAAGGTGAACCAGTACGATTCCCAGGCGATGCTGGAACTATTTATCCAGGCCGGGTATGAGCCTCGTGCGTTTACCGATGTAGCGGATGTTTACGTGGTCAATACCTGCACAGTCACCGGCACAGGCGATAAAAAAAGCCTGAATGCTGTGCGGCGGGCTTTGCGCACCAATCCCAACGGGGAAGTGGTGATCGCCGGATGCCTGGCCCAGCGGGACGGTGAAAAGCTGCTTGAAACCGGGGCGCGGCTGGTGATCGGCAACGCGCGGCGGAGCGACGTGGTGAAACTGCTGGAGGAAGCCGTTGAGAAGGGGGAGAGAGTGGCGGCAGTCACAGACATCCTGCGCGCGCCCTATGAGCCGCTGTCCATTTCCAGCCACGAGGGCCACACCCGCGCCGTGCTGAAAATCCAGGAGGGCTGCGATCGGTATTGCACCTACTGCATCATTCCCTACGTGCGCGGCGGCATCCGCTCCCGCAGGCCGGAGGATATCGCAAAAGAAGCCTGCCGCCTGGCCCAGGCTGGGTTCCGGGAACTGGTGCTGACCGGCATTCATCTGACCAGCTATGGTCGCGACCTTGAAAACGTCTCCCTGATCGACGCCATCCGCGCCTGCCATACGCCGGGGGTCAGCCGGATCAGGCTGGGCTCTTTGGAGCCGGTGATCGTGACCGAGGATTTTGTTTCAGCTCTCCAAAAAGAAAAAAAGGTCTGCCCGCAGTTCCATCTGGCTCTGCAATCGGGAAGCGACGCGGTATTAAAGCGGATGCGCCGCCGCTATTCCACCGAGGATTTCCGCCGCGCATGCGTCCTGCTTCGGCAGGCGTATCCCACTTGCGCCATCACCACCGATGTGATTACCGGCTTCCCCGGCGAAACGGAGGAGGAATTTGCCGAAACCATGGCGTTCAGCCGGGAAATCGGCTTCGCCCGGATGCACGTGTTCCCCTATTCTGCCCGCCAGGGCACCTCGGCGGCAACCATGCCGAATCAGGTAAAACGCTCCGTCCGTGAAGAACGGGCAAGACAATTGATCGCTGTCGGCAACGAGTTGGCCGAAACCTACCGCGCCTCCTGGATCGGGAAGCAGGTGGAAGTCCTGCTGGAGGAAGCCGATGAAAACGGCCTGACGCACGGCTATACCGCCGAGTATATGCCCTGCGCCGTGGAAAACGGTATCCCCGGAAAACTCTGTGCCATTACTGTGACAGGAGTTTCTGAGGACGGCCTGGCTGGAAGGATTGCAGAATAATCAATTGCAGAAAGAAGATAAAAACCCGGATGGATTCTTTGCTCCATCCGGGTTTTTATATACTCGAATTCTTGTTTATGGCTTTCTCGGAAGGGGGTCTGGGGGAAACCGCTCTTTGGCCTCCAAAGAGCGGTTTCCCCCAGAAAAAACTCTTAGTCAATCGTAATGCACTTGCAGGGGCAGACCGCGGCGCAGGCGCCGCAGCGCGTGCACTTCGCGGGGTCGATGCGGGCGAAGCCGTTTTCCACGGTGATGGCTTCATACTGGCATTCTTTCTTGCAGCGGCCGCAGCCAATGCAGGCGTCCATGCAGACCCCGCGGGCCACGCGGGCAGTGTCGCTGTTGCGGCAGCGCACGATCACGTTGGAGCTGAGCGGCAGCAGTTTCAGCACGCCGCGCGGGCATGCTTTCACGCACGCGCCGCAGGCGGTGCACTTGTCGGGGTCAACATGGGCGATACCGTTGACCATGCTGATGGCGCCGAACGCGCACTTGTCCATACAGTCGCCCAGGCCCAAGCAGGCAAAGCGGCAGTCCTTGGGGCCGCCTGCGAGGCCGGCGGCGGTGGAGCAGCTCTGATATCCGTCGTACTGATAGCGATCCTTGGCGACGCCGCTTTCGCCCTGGCAGAGCACGCGGCAGACCATTTTTTCGCTGCTGGAGGCTTCCAGGCCCATGACCTTGGCGATGCCCTTCATGCCTTTTTCACCGGCGGGAGCGCAGCCGTTGATGGGCGCTTCGCCCGCTACCACGGCGGCGGCGAAGCCGTCGCAGCCGGGATAGCCGCACGCGCCGCAGTTCGCGCCGCCCAGGCACTCGCGCACCTGTGCCACGCGCTCGTCCACTTCCACATGGAATTTCTTGCTGGCGAAGGTGAGCACGCCGCCGAAGATCAGACCCAGCGCGCCGAGCAGGATACCGGCATATAAAATCGTCATATCCGCATCCTCCTTATACCAAGCCATTGAAGCCCATGAAGGCCACAGCCATCAGCCCGGCGGACACCAGGGTGATGGGGAAGCCCTTCATGCAGGCGGGGATCTTGCTGCTTTCCAGCCGCTCGCGGACGCCCGCCATCAGCACGATGGCCAGCAGGAAGCCCAGAGCGGAGAAGGTGCCGTTCAGGACGGACTGGAGCAGGCCGTAATTGTTGTTCATGTTCAGGGTGGCCACGCCCAGCACGGCACAGTTGGTGGTGATGAGCGGCAGGTAAATGCCCAGCGCGCTGTACAGGGTGGGGCTGCTCTTCTTTAAGAACATTTCAACGAACTGCACCAGGGCCGCGATGACCAGGATGAACGCGATGGTGTTCATGTAGGTCAGTTCAAGAGGAATGAGCAGGAAATTGTAGATCAGCCAGCAGAAGAGCGAAGCGATCGTCATAACGAAGGTCACGGCCAGGCCCATGCTGACGGACGTTTCCACCTTGCTGGATACGCCCAGAAAGGGGCAGCATCCCAGGAAGCGGTTGAAAATGAAGTTATGGGTCAGGATGCAGCTGACCATAAACAGCAGAATTTCTGTGATGCTCATGCGGCCTGTCCCTCCTTATCAGCGTGCTTGCTTTCAAATTTCTTGACCGCCAGATTCACCAGGCCCATCAGCAGCCCGTAGGTAAGGAAGCCGCCGGAGGCCAGCACGATCAGCAGCATGGGCTCGTAGGAACCGCCCAGCAGATTGAAGCCGAACACACTGCCGTTGCCGATCAGCTCGCGGATGGAACCCATGAGGGTCAATGCCAGGGTGAAGCCGACGCCCATGCCCAGGCCGTCCGCCGCGGAAAGTACCGGGCCGTTCTTGCTGGCGAACGCTTCCGCGCGGGCCAGGATGATGCAGTTCACCACGATCAGGGGAATGAAGATGCCAAGGCTTTCATCCAGCGCGGGCAGGAACGCCTTCATCAATAGCTGCACCATGGTCACGAACGTGCAGATGACCACGATGAACGCCGGGATGCGCACCTGGTCGGGGATGAACTTGCGCAGCAGGGAAATGGCGATGTTGGAGCACACCAGCACGAACGTGGCGGCCGCGCCCATGCCCAGCCCGTTCAAAGCGCTGGTGGTGACGGCCAGGGTGGGGCAGGTGCCCAGCACCAGGCGGAAGGTGGGGTTCTCGGGAATGATGCCGTTAAAGAAGACGGTCCCGACGCTTTTCTTTTCGCTCATGCCTTCTTGGCCTCCTTCTTAACGCCGTAAATCTTCCGAGGCAGCCGGTCGATCAGCGGCGTGGCAATGTTCATCAGCAATATACCGTAGGTGACGCCCTCGGGATAGCTGCCGAACTGGCGGATCAGGGTGATGATGAGGCCGATTCCCACGGCGTAGATCACCTGGCCCCAGGGGGTGATGGGTGAAGTGACATAGTCCGTCGCCATAAATACCGCGCCGAACAGCACGCCGCCGGAGAGCACCGCGGCCAGGGCGGCTTCAGGAGCCGCGCCGGAAATCAGCATGGTGCAGCAGAAGACGGAAGCCGTCATGATGACGGGAATGCGCCAGGAGATGACCTTCGTGACCAGCAGGAAGACCAGGCCGATCAGGATGGCGGCTTTGCTCACTTCGCCGATGGCGCCGGGGCACTGGCCCAGGAACAGCTGCATCAGGGAATAGTTGGCCGGAGCGCCCAGGGGCGTGGCGGCGGACACCGCGTCCACGCCCGCCTGGAAGAAGGTGGGGGTCACGCAGGCAGAAGCCGTCATGTGCACGGGCCAGGAGGCCAGCAGCACGGCGCGGGCCGCGAGAGCGGGGTTCAGGAAGTTATCGCCCAGGCCGCCGAACAATTGCTTCACGATCATGATGGCGAAGAACGCGCCGATCATCACCATCCACCAGGGCGCGGTGGCGGGCAGGTTCAGGCCGAGGATCAGGCCAGTCACGAGGGCGGAAAAGTCGCCTACGCGGACGGGCTGCTTAGCGATCTTCTGCCACAGGAATTCGGCACACACGGAGCTGGCCATGGAAAGGCACAGCACCAGCAGCGCGGAGAAACCGAAAGCATACACGCCCCAGGCCGCGGTGGGGAGCAGGGCGATGAACACATACTGCATCAGCCGCTGGGTCGTCAGCGGGTTATGCATGTGCGGCGCGGTGGAAATCCTCAGGCTCATTTGTTCGCTCCTCCTTTCGCGGCGGCAGCGGCTGCTTTGGCCTTGGCTTCCGCGGTGATGTGATCCTTGCAGAATTTAAAGGAAGGCGTCAGCCACCGGCGGGAGGGGCACTCATAGGCGCAGGAGCCGCACAGGATGCAGTCCATCACATGCAGCTTTTCCGCGGCGGCAAAGTCGCTCTTATCCGCAGCGACCTTGATCTGGTATGGGTTCAGGCCGATGGGGCAGGCCGCGACGCAGCGCCCGCAGTGGATGCAGGGGCTTTCGTCCTTGCTCTTGGCCTGCTTTTCGTTCAGCACCACGATGCCATTAGTGGACTTGGTCATGGGCATCTGGTCGTTGGGGATGCACATGCCGGTCATCATACCGCCGAACACCACCTTGCCGGGGGTTTCGGAATAGCCGCCGCACTCGCCGATGATGTCCTCGGTGATCGTGCCAATGCGAAGCAGCAGGTTCGCGGGCTTGCGGACGCAGCCGGTCACGGTGCAGATGCGGCTGACGAGGGGCTTTCCGTCGATCACGGCGTCAGCGATGGCGGCGCAGGTGCCAACGTTCAGCACCACCACGTGCGCGTCGATTGGCAGCGCCCCGGAGGGCACCTGGCGGCCGGTGATGGCTTCGATCAGCTGTTTTTCACCGCCCTGGGGATACTTGGTTTTAAGGGGCTGTACGGACACGCCTTCGCGGCCCTGAGCAGCCTTCCTCATGGCCTCGATGGCCTCGGGCTTGTTATCCTCGATGCCGATGACGCCCTTCTGTACGTTCAGCGCCCGCATGACCGCGCGCAGACCGTCCACGATACGGGTGCTGTGCTCCAGCATCAGGCGGAAATCGGCGGTCAGATGGGTTTCGCATTCCGCACCGTTGACGATGATGGTATCGCAGGTCGCGCCGGGCTTGAAGGTCAGCTTCACGTGGGTGGGGAAGGACGCGCCGCCCATGCCCGTGATGCCTGCTGCCTGGATGGCGGGGATCACCAGCTTGGGATCGACCGTTTCCACGCTGCCCAGCGGATGCAGCTCCACCCAGGTGTCCGCGAAATCGTTTTTGATGGTCACGGCCTGCATGTTGCCCGCACCGAGGGACGGCACCTGATCCACCGCCACCACCTCGCCGGATACGCTGGCGTGGACAGGAACGCTCATGAAGCCCTGGGCTTCACCGATGACCTGGCCAATGTCCACATGGTCGCCTTTTTTCACGCAGGGCTTGGCGGGCGCGCCGATGTTCATGGACATGGAAATGATCACGGTATCAGATACATATTCCTTGACTGGAAGGTTGCGGGTCTGGCCCTTCCCCTCATGTATGCCATGAAGCGGATGAACGCCCCGCTTGAAAGTTTTCGTAAGCAATGCCAGTGCCTCCATTCTTCTCAGTTTCCACCGGTCACTGCAAGCCGGCGAGGGAGTTTTCGTAAGCCTGGTTCAGCGCGATCACGATAGCGGTCATTTCGTATTCCGGGATGCCTGGAATTGTGTATGCATGGATGTCGAGCGGCATTTTCAGCCCTGTGAACAGTTCGTTGATCGCCCCGCAGTCCAGGCGCTCTCTTATCTCGCTGCCTACCGCGGTTTTGTAACCGCCGCAGGTCATGAACGTATTGCCGGTAAAAGCGGCCGCGAAGGTATATTTGGTAAAGAAGCTGATGCTTTCGCCAACTCCGAGGGCCGTACTGTTGAAGTTGTAAACCACCAGGTACGGAGACTGTTCAAACGCCTCGTTGACCGCGATGGCCGCCGCGGAGCGGAAGGGATCATCTTCATATACGGCCACATCCAGGGGCAGCGGCTCGCCCACGAACAGCGCTTCCAGTTCATCGTTCCGTTCGCTGGGCTGATAAGCCTCGGCACCTACCTCTTTTTCCTCAAACTTAACGGCTTCCACGGTCAGCGCGGGGGTGATCTTCACCTTCGCTTGGATGGAAGTGAAGAAAGAGATGGCCTCGCCGATATACCAGGGTTCATCGTCTTCATCTTCCGCCGCCGGGACAGGGGCTTGTTCGTCCGATTCTTCGACGGGCTGCTGGGCTTCAGCTTCATGCGCGGCGTCATAATACGCTTTGTTGATGCCGATGGCTGCGACGGATTCCAGGACGGAGGGCTGGTTGGTATCCAGAGGAAGCGCCTGGCCGATGAACTTTTCTTTCAGCGCTTCTTCCTCAGCGCACGGAACAAATTCATCACTGTCCGCCGCTTTTTCCAGCACGGTCAGGCCGGTCAGGACGTCGTTTTCAAATTCCGCGGTTACGCGCAGCGCCAATTCGGACGCGGCGGGTTCCTCCGGCTTTTCTTCGGCAGGTTCTGCAGCGGGTTCTTCAACTGGTTCCGCTGCGGGCTCTTCAACAGGTTTCGTAACAGGTTCTTCGGAGGGCTCCTCCGCCGTTTCGACATCAACGGGGCCGTAAGCCTGATTGATGGCGGCGGCGACCGCAGCGGCGTAGGGCGTGAGCTTGGCGTCCACGCTCAGGGGCAGAGGTTGGCCCAGGAACAGGGCTTTCAGGCTTTCTTCCTCCGCGCTAGGAGCGTATTCCGCTTCGCTGCCCACGGGCTTGTCCGCGATGGCGAGATCGGAGACCTTGCCGTCCTCAAAGGCTGCTTTTACCTGAATGTCAGTGAAGAAGCTGATGGTTTCCACGGCGGTAAGGCCTTCGATTTTGGCGGGTTCCGTTTCAGTCTGAGCCGGTTCTTTTTCGGGCTCGGCAGTGGGCTGCTCGGCCAGATAACGGTCGTACGCTTTGTTGAGCGCGACGGCTACGGTCAGCGCGGTGCTTTCCGTCTGATCGACGCTCACGGGCATTTCAGCGCCAAGGAACTTTTCCTGCATCTCGGCTTCCACTTCGGCGGGCTCAATGGACAGTGCGGTGAGCTTGCCATCCTCGAACTCTGCGGTGATTTTCATCGGAACGCTTTCGGAAACGGTCTCTTCAGGCTGCTCAGCCGGTTTTTCTTCCGGAGGCTCCTCGACCGCGACGGGTTCCGCGGGAGCGGCAGGCTGCGCCTGTTCATAGGCTTTATTCAGCGCATCCACCACGGCGGTGCTGGTGACGGTCGCGCCAGCGATGGCGTCAATGCCATCCAGCGTCAACGGCATCTGCTTGCCGATGAACTGCGCCTGGAATTCATCTTCCAGCGCGCGTGCGCCCAGGCCGGGAGTTTCGGCGAAGTTATCGTCGCCGATCTTGATATAGGTAATCTTGCCTGCTTCGTCGAACGCGGCTTCCACGGCCACGGGGCCGCCAAAGCCCTGGGCGGAAGCGGTCACAACGTTTTCAGGAATAGCTTCGGCAACGGGTTCTTCGACCGGTTCTTCTGCAGGTTCGGCAGCAGCGCCGATACTGGCATATGCTTCGTTCAGCGCATCCACCACGGCGGTGGAGGTGACGGTCGCGCCTGCGATGGCGTCAATGTCCGCCAGGGTCAGGGGCATCTGCTTGCCGATGAACTGCGCCTGGAATTCGTCTTCCAGCGCGCGAGCGCCCAGGCCGGGCGTTTCGGCAAACTGATCGTCGCCGATCTTGATATAGGTGATCTTGCCTTCGTCATCGAACGCGGCTTCCACGGCCACGGGGCCGCCAAAGCCCTGGGCGGAAGCGGTCACGGCGTTTTCAGGAGCGGCGGAGGTTTCTTCCGCGGGTGCTTCCTGCGCGGCCTGATACTTCGCGTAAGCTTTGTTCAGCGCTTCCACAACAGCGGTCTTGGTGAATGTCGCGCCGGTGAGCACGTCGATATCTTCCACGGTCATGGGCACGGTCTTGCCGATGAAAGCGGCAGCGGCTTCGGGCTCCAGCGCGCGCGCGCCGAAACCGGGTGTTTCGTCGAAGCGTTTGTCGCCAATAGACATGTACGTGATCTTGTCGCCGTCAAAGGCGGCTTCTACATGCACGGTGCTCTGGAATCCTTCCGCGTCCGCGCCGAAGGTGGTTTCGGGCGTTTCCGGTTCAGCGGCGGGCGCTTGTTCTTTCGTAGGTTCTTCTTCCACTTCACCCTTGGAGGCCGCGTAAGCCTTGTTCAGGCTGTTCACGATGGCGGTCTTGGTGAAGGTCGCGCCGGAGAGGGCGTCCACATCCTCGACATTCAGCGGCATCTGCGCGCCGATGAAGGGATACAGGTTTTCAGCTACCAGCGCTTTCGCGCCGAATCCCTCAGTCTCTGCAAACTGATCGTCGCCGACGGAGATGTAGGTGATCTTTCCGTCCGCGTCAAAGGCCGCTTCGGTGTACACCGGGCCTGCGAAGCCCTTTTCGGCGGCGCTGAATACGCCCTCAGCGGGCTTCTCGGGCATCACGATTTCGACCGCTTCTTCAACGATGCCCTGACTGGCGTTGTACGTCTTGTTCAGCGCGTTCACCACGGCGGTGGAGGAAATGGTCGCGCCGGCGATAGTGTCGATATCGGACACTTCCAGCGGAACGGTCTTGCCGATGAACTGGATCATGAACTCGGGTTCTTTCACGCCTGCGCCGACATCCTCCGCGAAGCTCTCGTCGCCGACGCCGATATATGTGACTTTCGCGTCGTCATCGAACGCGGCTTCCACATACACAGGCCCACGGAAGCCGTCGGCGGACGCGCTGTAAACGCCCTCGGCGGGTTTCTCGGGCATGGTCGGGGTTTCGGGCACCACGATTTCCGCCCCGCCGGCGATGGCGTAGGCGTTATTCAGGGCCTTCACCACAGCGGTGGAGGAGATAGTCGCGCCAGCAATCACGTCAATGTCAGCCACTTCCAGAGGCATCTGCTTGTCGATGAACTGGATCATGAAGTCCGGCTCGATGACGCCCACGCCGATATCCTCGGCGAAGTTCTCATCGCCGACGCTGATATAGGAGACTTTCCCGGCCGCGTCAAAGGCCGCTTCCACGTACACAGGGCCGCGGAAGCCCTTTTCGGAAGCCGAGAACACGCCGTCCGCGGGCTTAGCGGGCATTTCAATGCCGGCGATACCCAGCACGTCCGCCTTGACGTATTTCACAATGTCGTTCACGCCGTTCACCACGGCGGTGGTGGTGATGGTGGCGCTGGTCAAAGCGTCCACGGTGCTTTCGGTAGCCTCACCGCCCGCCTTGATGTAGCTGATCGGATAGGTTTTTCCAACGAACTGGTCGGTAAAGGCGGGCTCTTTGGCGCGCGCGCCAAGGCCGGCGGTCTCGGAGAAATCCGAACCGCCCACGGTGATGCCGCCGATTTTGAACGTATCGGGAGCGTTCGCCGTGTCAACGCCCGCGATGACCTCGACCTTGCCGCCGAAGCCATTCACGGTTTTCTGGGCCACGTAGCCAACGGGAGCGCCGTCCTTGAGCCCGGCATAGACCCAATCCACGGATGCTCCTTCAGCCAGAGGCAGTTCCTCAAAGGTTGCGGCGTCCGGCAGGGCTGCCTTGCGCGCGTTCTCCGCTTTGATGAGGGCTTGCTGCGCGATGGGGTCTTTGGTGAGGGCGTTGGTGCCGCCCAGCGCAAGACCCGCGACCAGGGTGATGATGAGCAGCACCGCCCAGCCAGGAAGTTGTTTCTTCACTTGGTTCTGTCCTCCTATCTCTGTTTCCCGTCAGGGAAACACAGTTTCTTCATTGAACCCCAGTTATATTCGGGAAAAGGGCCTCCGCGGCCCAAAGGAAACAAATTGTCAAAGAGGCGATAAACACCAGGTTCCGAGAAATACGTTTTCCGACTCAAAATCTTTACCTGGTCCAGGCGTCGGGAGCGCTGGCCTCGGTCGGCTGCGGATTTGGCACCACGAGCTCCAGCTGCAGATTATGGGGCAGACAGTAGACGCAGGGGCCGAGGATGCGCTCCTGCCAATTGGTCAGCGTGACCGTGCCTTCCGAGACGCAGAGCTGGTTATCGCAGGTGGAGGATTGCATATAGAATCCGTCTTTTTGCAGGTGGATCACATTAACCACGCCGTTGCCCTGATCCACCGTCACGTCGTGTTCCTCGCCAAGAGGTTCGATGCCCCAGATGCGGTCTTCCAGGATAATGAACAAATATCCTTTGGCGAGCTCTTCATATCTTGCCACAGGCGCTTCAGTTGTTTCAGCTTCCACAGCCTGAACCGTTTCCGTCGGAAGCGGCTTCGGCGTTTCGGTTGCCAGGGCTTTGATGGTGTCTTGGATTTCAGTCTGTGAAAGGTTGGCGTTGGGAGATTGAATGAAACGGGATGCGATCAGCAGGCCCGCCGCGACGACGACAAGAATCGCGATGATCAGGAGATTAGCGGTCTGTTTCGGTTTTTTACTGTTCTGCATGTTCTTGAAACTGATCCTCCTCAGGAAGGATTTTTCAGGTTGCGGGCATAATCCCGCATTCCGTCGGTTGCCTGAATGCTTCCGTCAGGCAGCACCCACATGACCTCCACGCCGTTCAGGCCGTCGGCGACGGCGCGGCCTTCCTCGTAGGGAAGCACGAACAGCGCGGTGCTCAGGAAGTCCGCCAGGATGGAGCTTTCGCACAGGATGGTGACCGATACCATTTTCAGTGAGGGCATCAGGGTCTCAGGGTCGATGATGTGGTGGTAGCGCTGCCCGTCCACGGTGTAATAGCGCCAGTAGTCACCGCTGGTGACCACAGTTTTGTCGTGAACGTCGAGGATATCCAGGGGTTTGTTTTGGCTGATGTCCGGGTTCTGCACGCCCACGGCCCAATTACTCCGCCCGTCCATCGGCGCGTTGCCGGCGTATACGTTGCCGCCGAGGCTCAGCAGGAAGGAGGGCATGTCCTCATACAGCAAAGCGGCGACCGCGTCGGCGGCATAACCCTTCGCCACCGCACCGATATCCAGCGTCAGCTCCGGATCGGAAAAGAATACGGTCTGCTTTTCGGCGTCCAGAACTACATTGTCAAAATCAGTATGACCGCTCGCCGCTGTCAGCTTTTCCATAGGGGGAAGCTGGGCTTTTTCCGGATTCAGGATGCCCGTGTTCCTGTATTCGTGCCAGATGGACAGCACCGCGCCCATGGCGATATTCGTTTCCCGGCGGTCTGCGGCCCACTGCTCCTTGCACCAGGTGATCAGGCGGAAGAGATCTTCCGGAATTTCCACGGGCTCTTTCGCCGCGTGCTGATTGACGTAGTACAGGTTATGCAGGTCTTCGTAGGCGTTGTATCCGTCAAAAATATGATCGAGAGATTGAATGATTTCAAAGGCTTTGTCAGCGGCTCGGTCAAAGGAAGCCTGATCCGCGGCGAAGCCCACCAAGGTGATGACCGTGTCAAACGCGCTCAGATCGGTGCGGTTGAAGCGCTGGAAAGCGTCCTGTTGCTGATTCGCCGCGGGCGTCGCCGTCGCGGAGGGGACAGGCTTTGCGGCAGCGCAGCCGGAACACAGTATTGCAAACGCAAGAAGCAAAGAAAGAGCAGCCTTGCTGATCGTTTTCCGCTTCATAGAAAACCTCGCTTTCAGTTTATATGAAAACAAATGCCCGTCGAAATGCGATCAGTGGGCAATTTATTTCTAAACATATTATAACAAAGATATAATATACGCACAAGAGATAATTTCGTACAAATATTGCAAATTTTCGGCACAAAGAATTCATGATTTCATTATATTTTTGTAACATTTTTGAAATAGTTTTGAAGTGATAAAGCATTCTTTCGATATAAAATGCGGTTTGCCATATTTCCGGCTGTTTTCTTTCGCCCGGGGTATTGTGAAAATGACCGGATTCGTGTATACTGAACAGGCAAACCGGAAGCTGAGATGAAGCGCTTATAAGAAAAAGTATTCGGAAGAAGGCAAAAGTCCGAAAACCTTTATGGCTTTCTCGGAAGGGGGTCTGGGGGAAACTGCTCTTTGGCCGCCAAAGAGCAGTTTCCCCCCAGAGAACTCCTTCGGTTTATCCGGGTTAGGATGGAAAAGAGTTTCGCGCTTCCTGGCGTTTTGTTCTAAGGAAAAGGGGAGAAGTATGGCGCTTGCGTTTTTTTTATTCTGGATGATCCTGAACGGCAGATTGACCGTGGAAACGGCTGCGATCGGCGCGGTGGTGACGGCGGCGGCGATGCTGTTTATGTGGAAGGCTTGTGATTGGTCTTTTAAAAAGGAAGGAAGACTGTATCTTTGTCTGCCACGGATCATCGGGTACTGCTTCACGGTGATATGGGAGATCGTGAAGGCCAACCTGAATATGTGCCACATCGTATACTTCGGCGAAGCGGATGCGGCGGTGCGGACAATCCATACGAGTCTGAAATCCCGCCTCGCGAAAATGGCCCTTGCGAATGCCATTACGCTGACTCCCGGCACGATTTCCGTGTCGCTGGAGGGAGACGAGGTCACGGTGCACTGCCTGCGGCCGGAATTGGCGGAAGGGCTGGACGGCCTGATTTTTGAAAAGAAGCTGCTGAAAATCGAGGAGGCGCTGCATGGATAATCTTTATACATTATTGATGCAGGTAGCGATGATCGCCCTGTCGCTGTGCCTGTTCGCGTGCCTGTTCCGCGCGGTGCGAGGGCCCTCCACGTCGGACAGGATCGTGGCGGTGAACATGACCGGCACCTTTGTGATCACGATCATCCTGTTTCTGTCGCTGCTGATGAAGGAAGACTATCTTGTGGATATCGCGCTGATCTACGCCATGCTCAGCTTCCTGGCGGTGGTGCTGCTGTGCAGGATCTATATCGGCCTCCACCGCGCGAAAAAAGCGAGGGAGGAAAAGAAGGATGCTTGAATACGTTCGTCAGGCTGTTTTTGCCTTCCTGCTGCTGGCGGGGCTGTTTATCCAGATCACGGCGGTGATCGGCGTGAATCGGTTCCGCTTTTCCGTGAACCGCCTGCATCCCGCCGGCATGGCGGACACACTGGGCCTGCTTTTGATGGCGCTGGCGGCGGTGGTTTACGCCGGGTTCAGCCCGGCGACGCTCAAGATCCTGCTGGTGGTGGCGCTGGTCTGGATCACCAGCCCGGTGTGCAGCCACCTGATCGCGCGGCTTGTGCGCGAAACGGATGAAAAGCGCTTTGAAGCGGAGGCGAAAGAATGGAAGCCCTGAATATCATCCTGCTTTTGTTCATGATCGTCTGCGCGCTGGCGGTCGCTTTGACGAAGAATCTGCTGGCCGCTGTGATCACCTTCATGGCCCAGGGACTGGCCATGTCGGTGGTGTGGATACTGCTGGAGTCGCCCGACCTGGCAATCACCGAGGCCGCCGTCGGCGCGGGCGTATCGTCCATCCTGATGTTTGCCGCGCTGAAAAAAATCCACGCAATCCGGGAAAAGGGGGAAGCGGAAGATGTCGAAAAAGCGGAAGAATAACCCCCTCGCTTCCTTTATGAACTGGCTGGAAAACGGCGGAAACGCGCTGGACGACGAAATGCAGGACGCGCTGCGCGAGGACGCGCCAGCAGCGCCCGCAAGGGAAAAGAAAAAAACAAAAAAGAAATCTGCCGAAAGCGCGTCGGACGCTTTCAGAAAACCCCGCAAGGCCTTCGCCGATTCCTGGTGGTATCGGTTGCTGGCAGTCGCCGTGGCTTTGGCGCTGATCTTTCTGCTCATGGAAGCGACAGAGCGCATGCCAAGCTTCGGCGCAGCGGATACGCTTATGGATAGCGAGCTGACGGCGTATTACGTGGAACACACAAAAGAAGAAACCGGGGCCATGAATATCGTCACCGGGATCATCCTCAGCTACCGCGGGTTTGACACGCTGGGGGAAACCCATGTGCTGTTCATCGCGGTGTGCACGGTGCTGCTTATGCTGAGCATTTACGGAGAGCGGGACGAAAAGAAACGCCTGGCGCAGGGCGCGTTCGAGCGGTATTTTGAGCCGCATCACGACGTGATTCTCCAGTCCGCCGCCCGGCTTCTGACACCGCTGATCCTGATCTTCGGGCTGTATATCATCTTCAACGGCCACCTGTCGCCCGGCGGCGGATTCTCCGGCGGCGCGGTGCTGGGGGCGGGGCTGATCCTGTACCAGAATGCGTTCGAGTATCGGAAGATCGAAAAGTTTTTCACATATAAGACCTTCAGATGGCTGTCGGTCTGCTCGCTGCTGTTCTATTCGCTGGCGAAGGGCTGGCACTTTTTCACCGGCGCCAACGGCCTGGACAGCCATATTCCCACGGGAACGCCGGGGAACATCCTGTCCGGCGGGCTGCTCCTGCCGCTGAATTTCGCGGTGGGCTGCGTGGTAGCCTGCACGATGTACGCCCTGTTCACCATGTTCCGGAAGGGGGAATTCTGATGCTGGCGCAGATTTACGGCCATCTGGACGAGCTGACCGCCGTGGCGCTGTTCGGTATCGGGTTCACGCTTCTTCTGCTGGACAAAAACCTGATGAAAAAGATCATCGGTTTTTCCATGATGGACAGCGGGATCTACCTGTTTTTGGCGTCCTATGGCTATATTAAATCCAGGCTGGCCCCGATTTACGCGGAGGGCGTTACCGATGCCGCCGCCTATGTGAATCCGCTGCCTGCGGGCTTGGTGCTGACGGGCATTGTGGTGGGCGTCAGCGTGACCGCCGTGATGCTGGGGCTGACGGTTCGGCTGTACGAGCGGTATCACACGCTGGACATTGACGAGATCGCCGAAAAAATACGGAGAGAGGGGAAATGATGACCATGCTTTGGTGGCAGAATCTTCCCCTGTTGATGATCGTCTGCGCGCTGATCTGCGCGGCGCTCTGCTCTGTGCTGAAAGCAAAATCAGCGAGGAAGGCGATGCTCTCTCTGTCCGCGCTGGTATGCGCGGGCATGGGGATCCTGCTGTATTTCACGCTGACAGAAAACGAATCCTTCGTGTTCGCAATGGGCGAGATCGGCGCGCCGTTCGGCAATGAACTGCGCGTCGGCGCGGTGGAAGCATTGACGGGGCTGCTGTTCGCTTCAGTGATGCTCCTTTCGCTGGCGGGCGGCTGGAATCAGTTCGCTTTGGATATTTCCCCGAACCGGGTCAATCTGTACGCCGCGGTGTTCTGCCTGCTCATGGCGGCCATGGCGGCCATGACGTTTACCAACGACCTGTTCACGGGCTATGTGTTCATTGAAATCGGCACCATCGCCGCGTGCGCGCTGATCCTGTCTCGGAACCAGGGCAGAACCATGCTGGCGGCAACCCGGTATATGATCATGAACCTGCTGGGAAGCGGCCTGTTTCTGCTGGGGCTGAGCATGCTCTACTGCCTGACCGGCCATCTGCTGTTCCCGCAACTGGGCCCGGCAGTTCGGGAGCTGGTTGCGGAAAACAGGTATTCCATGCCGCTGTACCTGTCCTTCCTGCTCATGACCATGGGCATCGCCATCAAGAGCGCCCTGTATCCCTTCCACACCTGGCTGCCCGACGCTTACAGCGCGTCCACGGCCACGTCCAGCGCGGTGCTGAGCAGCGTGGTGTCCAAGATGTATATTTTCCTGCTGGTGAAGATTTTCTTTCGCGCAGCGGGAGAAGATGCGTTTACCCGGCATATCGAGGATGTGCTGCTTCTGTATGCCCTGGTAGGCGTGATCATGGGCTCGGTGCACGCCATCCGGCAAAGGCATATGCTGCGGATGATCGCCTATTCCTCGGTGGCGCAGATCGGCTATATCTTCCTGGGCATCGCCCTGGGAACAAAGGCGGGGTTTGCCGCGGCGCTGTTCCATATCCTGGCGCATTCGTCAGCGAAATCCATGCTGTTCCTTTCGGGCAACAGACTGCGCCTTGCTGCCGGCGGGCACGATACCCTCCCCGCTCTGCGCGGCGCGGCGAAAAAAGCGCCGCCGGCTGCACTCGCGTTCCTGACAGGCGCGTGCTCGCTGGTGGGCGTGCCAATCCTGGGCGGATTCGCGAGCAAGATTTATCTTGCGAACGCCGCTGTGGAACTGGGCGGCTGGCGGATGGCGGCGGTCTTGGCCGCGCTGGCGGTCAGCACCGCCTTAAACGTGGCGTATCTGCTCCGGACGGCGCTGACGCTGTACCGCCCGGCGGAGGATACGGAATACACGCCGATGTACAGCGACAAGCCGTTCACGTTCGCCATGGTTATACTGATCATTCTCAATATCGTCCTCGGCGTTTTCGGCGGCGAGGTCATGAAATGGATTCAACAAGGCATTGCGGTCTTCGCATAATCGGATAGGGGGAGAAATATATGGTTTTGATGATGATACTTGCGATCCTGCTTCCCATCGTGCTGGCCTGCCTGTGGCGGTGGCTGCGGCTGACGGGCGAAGCGCTGCACAAAGCTTCCTTGATGACCATTCTGCTGGGCGCGGCGCTGGCGGCTTTCTGCGCGATCAAGCCCGACATGCCGGAGGTTTCGCTCCGCTGGACGGAAATGCTCGCTTTTTCCCTGCGCGTAGACGGGGTGAGCCGTATCTGGCTTTTGCTGCTCGCGGTCATCTGGCCCGGCGTTGGACTGTACGCCCAGGAATACCTGGAGCATGACGAGAATCCCGCGCGTTTTTTCCTGTTCTATACCATCACCCAGGGCGTGCTGCACGCGCTGGCCATGGCGGGCAATCTGGTCACCTATTATATGTTCTACGAAGCCATGACCCTGCTCACCGTGCCGCTGGTGCTGCACAACAGGGACAAGGAAGCCGTGGCCGCAGCCATCAAGTATCTGATCTATTCCGTCATCGGCGCGAGCGCAGCGCTGATCGGTATTTTCTTCATCGGAGCCATCGGTGGCACCGGGGACTTTGCTTCCGGTATGCTCACATCCGAACAGATCGTCGGGAAAGAGAGCTTCACGATGGCGATTCTCCTCACCATGCTGATTGGCTTTGGTGTGAAGGCTGGCATGTTCCCCCTCCACGGTTGGCTGCCCACGGCCCACCCCGTGGCCCCGGCCCCGGCGAGCGCCGTTTTGTCCGGCGTCATCACAAAAATGGGCGTACTGGGCATCGTTCGGGTGCTGTTCTTCATCGCGGGCGCTGAACGTATCCGCGGCACCTGGGTGCAGTACACCATGCTGGCTTTGACGCTGACCACCATCCTCATGGGCTCTCTGCTGGCGCTCAAGGAAAAGAAACTCAAAAAGCGCCTGGCCTATTCTTCCGTGTCCCAGGTGTCTTACGTGCTGTTCGGCCTGTTTACGCTGACAGAATGGGGTTTCGTGGGGGCCATGCTGCACGTGATCTTCCACTCCCTCATGAAGAACACCCTGTTCATGGGCGCGGGCTCTATCATCCACAAGACCGAAAAGACTTACGTTGACGAGATGGAGGGCCTGGGCAAGCGGATGCCCTGGACCTACGCCTTCTTCACTGTGGCGTCCCTCGGCCTGGTCGGCATCCCTCCCACCGGCGGCTTCATCAGCAAATGGAACCTGGCCCAGGGCGCGCTGGCGACGGGGTTTTCTTACAGCTGGATCGGTCCGACGGCGCTGCTGATTTCCGCCGTGCTGACGGCGGCGTACCTGTTTACCGTGGTCATCAAGGGCTGCTTCCCCGGCGAGGACGTAAAGCCCGAACCGAACTGCGAAGCCGGCTGGAAGATGCTCCTTCCCATGGGCGTGTATTCCGCTTTGATCGTCCTGCTCGGCATGTTCTCCGGGCCGATCATCGCTTATTTCCAGACCGTCGCCCAAAGCCTGCTGTAAGGAGTTAAAAACCAATGCAATTGCTGATTTGCGCATTGCTGCCGGTGGTCCTGGGCGGGGTGATTGCTCTGCTTCGGAACGCGAAACGGGGCCTGCGGATGACCGCTGCTCTGCTGTCCGCCTGCCTGACCTCCGCCTTCGTGGGGTATCTGGCATTCACGGACGGCGGGGAAAGATTCGAGCTGTTCCAATTATCAGAACAGTTCGTGTTTGCCCTGCGCCTGGACGGAGCGGGCCGGGTGTATATCGGACTGGCGGCAGCGCTGTGGCCACTTTCGGTGCTGTACGCCATCGAGTATATGCGCCATGAGAGGCGCGAGGGAAACTTTTTTTCTTGGTATCTTTTCACCTACGGCGCGGCCATCCTGCTGTCAGCGGCGGATAATCTGTTTTCCCTCTACGTTGCTTATGAACTGCTGACCATGTGCACGGTGCCGCTGGTGTGGCATGAGCAGGACGGCGCTTCCACAAAAGCGGCGCTCCAGTACATGCTGTATCTCATCGGCGGCGCGGCGCTGGGCTTTATAGCCATGCTGGGCCTGAACGGCTTCGGCCTGGACGAGTTCAGCAGAAACGCCGCCTTACCGGAGGGCGCTGACATGGCCTGGTTCCGGGCGCTGTGCCTGCTGGGCTTCCTGGGCTTTGGCGTAAAAGCGGCGGTGCTGCCGCTTTCCCGATGGCTCCCCGTGGCTTCCGTGGCTCCAACGCCTGTCACCGCCCTGCTGCACGCCGTGGCCGTGGTGAACGCGGGTGTGTTCGCGGTGACGCGGTTTTTCTACTATACCGTGCCGATGGACACCCTGCGGGGAACGTGGGTGCAGACCGTTATGCTTATTCTCAGCGCAGCCACGGTGCTGTATGCTTCCGTGATGGCGGTGCGGGAACAGCATTTGAAGCGACGGCTGGCCTGGTCCACGGTGAGCAACCTGAGCTATATGCTGCTCGGCCTGTCGCTTTTGAACGAGCAGGGCATGGCCGCGGGGCTGTCCCATATGGTGTTTCACGGCCTCATGAAGATCATCCTGTTCTTCTGCGCGGGCGCGGTGCTGACCCAAACGGGCCTCACGCAGGTTCGCCAGATCCACGGCATGGGACGCCGGATGAAGGTCACGTTCTGCGCGTTCACCATCGCCGGCCTGTCGCTTATGGGCGTGCCGCCGCTGCCGGGGTTCGTGAGCAAGTACGCCCTGGTGACCGCCGCGTTTCGTATGGAGAATCCCTGGGCTTTCGTCGGCGGCATCGCGCTGCTGGTTTCGGCGGTGCTGACCTGTATCTACATATTTACCGTGGTGTTCCCGGCGTACTTCGTGCGTCCGGAGGCGGAATTGGAAAACCGATCCTTTGATCCCGGTCCCTGCATGAAGATTTCTCTGACCTTACTGTGCCTGCTTCTGATTGCCGCCGGTATCTTCGCGGGCCGGATCATGGATTATCTCACGGCGCTTGCGGAAGGAGGCATCGTATGATTCTTTTGTCCATGCTGCTGCTTCCGCTGGCAGGCGCGGTGATCGCCCCGCTGATGGGGAAAATTAGGGACAGCCTTAGGGAACTGTTCCTTCGGCTCTTCACCCTGGGCGAGCTTGCGCTGGCAGGCTGGCTGTTTTGCCGGGTGTGGAATGGAGAGGAAATCTTCCTTTGGTTTCCTTCCATACTTGGGCTGGGCCTGACCTTCTATGTGGATGCCTTCCGGGCATTGTACGTGCTCTTGGCCTGCTTCATGTGGGCGATGGCCTGCCAGTTTTCGCTGGAGTACTTCGCGGGTCATGGGGGGAACCGGGGCCGCTACGCCTGCTTTACGCTGATTACCCTCTGCGGCGTGGTGGGCGTGTTCTTCTCCGACGACCTGTATACCACCTTCGTTTTCTTTGAGATCATGTCCATCGCCTCCTATCCCTGGGTGGCGCATGAGGAAACTCCGGGAGCCATGCGGGCGGCGCAGACGTATCTTGGCGTATCCGTGGCCTGCGGCATGGTGACGCTGATGGGTATGTTCCTGGCCTGGAAAGAAATCGGTAGTCTGTCCTTTGACGCGCTGCGGCAAAATGGGGGAAACGCGAAGCTGATTCTGCCCGCCTGCCTCATGCTGGTCGGCTACTGCGCCAAAGCGGGCATGGTTCCGCTGCACATCTGGCTCCCGAAAGCCCATCCCGTGGCCCCTGCCCCTGCCAGTGCGCTGCTCTCCGGTATGCTGACCAAGACGGGGCTCTTCGGTGTGATCGTCATCGGTATGAACATCATGGGCGACAATCCCGTGTTCGGCCATGTGATGCTGGGCCTTGGTCTGTTCACGATGACCCTTGGCGCGGTGCTGGGCGTGTTCTCGGTCAATTTGAAACGAACCCTGGCATGCTCCTCTATGTCCCAGATCGGCTATATCACCATAGGCCTGTCCTGCGCCATGCTCCTGGGGCATCACGGCGCGCTGGCCGCGGCGGGTGCGGTAGGGCACATGGTGAACCATTCGCTGCTGAAGCTTTGCCTGTTCCTGTGCGCCGGTGCGGTCTACATGAAAGCCCATACCCTGGACTTGTCTGACCTGCGCGGCTTCGGCAGGGGAAAGATCCTGCTGTATATCGTGTTCCTGATCGGCGCGCTGGGCTTGGCGGGCGTGCCGGGGATGAACGGCTACACCAGCAAAACCATGATCCACGAAGGCCTGGTGGAGCTGGCGGAGGAGATCGAGGGCTTCTCCGTGTACCGCTTCTGTGAATGGGTGTTCCTGTTCGCCGCGGGCCTGACCACCGCCTATATGCTGAAACTCTACATCTGCCTGTTCTGGCAGAAGAACCCGGATGAACACAGGCAGGCTCACTACGACGAGATGAACGGACATTCCATGACCTTCCGCTCCGGTCTCGTGCTGGCACTGACAGTAATTCCGCTGCTCGGAATCGGCATTTTCCCAAATCAGATATTACTGCCGCTGACACAGGCCAGCGCTTCTTTCCTGAACCGGCCCGCCCTCAGCCATGAGGTGGAATTCTTCTCGCTTACCAATCTCATCGGCGGCGGAATCAGCCTGGCCATCGGCGTGGCGGTGTATCTGCTCTTCGTGCACACGCTGCTGTATAACAGGGAGAAAGGCTACCTGAACCGCTGGCCGAAGGGACTCGACTTGGAAGAAATCTTCTATCGCCCGGTTTTCGTCCGGTTCCTGCCATGGTTAGGAACGACAATTGCCTCATTCCTTGACTATATTCCAAACAGTAAACTGGTGACGGTGTGGATTCCCAGGGCTGTAACGTCGGTATTCTCTTTCTTTGATCATTTCCCCGACAGTAAGCTCGTCAGGGAGTGGATACCCAAGGGAATCACGGCGGTGTTTTCTTTCCTCGATCACTTGCCGGAAAGCTGGTTCTTCATGAAGTTCCTGCCGGGCGTATGCGTCGCCGTCAGCCGCGTATTTGATTTGTTTATGGATACGGCGCTGCTCTTCATCCGTTCCCTGTTCCTGACCAGCCGAACAGATTTGCAGTACGCGAAGGACCACAATCCCATCACGCGCCTGTCCTGCGCCATCACAGAAGCGTTGTATCAAGCGGGCCTTGTGCCCGGCAGGCTGATTCGTCGCCGCGCCCCGGACGATGACCGGTACGGCACCTATATCACCAACGCCATTTCCTTTGGCCTGCTGCTCACTGCCGCCGGCATCGTCGCGGCGATTGTGTATGTGTTTGTACGGATGGGAGTTTGAAGAGAGTGAGGAGGTGCTCGAAATGAACTGGCTCAACAAACTGGAGAGGAAGATCGGGCGGCATTATATCCCCAATCTGATGAAATACCTGTGTTTTGCCATGCTTGGCGTGTTCGTGCTGGAATATCTGCCGCTCGCGCGGAGCGCGTGGTACCTGCTGTACTTTAACCGCGACCTGATCCTGCGGGGTGAAATCTGGCGTATCATCACGTTCATTTTCTTACCGCCCACAAGCAGCATCATCTGGGTGCTGTTCAGCCTGTATTTCTATTACTTCCTTGGCACAGCGCTGGAAAACCAATGGGGCAGTGCGCGGTTCAATATTTATTACGCCATCGGCGTCCTTGGTAACATCGTGTCCGGCTTTATCACCGGCGCGACGACCAACGAATACCTGAACCTGTCGTTGCTGCTGGCGTTCGCGGTGCTGTATCCCGAGCATGAAATTATGCTGTTCTTTATCCTGCCGGTCAAAATGCGGTGGATCGGTTGGGCCTGGGGCGCTTACCTGATTTATCAGCTCGTCATCCTGCCCTTGCCCTATAAGCTGTCACTGGTATTCTCGCTCCTCCCCTTTGTCCTGTTTTTCGGAAAACAGGCTTGGCTGCAATTGCGGATGGACTTCCGCCGCGTGCTGCGGTGGATCAATATGCGCAGATAAAGAGAAGAAAAGAACGGCGCAAGTCCGATATACGGAGCTTGCGCCATTTCTTTTCGTAATGGTTTATACCGTTGTGTGCGAATGCAGGGGTTCTTCCCTGGCGCAGGAAGCGATGTTCATGGCGTGGTCGGCCACGCGCTCCAGGCAATTGATGGCTTCCAGGAAAATGACGCCGGATTTGGGCGCGCATTTTTTTTCTTTCAGCCGGTCGATGTGCTTTTTGCGCAGGGATTCGGTCATGTCGTCCACCGTCTGCTCCGCCTGATTCAAGGCTGTCATGATGGAATCGGGAATGCCCCATTCTTCCAGGCCTTCCAATGCGGCATCCAGCACCTGCATGGTAAAGACGAACAGCTCTTCCAGCTCCTGCGTGGCTTTTTCGGAGATCTTTGCGTTCCGGTCGATGCGCTCATGGGTCAGGTTCAGGATGTTCATGGCGTGGTCGCTGATGCGCTCCAAGTCGGTGACCACATGGAACAGGTTGGCGATCCGTTTGCTTTCATGTTCGCTCAGCTCCAGCGGCATCACGGCCACCAGGCCCTCGGTGATAGCTTCTTCCAGGAAATCAGACAGATCCTCGTGCTCGATGATTTTCTGCTCCTGGGAAAGATCAAGCGTGCTCAGCGCGTCGATGGCGAGGATCAGATGATCGTGGGTCTCGCGTCCCATGCGGCATACCTCGCGGTACAGCTGGTCTGCGGCCAGGGAGGGCGTTTTCAGCAGGCGTTCGTCGTAAAACATCAGCTTAAGCTGCGTCTCCTCTTCCTCCTTGCCGGGCACAATGAGGCACACCAGCTTCACCAGCCAGTCACCGAAGGGGAAGAGGATGATCGTGCTGATGACACTGATGGAGATGTGCATCATGGATACACACAGCTTGGGATTGCCTGGCACAAGCATTTCCGCCCACTGCGTCAGGGGAAGGAACGCGCTGAGAATCAGGAAGATTAAGGCGCTGTGCAGGTTGAAAACCAGATGGATCATCGCGGTGCGCTTCGCTGCCGTACGGGAATTGGCCATGGAAATGAGCGACGGCGTACACGCGCCGATCTTCGCGCCCAGCAGCAGATACAGCGCGCCCTGCATGCTCACCAGTCCGCCCGCGGCCAGCACCTGCACGATACCGACGGACACGGACGAGCTTTGCAGCAGCGCTGTGACCACGATACCGATCAGTATGCCAACGATGGGATTGCGCATGCCCTGCATAAGATTGAGGAACACGGGCCATTCTTTGAGCGGCTCGGTGGAGGAGCTCATCAGATCCATGCCGATGAACAGCACGCCCAGGCCCATGCAGACCGTGCCCGCCTGCTTGACGGTTTCTTTTTTGTCGAACACCGTCATCATCAGGATGCCGATGAAGGCGAACACCGGGCCGGGATCAAACTTGATGGACAGCAGCAGCGACGTGACGGTCGTGCCGATGTTCGCGCCCATGATGACGCCTACGGACTGGGCCAGCGTCAGCAGCTGCGCGTTCACGAAGCCGACCACCATCACCGTCGTCGCACCGGAGGACTGGATGATGGCGGTCACGCAGATGCCGGTCAGCAGCGCGATGAAGCGGTTCCGGGTCATCATGGAAAGAAGGTTCTTCAGCTTTGGCCCCGCCGCGCGCTCCAGCCCTTCGCCCATGGTGCGCATGCCGAAGAGGAAAAAGGCGAGTCCTCCCAGCAGCGTCAGTACGCTTTGAAAATTCATACGATTCTCCTGCGTGTTTTTTTCCGCTCGGCGCGGCGGTTGATTTCACGGCTCAGTCCCGCTTTGGGATGGGCGGGCATGCGTCTGGGTACCCTGCGGACGCCGTTTTCCATCCGGCTGGCAGGGGCGCACCAGAGTTTGGAACGGAGTTCGCCGAAACGCTCCGTTACGATATACTGATAAGAGGCGAGAGCGTTCCCGGCCACAGGGCCCCGCAGCTTATGCGGGAGGGCCAGCGCGCTCAGAAAGCCTTTGGAAAACGCAACGCTGCCGTATGCTTTCAGCAGGCCGGAGATACGGAATCGCAGCGCGGCGAGCGTTTGCCCGGGCGGTTCGGCGTTTCCGGTAGCCACCGTGTAGCCCTGCTTTACCCGCTGGATCAGCGCTTTGATCAGGTCGTCCCCGCGCCCGCTAACGGCGGACACGATCCTGTCGGGAATCAGGCTGCCGATCAGACCGTTGAGCATGGAGAGGGCTTCGTCCGAGGAAGCTTCCTGCAGCACCTGCAGCGTAGCGAGCACGGTCAGAAATGCTCTGCCGCTGTCCGTCACGTTGCGGGTCAATCTCAGACAAGCGCGGAACACATCCTTTTCATACAAGTTGCCGTAACACCGCTTCCGCATTCGCTCATCCGGGTAGAACACGCGGCAGCGCCCGATGTGGAAGGATGCGCCTGTGCGCGGGAACACATCGTCCGCGTTGATGATGTGGCAGAGGGGAAAAGCGCTCAGCTCGCAGGGGGGATGATCGTACACCACGCTGGGGGAGGCGAAGCTGTATCCCAGCATGTTCTGTTTCAGCAGCCCCTTTTGAACCTCCATATAGGCGAACAGCTGCATGATGGCCCCGCCTTGACTGTGGCCCGCTGTCCATACGCGGAATCTGCTGCCTGGTCTGCGGCATTCCAGCAGTACGTCGCTGAGCGTCAGCCTGTCCAGGCCCAGTTCACGCGCCGTTTCCGGGAATTGGATGGCATTGAAATTTGCTTCAAACTGCCTTGTCAGCTGCAGGAAACCGTTGTGCATCCTCTCCGCCCGGCTGACGCGGAAGTTGGAGATCCAGTCGTACACCCGCTTGCCCGTACCCATGAAGCCGATGGCAACCAGGTATTGCCCGCCCGACAGCGGATGCAGCATGATCACGGCTTTGCAGGTGTCGCTGCCCTCGCGCTGGCGCAGCGTGCCCATGATTTGGCTGATGGGATTCTGACGTTTCAGACGAGATTTGACAAGCTGCTGATAGTATTCACTCACTACGCCGTCAATCATTCCTTTGCCCTCGCGGTTCACTGCGGGGCCGGTCAGCAGCGTATTGTCCACCTGATAGGAAAAATCGCGCCATCCGGCTTTCTCCCACAGGTCCGTTTCCATATCGTAAGCGGTGGAGGCAAGTTCAAGGGAAAGCAAAGCGCTGACGCGGGAAAAAGCGGCCTGCATCATGCCGTTCTCTTCCTGCCACGGCATGCATAGCGGCGTCAGGTTATCCAGATCACATCCGGTGAATCGTCCAGGGACGGGCATCCGTCAGGCCTCCTTTAACCGTTTCCATCTTACCCCAATTTATCATAGCATATTTATCGACAGGAAACAAGGTTTTTCGCGGGCAAAAGGAAAAACAAAAAAAATTGCGCAGGGTCTTGACACGGGGGGAAAAAGTGGTACAATATGTATGAAGGTCAAAGATAGTCAGGATTGATCTTCACCAACGTAGTTTTACCCGAAAGGGGTTGAAATGTATGAGTAATAATTCCTACACCCAGAAATCCATGGAAACCATCCAGTTGGCCCAGCGCATGGCCCAGGAGCGCGGCCATCAGCAATTGGAGCAGGCGCATCTGTTATCCGCGCTTCTGAACCTGCCCGAAGGGCTGATTCCTCAATTGCTGGCGAAAATGAACGTGGACGCGGACGCGCTGCGCCAAGGCGCGGACGCCATCCTGCAAAAGCTGCCCCAGGTGCGCGGCCTGTCCCGGGAGGAGGGGAAGGTCTATATTTCATCCGACATGGATAAGGCCATGCGCGCCGCCAGCGACGAAGCGGCCCGGATGAAGGACGAATACATCTCCGTGGAGCATTTGTTCCTTGCCCTCATCAAGTGCGCCGATAAGGACGTAGGCGCGCTGTTCAAGCGGCTGAACATCACGGAAGCGGCGTTTTTGAAAGCCCTGTCCGCCGTGCGCGGTGCGGCCCGGGTCACCAGCGACAACCCGGAGGACACCTATGACGCCTTGGCTAAATATGGCTCCGACCTGGTGGACATGGCGCGGAAGGGCAAGCTGGACCCCGTCATCGGCCGCGACAGCGAAATCCGCGACGTGATCCGCATCCTGAGCCGTAAGAGCAAGAACAATCCTGTTCTGATTGGCGAACCCGGCGTGGGCAAAACCGCCATCGCCGAGGGCCTGGCCCTGCGTATCGTGCGCGGCGACGTGCCCGACAGCCTGAAAGACCGCTCTGTATTCTCCCTGGACATGGGTTCCCTGATTGCAGGAGCCAAATTCCGCGGTGAGTTTGAAGAACGTTTGAAGGCAGTCCTTGCCGAAATCAAAAAAAGCGAAGGCAGAATCATTCTCTTTATTGACGAACTGCACACCATCGTCGGCGCGGGCAAGACCGAGGGCAGCATGGACGCTGGCAACCTCCTGAAACCTATGCTGGCAAGGGGCGAAC
>JAFWQM010000146.1 GCA_017509065.1 Clostridia bacterium
GAAAAACAATCCGGTGGATTGTTTTTAGCGGAGGCCGGGCGGCAGCCCAGGGCCGAAGGATATTTCAAGGTTGAGTGACGCAGGATGGACCGATTTATCGCCCGCAGATAATTCATGATTTAGTTGGGCGAGCAATAAATAGATGAGGCGGAAGAAAAGCGAGGCAAAGCGATTTTTCCGAAAAAAAGACGCATATGAATCAATCCAACGAAAAATATAAAAACCAGCTGTTTCTGTCGTGCATCACGCTGCTGCATTATATCGCGACCGTTGGCCTGTTCTTCATTTTCTGGATGCTGTTCCGGTACGACGCGGTTTTTGCCGTGGAGGACGTGGGCTTTCGTTATAATTACTACGCTGCCGCCGGGTATGGCGCGTTCCTGCTGTTTTTCAGCCGCACGTACAACGCCTATCTGCTGGGATATACCCGGATCAGGATGCTGGTGTTTTCGCAGATGCTGACGCAGTTTATTTCCTTTATCATTCTTTATGCGGTCGTTTCTTTCGCCTGGAACAAATGGATTTCACCGCTGTGGTTCCTGCCCATGCTGGCGGCTGACGCGGCGCTGGACATCGCCTGGTCGTGGTTTGGGAACAGGCTCTTTTTCCGCCTGAACCCTATCCGGAAAACCATCCTGATCTATCGGGACGAACAGGACCGGCGCAGGCTGGGTGCCATGGGAGGAAAGCCCACAGAACGGATGTACAAGATCACGAAAGAACTGCAATACGACGGCAGCTTTTACAAACTGAAACCGGAGCTGGAAGGCTTTGACGCCGTGTTCGTGGCGGGCGTGAACAGCCGCTGCCGCAACGGCATCCTGAAATACTGCAAGGAAATGGGCATTCCCGGCTTCTTCCTGCCCCACATGGGCGACGTGATCATGCAGGAGGCTGTCCATGTCCAGGCGTTCGACACGCCGGTGCTATACGTGAACCGCAGCCTTCCGATGCCGGAATACCGCATCGTGAAGCGGTTGTTCGACATTTCTGCTTCCTTGGCCGGGATCGTGCTTCTCAGCCCCCTGATGCTGGCCGTCGCCCTGGCTGTGCGGCTCTACGACGGCGGCCCCGCTCTGTACCGTCAGGTGCGCCTCACCCGGAACGGCAAGCGCTTCAAAATCCTCAAATTTCGCTCTATGCGCGTTGACGCGGAAAAAGACGGGCCCCGCCTGAGCAGCGGAGAGGACGACGACCGCGTTACCCCCGTTGGCCGTTTCATCCGCATGTGCCGTCTGGACGAGCTGCCCCAGCTGTTCAATATCCTGGCCGGGGATATGAGCTTCGTGGGTCCCCGTCCTGAACGCCCCGAAATCGCGGCGGAGTACGAAAAAGACCTCCCGGATTTCCGCCTCCGTCTCCAGGTCAAGGCCGGCCTGACCGGCTATGCCCAGGTCTACGGAAAGTATAACATCGACCCCTATGAAAAGCTCCAGTTTGATTTGCTCTATATCAACCATATGGGCCTGCTGATCGATATTCAGCTGCTCTTTGCCACGGCGGCAATCCTGTTTCTGCGGGAAAAGACCCAGGGCGTGAAGAAAAACGGTAAATGACGTGGAAACCGAGAAAGCGGCAGTCAAGCGTCGGTTGTTTTGAGCGAGAACGGCTGCCCTTTCGTTTTTAGGAAATGACCAGGAACTCATCGAAGCCGGCACGGCGCGGCTTGCCCGGCCGGAAGAATGAGGGACATAGCTTCGGGCAGAGCCGGCGAAGCAGGCCGGAGGGGGAAGCTATGGAATCGTTATGGAGAATGGGAGAAGAGAATGGCTGTTTCTGTGAGCGTCATCATGCCCACATATAACTGTGGAAACTATATAGCGGCTTCGATCGATTCGGTCATAGCGCAGACGTTCACGGACTGGGAGATCGAAATAGCGGATGATTGCAGTACAGACAATACCGTCGAGATCCTAAGACCTTATTTGGAAAAGTATCCCAATATTCATTATTCCCGTCTTCCGCAAAACGGCGGGCCGGCGGCCGCCCGCAATGAAGCAATCAGAAGAGCGTCAGGCAAGTACTGCGCTTTCCTTGATTCCGATGATCTCTGGACGCCGGATAAGCTGGAAAAACAGATCGCTTTCATGGAAAAAACAGGGGCGATATTCAGCTGCACAGCTTACAGGCAGATTGACGCCAACGGCAATGATCTTCATACAGTAATGATCCCGCCGAACAAGACGACGTATCAAAAATGCATTCGCCTTTCAAATCCGATCGGCAGCCTGACCGCGATGTATGATCAGGATGCGCTCGGCAAATTTGAGGTGCCCTCCATCCGGAAAAGAAATGATTTTGCGCTGTGGCTGCAGGTATTGAAAAGAACCAGGTACTGTTACGGAATGGAGGATGTGCTGGCAGTCTACCGGAGAGGAAGAAACATGAGCGTCAGCAGTAATAAGCTGGCTCAGGCAAAGTATCATTGGCAACTTTACCATGAGATTGAAGGGCATGATGCGGCCAGGAGTATGTATGAGCTGGGCTGCTGGGCGTTTGTCAAGGGTACGGGAATTGGCCTGAAGAAGAAAACCGTGAAGGAGAAACAGTGAATATAAAGATATTCTATGGCTGGTTTCTTTCCGCGCTGACAAAAGTATTCGGAATAGACGCCGCGAAAACATTTGACGCCAAATTCCGCATGAAGCGTTCCCTGAATCTGAAATGTCCTGTGACGTTGGCCGATAAAGTCGCTTATATCGAGCTGCATCAACAATCGCCGTCAGCGTCAGTCTGTTCGGATAAATACGCGGTAAGGGATTACGTGGCGCAAAAAGGATATGAAAAAAACCTCGTGCCTCTTGTCGGCGGGCCGTGGGAAAGCCCTGACAGCGTGGATTTTTCTTTACTGCCAGAAAGCTTTGTTCTTAAGGCAACGCATGGATGCAAGATGAATTATATTGTTCCGCAGAAAGCAGCGATGGACAGGAAAAAATGCCGTCAGGAGATGGAAAGATGGTTTCATACCACTTACGGAACGTACTCGCTTGAACCGCATTACGCCGTAATACCGCATCGCGTTTACGCCGAAAAATATTTGGGGGATATGTCGCGCCTGACGGATTATAAGATTCACTGTCTGAACGGCGTGCCAACGTTTGTGCTTGCCGTGTCAGATCGGCACGCGGACGGCGATAAAGCAATGCGGGCGACGCTGGATTGTTACGACATGGAATGGAACCATTTGCCCGTCATATGCGGCGACGGCAGCGAAACGCCGGGAAATAACCAAGTGCAAAAACCAAAGCGCTTTCCCGAAATGATCGAAATGTCAAAAAAACTGTCTGAGGACTTCGACTTTGTTCGGGTCGATCTCTATGAAATGAATGATCAGATTTACTTCGGCGAATTGACGTTTTCCCCAGCAGCGTGCGTGTTCCCCTACTTTACTGAAGATTTTTTGAAAGAAATGGGGAATAAACTGAAAATATGAAATCTGATACGCGCATTGCGATCATCGGCCATTTTGGCGGGAATGAGCGCTTTCATGACGGTCAGACCGTGAAAACGCTTTCTCTCTACGACGCTATGATCCGCAGAAAACCGAAAGACATAGAAATAGACAAGGCGGACACGTATTATATCAAAAAGAACCCTGCCAAGTTTGTCGTGGCTTTTTTTCGCGCCTTATTCCGAAATAAAAAAATCGTGGTTCTGCTGTCCGAAAAAGGGAGGAGGTTTCTGTTCCCGATCCTGTATTGCTTTGCAAAAGGCTTTGGAAAGGAAATATACCATTATGCCATCGCCGGACAGCTTGCCGAAGAAACAAAAACAAAAGCGCATTGGCGTAAGTATCTGAACAGCTTCAAAGGCAATTGGATGGAAGGAAGGAATCTGGTTCGGGAACTAAAAGGATTGAGCGTTGAAAACGCCGTTTATATCCCCAATTTCAAAAGCCTGAAGATATTAAAAGCAGAGGATTTGGTTTATTCCCGCCAGGAGCCTTTCAGGTTTTGCACATTCAGCAGAGTCATGCCTGAAAAAGGGATTGAAGACGCCGTGAGCGCTGTATCGCAGATCAACAGACAGTTCGGGAGAAAGCGGGTTGCGCTTGATATATACGGACCTGTTGAGAAAGGCTATGAAGCCAGGTTCGAACAATTGCTGAAGGAAAATTCGGACGTGCAATACCGTGGCATAGCCGACAGGAATGAAAGCACTGATATACTCAAAAATTACTATGCGCTTTTGTTTCCCACACATTTTAAAAGCGAAGGCATACCCGGAACAATTCTCGACGCCTATTTTTCCGGGATACCGGTCATAGCCAGATGGTGGCCTTTATGCGATGAACTGATTGAACACGGAAAAACTGGCTATGTTTATCCACGGAATCAGCCGGACCAATTGATTTCAACCATGATAACGGCCATAGACAATCCGGGCATAACCAATCGGATGAAAACAGCATGCCTTCAGAAAAGCGCTTTCTTCAGCGAGGAAGCCGTTATGAAGCGAATCGGCGAAGAAATGAAGGTAAATTTCTGATGATTGGATGAGGAAAAAAACTATGAGAATTCTGTATATCATCAATGCTTTTTCATGGGGTGGGGCTGAGAAACTGGTATATGACCTGGCTTTGAATATACGCCTGAAGGTTGAAAGCGTCTCGGTCGCCGCTCTGTATTTATATAATGATGATACAGAGAAAGAGATGACGCGCGTATTAAATGAAAAAGGGATCAGAACTTATATATTGGGAAAGCCTGCAGGGGCGGGAAGAATGAAAGGGCTGATCGATGTATACAGGATCGTAAAGGAAAACAGGTGTACGATCATTCACGGGCATTGTTCAGTTCCCATGCTGTTCGCAAAAATCGTGGGAAAAATGGCGGGCATTCCCGCAGTATGCACAGTCCATAACACGAAAGGATATTCTGCAATTAAGGAAAAGCTTACTTCCTGGATGTGCAGACGCTATATATCAATCGGAGAGGCGGCCGAGGAGTACATGGTGAAAGCCCTGGGTATTCCCGCCGCTAAGATCACCCGCATCTATAACGCGGCAGATATTCATGCTTTTGAGAACATCAGCCGAAAAGAAGATTTTTGGCTGGAGTACGGCGGAAAAAGCAGCGAATTGAAATGCCTGAATGTTGCGCGGGTCACTCAACAGAAAAATCAGATGTGCGCGGTCCGGGCAGTCAAGGATTGTTTATCGCGCGGCAGAGAAGTCCATCTGTTTATTCTCGGGGCATACGATGAAGCCGACGAAACCTATCAGGAACTGCGCGCGTATGTGCAGGATAACGGGCTGAGTGAGCATGTGACTTTCCTGGGCATGCATACGAACGTATGGGATTTTCTTGCAAACGCCGATTGCTTTATTATGACATCCCGGTATGAGGGATTAAGCGTCGCTTTCCTGGAAGCCGTTGTTTGCGGAACGCCGATCATCTGTACAGATATGCCTTTTGTGCGTGAACTCATGAAAATCGGAGCATGCGCCGCGGTAATTGATCAGGACGATTCAAAAGCTTTGAGCGATCTGCTGATTCACGCCGCATGGCGGACGCCGGCGCAGGAAACTGTGGAGAAATTTAAAAAGCTTTTCAGCATGGAACAGTTTACTGAAAAACATCTGATTGTTTATCAGCAGTTATGCGGGGAGAACTTGTTGCATGAACAATGATTCGATCGGCTGGTTTACAAAAACGCTTTCGTTTTATTTTCTTTCCCTGATTCTCGGCGCGATCAATATCGGAGCGATAGGGTCCGTTCTGAAGATCCTGGGCTTTATTCCAATCATCATATGGCTGTTTTCAACGAAAGGAAAGCTTTTCTTAAACCCGCTGTTCAATTCCGCGTCTTTATTCCTGGTATGGACTGCGGTTTCAGTGATCTGGAGCATCAATATGAAAGCGTCGGTTACAAGGGCGCTGACTCAACTGTCGTTTATCCTGCTGCTGGCTGCGGCGAGCGCTTACGATTATAACAGCGATGAAATCCACCTATTGAAAAAATCGCTCATCTGGTCGTCAAGAATTTCGGTTATGGTATCCCTGTTATTCTCTGCCAGTATTGAAGGCAGACTACGGCTGTACGGCGTAGTAACAGAAGATCCCAATTATCTGTGCATGTATTTTATATTCGGCATCGTTCACGCGGTTGAGGGACTGCTGGGTGAGAACAAAGCAATAAAGAAAGGGATGTATCTGGCTGAATTATTCGCGTATCTTTACGTGATTATATCCACGGGTTCCAGGGGCGGCGCGCTGGCCGCCGCAGCCGCTTTCGCAATACACTTTTTTATGATCCAGGGTGAAAAGCAATTATCGTTTACTCGGATCGCAGGCAATATCGTCTTTGTCGCCGTATCGGTCGCTGGACTGTATATCGCGACGAATCTGGTAGCCGAAAGCATTCTGTATCGTTTCACCGTGCAAAGCATTATTTCCACGGGAGGCACAGGAAGAACCCAATTATGGTCTGACGCCTGGCGCACTTTCCGGGATTCCGGCATATTCAGAGAGATATTCGGTTACGGAACAGGCACCGCCAAAACAATCGCTGCGAATTTTAATTTCAGCTATGTCAATGTGATCCATAATATTTTTCTGGAAAACCTGCTGGAAGTCGGAACGATCGGCGTGGGTTTTTATCTTTTTTATATATACAGGTTCTGGAATTTTGCCAGAAAAGCGGATCATTTCTGCTTTTCTGTTATTTCCGGCCTGATCGTCATGTCTTTGACCGTTTCCGCCGCGGCTTTCAAGCCGTATTGGAACATTCTGGTTTTTACGATATGCGTTTTCAGATCCGAACAAAGCGATGAAGGGTTGTCTGTGGATGAAGAGAGTGCTTGTAATAGCTGCCAATAATTTAGGGATAGGCGGCATTCAAAGCGTTATTATAGAACTGAAGCGGGAGCTTTCGGATGAAATACGTTTTGATTATGTCGTCTATGATCATCTTGATTCATATTATGAAAATGAATGCAGGTCAGGCGGTGAAATATACACTGTTCTGGCCAAAACAAGCGGCTTTGCGAAACGAATGGATTTCTATCTCCGCGGGCTTCGGCTCTACCGGGGCGTTTACAGAATAATCAAAGAACATGGGCCTTACGATGCGGTGCACTGCCATAATTTTTTTGAAGCCGGTATCGTTCTGAAGGCTTCCAAAAAGCTGCATGTTCCTGTCAGAATAGCTCACTGCCACAGCTGCGTTCCGATTGCGAAGAAAAAGGTGGCCAAAAGACTCTATAGTCATGTATACAGAAAGCTGATACTGCGGAACGCCACTGCCTGTCTGGCGTGTTCAAAACTTGCCGGAGATTATTTATTTGGAAAGAACGCGAAATATGACGTGATTCCGAATCCTGTAGATACGGCGCGCTTTTCGTTCAGAGCCGAAGAAGCGCTGAATCCCTGGAGCTTCATCCAGGTTGGCCGATACGGGAACCTGAAGAATCCGGTTTTTTCATTAAAGGTTTTTGCTGAAATCAGGAAAACACATCCGGAGGCAATATTCACGCTCGTCGGAGAAGGAAACAGAGTCGACACGGAAAAAGTGCTGAATGAAATTCATAAAAACGGGTTGGAGCAATCGGTAAAGCTTGAACCGGCGAACGCTGACATTCCCTCTTTACTTGGCATGCACAACATCTTCTTATTTCCATCGATTGTTGAAGGACTGGGTACAGCGCTGATCGAGGCTCAATTTGTCGGCTTGAAATGCTTTGCTTCAACCAATGTGCCGGGAGAAGCCGATCTGGGATATGTGGATTATCTGAAGCTGGAAGACGGGCCTGCCGCATGGGCGAAAACAATATCGGACTATATCGAAAAAAACGGATGCAGAAGATATCGGGCAGATACCGCGAAATTTGACGCAAGGAATGTAGGAAGCTTCTATAGGAAGTTGTATTCCGGAAACGTGTGAGATAATCAGGAGTGTCTGTGCGAAAAAAGACGAACATGCGCTCGGTTTGTTCTCCTGAAAAGGAATGATTCAGATGAAAAACAACGCGCTCGTAAGCGTGATTATTCCCGTGTTCAACGTAGCTCCTTATCTTGCGGAATCGTTGGACAGCGTGATTCATCAAACGTATAAAAACCTGGAGATCATCATGATCGACGACGGTTCCACAGACGGGTCGGGTAAGATCTGCGATGATTATGCGGCCGCGGATGAACGCATTCTTGTGATTCATCAGGAAAACAAAGGGCTTAGTTCGGCGCGGAATATCGGGCTGGACAGGATGACCGGGGAAGCAGTTGCTTTTTTGGATTCAGATGACGAATACCAGCCCGATTTTTTTCAGGCAATGATGGATGCCCTGATTCGTGAAAATGCTGATCTTGTGATGTGCCAGTTTTCGATTCACCATACGGAAGAGAAAATGGGGCCGAGTAATCTGATGTGCGTAGAGCGTTTGCTGCCGCCAGGGGTGTATGACAGGATCGACGCGCTTCACGCCCTTGCTGAGGAGCGGATCAATCAAGCTGTCTGGAACAAGCTTTATTTGAGTAAGCTTTGGGAAAACATCCGGTTTCCCGACGGGCATGTTTTTGAAGATTTGGTTACGGCATACAAAGTCATTGATCGCTGTGAAAAAATATGCGTCGTGGAACATATCCTTTATTTGTTCAGAAAACGCCCGGGGAGCATTACCGCCGACTGTTCTCTCAGAAATATGGACGATCATATTGCGGCGTATTTGCATTTTGAATCATTTGTTCGGGAAAACGTTCCAGCTGTTTTTTCCCAGGAGCAGCTGATTCATGCGCGCCGGGAAACGCTCAACAGGATGATCACGTACTATATTTATCTTTCCGGGAAAAACGAGAAGGAAGATATGGCCTATCGAGAAAATCTCAAAAGGCGGATATTGGAAATCGGGAACGAGACAGGCATCGGAGACCGTGAATTGCGCAGAAAAGTTTTCTATTGGATGATCCGCTCCTGCCCCTGGGTTTTAAGCTCCTTTTATCCGATATACTTTCGCATCCGACGATCCGTAAAGAAGCTGTTCGGGATTGCGCAAAATTGAAAAAAAACCTCCATTGATGCGCAAGAGGGCATGAACAGCCGATCACTGCGAAAAGTCTCATCCTCAGGAGACAATCATGGATAAAAAAAGAAGTATTTTAAATGTCAGTGTTTCCATTTTTTCCAGCGTCATTCTGTACGCGGCGGCTTTCTTTGTCCGGCGGCTGCTGATTCGCTATATCGGCAATGAAGTCAACGGCCTGAACTCCCTGTACACCAGCATCATCGGCTTGCTGTCGGTCGCGGAATTGGGCGTCGGCAGCGCGATTGCCTTCTCCATGTACAAGCCCATTGTACAGGGGAAAAAAAGCAGCGTTGCCGCGCTGTATTCTTTGTTCAGGAAGCTCTACAGAATCATCGGTGCCGTGATCTTTTTTGCCGGATTGGCAGTCATGCCTTTTCTGCCAAGGTTCATCAGCGATTATGAAGCGGTGAACGTCAACGTTTACGCGACATTCTTCCTGATGCTGATTTCAATCGTTCTTTCATATTTTTACGGCGCGAAAACATCCCTCATAGAAGCATACAAAGAAAACTACATCACAACCTCGATCCTGACCGTGTCAAAACTGGTACGTTACGGCCTGCAGATCGCCGCTATTCTGATATGGAAATCCTTCTCCGTCTTCCTGTTCTGTCAAATCCTCGAAACGCTGCTCATCTGGGGCATGACAGAAAAAGCCGTCCGTCGGAAGTATGGGGACATCATTGCAACGCAGGCAAAGCTTGACAATGAAACGAAGCGTGAAATCGTCCGCAATGTCAAAGCCATGTTCATGCACAAAGTCGGAACCATCGTGGTGAACAGCATCGACAGCGTGATCATTTCAAGCTTTATCGGCGTTGTGCTCTTGGGCAAATATTCCAACTATGCCATGATTGCCGGCATGATGATGAATATCCTGGCGCTTTTCTTTTCTCCTCTTACATCCGTTGTGGGCCACCTTTGCGCGGAGGGGGACCGTGACAGGACGAAAGGATATTATGACTTTTTCCATAGCCTGAATTATGTGCTCGGGTTCGTGTTCTTCCTCGGTTATTACGCTGTCATCGACCATGCTGTATCGCTGCTGTTCGGACCAGACCTGCGGCTTTCCAGGGCAATATCCTTTATCATCACACTGAACCAATTCACCCAGTATATGCGAAAGGCTACGCTACTTTTCAGGGACGCATCCGGCGCATTCTACTATGACCGGTGGAAGCCTATCGCGGAAGGCGCGTGCAATCTGGCGCTTTCGCTGATTTTTGTCAGGGTTTTTCCGGAGGATTTCAAGGCCGCGGGCGTTATCGCGGCAACTGTTCTAACCACATTGCTGATCTGCGATATTGTTGATCCGTATGTTTTGTTCACCCATGTGTTCAATAAAAAACCGTGGAAGTTTTATATCAGGAACTATGCTTACATTGCTGTATTTACAGTTTCCCTGCTGCTCATGACCTGGCTCCCGCAAACCCGTGACGATGGATTGTCCGTCCTCCTCACGAACTGTCTGCTGTCGTTTGGCGTGTCGTTGGCGGCGCTGTGCCTGGTATTCATGTTTGACGGAACATTCAGGAAAAACGTTCGAATTATGGGGTATAACCTGATGGCGTGGACAAGAAAACACATAACGCAATTTACCGGACGGACATGATTGCGGCAACCTGCGCCTTTGCCGCCCGCTTGCCACAGATGGTCAAACCAGCTATACTATAAATTAATACCATGAAAAGAGACAGGAGCTGAGATGTATGCCGTTTGATGATTCCGAAGTATCGCGTCTGCAAAGCATGGTCGCAGACGTGACCAATCTCCCACTGCCTTTTCCCATTCACGTTTCCGATGGACAGGGGCTGACAGTAGACTGGAACGGTGCGGACGCCGCCATTGCCGCCCGGGACAGGACGGCCTTGTGCCGCGGGCTGTTTCTGCTGTCGCGGGCCGTGAAGGAAAAAAAGCCCGCGCTGCACGTCGCTGAAACGCGGCGTTTTGCCCACTGCGGGGCCATGCTGGACATGTCCCGAAACCGGGTGATGACCGTGGAAGCGGTGAAGAAATGGCTCGACCGGCAGGCCGCGCTGGGGCTGAACCTGCTGATGCTGTATACCGAGGATACCTACGAAATCCCCGAGTACCCATACTTTGGCTATCTGCGCGGGCGGTACACCCAGGCAGAGCTGCGCGAGATCGACGATTATGCCGACAGCCTGGGCGTGGAACTGGTGCCCTGCGTGCAGACGCTGGCGCACCTCAAAAACTTTCTGCAATGGCCCGCCTCCGCGCCACTGCGCGACCAGCCGGATATCCTGCTGATCGACAGCGAAGAAACCTACGCTTTCCTGGACGCGGCGCTGCGTTCCCTGTCCCAGTGCTTCCGCTCCCGCCGCATCCATATCGGCATGGACGAAGCCCACGGCGTCGGGCTGGGGAACTACCTGCTCAAACACGGCTATGCCAACCGTTTTGAACTGCTCAACCGCCACCTGGCGCGGGTAAAAGCCCTGTGCGACAAGTATGGCTTCAAACCCATGATGTGGAGTGACATGTTCTTCCGCCTGGGTTCAAAGAACAACGCCTATTACGACCTTAACAACCATGTGCCCGACGATGTGATTGCAGCGCTGCCCGAGGTGGAGATGGTTTACTGGGACTATTACCACACCGAAGGAACGTTCTACGAGCGGATGCTGGACGAGCACCGGCGCATGGGCCGGGGCACGGTATACGCCGGCGGCGTGTGGTCATGGAGCGGCTTCCTGCCCAACCGGGAGAGGACGGTACGCACCATGGAACCGGCCCTGCGCATCAGCGCGCGGATGGGGCTCGACACGGTGTTCGCCACGCTATGGGGCGACGACGGCGCGGAAACGGATTATCTGATGGCCGTTGACCGACTGACGCTGTTTTCCGAAGCCTGCTGGACGGGCGAGGGGTTCAGGCTGGACGAATGCGAGGCGGCGGCGGAATGTCTGACCGGGCTGTCCGCCGCGGTGCGAAGCGCCTTCGACGCCTTCTATGCCGACGATTATACCCGCAGCACCGGCAAAACCCTGATCTGGTGCGACCCGCTGTACCCCTGCGGCGCCACTGACGAGCAGATGCAGACACTGTATGACGCGGCGGAAAAGGCGGTTCGGACACTGGAAGCTTCGACTTCCCGCCTGGAAATCCGGTATGCCGTGACGCTGTTCACCGCGCTGCGAAAGAAAATAGCGCTGATCCGGGGCATCCGGAATGCCTGGGTCAGTCAGGACAGGCAGGCGCTGAAACGAATCACGGCAGAAGACTGTCCCGACAGCATGAAAGCCTACGAAGACCTGATGAACATTCACCGCTCTTTATGGGAGAGCGCAAGCAAGCGGCAGGGCTGGGAGGTGCTGGCCCTGCGCTACGGCGGAGCGGTCGGCAGACTGGGCGACGTTCGGGATGAAATAGAACGCTGGCTGAACGGAAGCCTGTCCCGCATCCCCGAACTGGATGAACCCGCCCTTCCGGACGGCAAGGGCTTCACCTATGACCGAACCTCCACCCCCTCGGCGAAAACGTAAAGAGGAGAAGCAGATGAGAATAGAAACCGACAGGCTGATCCTTCGGGAAATGACCCCTGACGATTACGAAGCGCTGTACGCTGTCCTGGCGGACCGGGAGATTATGCGGCACTATCCGTATGCCTTCGATGAAGCGCGGGTGCGCAGCTGGATCGAGCGCAACATGGAGCGCTACAGGATCTTCGGCTTTGGCCTGTGGGCAGTGTGCCTGAAAGAAACCGGAGAAATGATCGGTGACTGCGGCCTGTCCATGCAGAATATCGTCGGCGTCATCAAACCGGAAATCGGCTATCACATCCGAAGCGACATGCAGCGAAAAGGCTACGCCAGCGAAGCTGCCGCAGCGGTGCGGGACTGGACGTTTGAGCATACGCCGTTCCGGGAAATCTATTCCTATATGAAGTATACCAACGAGGCTTCGGCCAGGACGGCCATGGCGTACGGCTGTCAATTCGTAGGAGAATTTGATGATGAAGTGAACGTGAAAACCCGGGTGTACCGCATCACCCGGGAGGAATGGGAAAACATCCGCCGCTCAGACGGCGTCCGATAGATGTAGGGCGGAGTTGAACGCGTTTTCGCTTTTTCGTTACCATTCAGGTATCGAAGTCAGTCACAGAAGGTTACAATGGGGCTGCGGAGGCCCCAGCGTTCCTTTTGTTGGATTATTAATAGCTGAATGGTATCGCTTTTTCATGTACCAAACGACGAAATTTCCACCATCCGGTTGACACAAGGAACAAAAACCTGTATAGTGAAGGATAGAAATTGTGTTCCTTATTCTGAATTACTGCGGGGGATGAATATGACACTGGGGGATATGGTCGATGTACTGCACGCCAAAGTGCTGGTAGGAGAAGAAAAACTGGACACGCCCGCGCTGACCGCCTGCTGCTCGGATCTGATGAGCGACGTGCTGGCGTTTGTGAATGAAAAAACTGTGCTGATCACAGGCCTGACGAACCCCCATGTGCTGCGCACGGCAGACATGCTGGATCTGAAATGCCTGGTGTTCGCCCGGGGCAAGGTGCCCACCGACGATATTCTGGAAGGCGCGGAGGATCAGGGCCTGGTGGTCATGACGACCAAGGTCACCGCTTTTACCGCCTGCGGCCTGCTGTATGAAGCGGGCCTGCGGGGCGTGCCGATCGAATGGCCGGAAGGGGATGGACAATGAGCAGTTTTATTCACGAGGAATACCCCGTGGCGAAGAGTGATTATACCCGCGCGGGCGAAGCCTCCACGGATATCAAGCGCCGCCTGCGCCAGCTGGGCGTGAGCAGCAATGTAATGCGCCGGGTGGCGGTGGCCTCCTATGAAGTGGAACTGAACCTGGTCATCCACTCCGACGGCGGAAAACTGACCCTGGACGTGGACACCGACGGGGTGCTCCTGGTCAGCGAGGACGTTGGCCCCGGCATCCCGGACATTTCTATGGCTATGCGGGAAGGCTATTCCACCGCCAGCGAGGAAGCCCGTTCCCTGGGCTTCGGCGCGGGCATGGGCCTGCCCAACATGAAGCGCAACGCCGACGAATTCGACATACAAAGTGAAGTGGGCAAGGGAACGCGCATCAGCATGCGGTTCCGGTTGGCCTGAGAAAGGCTTGATCATGGAACAAACCAATCGCTATCATTCCGTCCGTCTGGACGTGAGCCGCTGCAAGGGCTGCACCAACTGCTTAAAGCACTGCCCCACAGAGGCCATCCGCGTGCGCGACGGCCGGGCGCATATCATCGACGAGCGCTGCATCGACTGCGGCGAGTGCATCCGCATCTGTGAATACCACGCCAAGGTGGCTGTGACGGACGATCTGAGCGCGATCCACGGCTTCCCACACGCCATCGCCCTGCCCGCCCCCAGCCTGTACGGCCAGTTTAAGGAAATCAAAAGCATCAGCCCTGTGCTGGACGCCTTAAAGGCCATCGGATTTGAGGATGTGTTCGAGGTAGCCCGGGGCGCTGACATCGTGAGCCGCGCCATTCATGAAAAGCTGCGGGAACCGGGCCTGCCCCGGCCGCTCATCTCCTCCGCCTGCCCCGCGGTGGTGAGGCTGATTCAGGTGCGCTTCCCCGACCTGATCCCCCATATCGTGAACATCCGCCAGCCCATCGAAGTTGCCGCGGAGATTGCCCGTGACGAATTCTGCCGCAAGCATAAATGCCCGCCCGAGGACGTGGGCGTGTTCTTCATCACCCCCTGCCCGGCCAAAATGACCGCCATCCGCTCGCCCATCGGCCAGCAGAAGTCCGCCATCGACGGGGCGATTTCCATGATGGAAATTTACGGGAAGCTCATGCCCCACATCGGGCGCATCCTGGCCAACCCGACCCAGCCTTCTTCCACGATATACGGCGTGCGCTGGGCTGCCAGCAGCGGCGAGGCAGACGCGGTGTGCCCGGACAATTCCCTGGCCGTGGACGGGATTCAGAATGTCAGCCGCGTGCTGGAGGAAATTGAAAACAACATGCTCAGCGACCTGGTGTTCTTCGAGGGCAACGCCTGCACCGGCGGATGCGTGGGCGGCCCGCTGAACTTTGAAAACAATTACGTGGCGAAAAACGCCATCCGCAAGCTCAGCCGCGCCTGCTCCAGAGAGCATCCCACCGATCATGTGCCCGCCTCTCTGATGACCAAGTATCCGCTCTATTTCGACGCCGAGATCGAAGCTAACCCCGCCATGAAGCTGGACGACAACATCGTGGAAGCCATGAAGAAAATGGCCCGCATGAACGCCATCTTAGAGGGTCTGCCGGGCTACGACTGCGGCTCCTGCGGCTCGCCCACCTGCCGCACCTTCGCCGAGGACATCGTGCGCGGCAATTGCAGCGAAATGGACTGCATCCATAAGCTGAAGGATCAGCTCAAAATCATGGCTGAACGCATGGTCGAACTGGCGCAGACCAAGAGGGAGTAAGATTAGGGATCAGGGAATAGGATTAGGGAACCCTCTCAGGCGCTGAACGCTTCGCTACGCCTTCGGCCGCGCGCCAGCTCCCCCAAAGGGGGAGCCGAGACCTTGCCTCTCCCTCTGGGAGAGGTGCCGACGAAGGAGGCGGAGAGGGCACTTCGCCCTAATCCCTATTCCCTGATCCCTTACTCACTGAACAAGATAGAAAGCAGGTGGAAACATGCGAAAATTATTGTGCGCTCTGGCGATAATTGCGCTGCTTTGCCCGTCGTGCTTGGCGGAAACGAATGTGAACGGCGGGGTGGATGATTTGAACCGGGTATTCTATGAAATTTTCGTCGGCTCCTTTTCCGATTCGGACGGGGATGGCACAGGCGACCTGCGCGGAATCATCAGCCGCATGGACTATCTGAACGACGGCAGTCTGGAAAGCGGGAACAGCCTGGGCATCGAGGGCATCTGGCTGACGCCTGTTTTTGAATCGCCATCCTATCATAAGTACGACGTGACGGATTATTACAAGATCGACCCCGCGTTCGGCACGATGGACGACCTGAAAGAACTGATCGCGCTGTGCCATGAGCGGAATGTGAAGCTGATTCTGGATCTCCCTATCAACCACACGGGCGCGCAGAACCGCTGGTTCAAAAACTTTCTGAACGCCCACATGATGAAGAACACCGGGAACGAATATTACGATTATTACGTATGGATTCCGGAGGACGAACCGTCTCCCGCCGGACGGCACTTCACCGCGTCCAAACAGGCCAAACTGAAATACGAAAGCAATTTCTCCGACAGTATGCCCGAACTGAACTTCGACCTGCCCGCTGTGCGGGAAGCGATGCTGGACGTGGCGCTGTACTACCTTGATCTCGGCGTGGACGGTTTCCGTTTCGACGCGGCGAAGTACATTTATCTGGGCGACAATGCCGCGTGCGTTGACTTCTGGCAGTGGTACGTGGACGAACTGCGCAAGGTAAAGCCCGACCTGTATACCGTGGCTGAGGTCTGGGACAGCGAGGGCGTGATCGACCAGTTCATCCCCGCCACCAACTGCTTCAACTTCTTTGTCAGCCAGGCGGAGGGCCTGGTTTCGGAAACCGCCAAAGCAGGCAATGTGAACCGCTTTACCGCGTATATCCAGAAGTATCAGGAGAAAATCAAAGCGTTCAGCCCTTACGCTATGAACATGATGTTCGTTTCCAACCACGACATGGACAGGGCGGCGGGCTACCTGCCCGTGTCCAACGGCCAGATGAAAATGGCGGCCAACCTGTATCTGCTCTCCCCCGGCTCGCCCTTCATCTATTACGGCGAGGAGATCGGCCTGAAGGGCTCCCGCGGCGGCGCGAATACCGATGCCAACCGGCGCCTGGCTATGCTGTGGGGCGACGGCGATACTGTGAAAGACCCTGTAGGAAGCACCTACGACATCGAAAAACAAGTGTCCCAGACCGTCCGGGATCAGCTGGAAAAGCGAGGGAGTCTGTTCCACTATTATCGGAAACTGCTCTCGATCCGCCGGAATCATCCTGAAATCGCAAAGGGCGATTACACCGCCCTCTCCATTCCCGACAGCAAGGCGGGCGGCTTTATCGTCACGTGGCAGGGCAATTCCGTCGCCGTGTTCCACAACACCACCACCCGCGATTTGGAAATCGACCTGAGCGCCTGCACAGATGTGCCGTTCAGCGAAATCAGCGATTTTATCGGACTCGGCGAAGCATACCTCGAAGACGGCATCCTGACCCTTGAAGGCCAGACCACCGCGGTGCTCGTGGCAGCGCCGCAGCCCTGAAAGGACGGGTTGACGATGAAAAGCCTGCTAATCGCCGACACGACGCGCGAGGAAAGGGAGCGCATCGTGGCGGAGTCCATCGGAAGCATTGACGGGGCCTGCGACGGATGCAGGCCGGGCCTGATTGAAATGTATCAGGATTACATCGAAGGCCGGAAGGAGCTCAGGCAGGTCAATATGGAGTTCAACGCCCGCTACTGCTCCGGCGCAGCCGGCCCGATGCGCGGAGAATGTGATTATATCAGGTGACGAATTCTCCGGCGCGGATGAAAAAACCGTCCCATTCTTCTTTTTGAAGGAAGAATATGGGACGGTCTTTTGTTATGCTGAAATCGCTCTACCGAGGGTTCTGCTGCCGCAAGCGCCGTTCGGTAACGAACCGCTCCAGCGCGCCGTAACCGACGAGCGTGGTGATCATCACGCAGTACCAGATAATATCGGAAATCTGCGGCACTTTATCCAGGCCGAATTCCACGCCGACGACTACGCCCACACAGCCAAGCGCGGCGAAGCATGGCCAGAAGCGCTTCCAGAAGCCCTTGGGCCCGGCGCATTTCAGGCATCCGTAAATCAGCAGCCCTTCGATGATTACGCCACACAGCACCTGCTCAATGCGCACAAAACCCCAGCGCATTCCCAGCGCGCGCAGGCTTTCACAATAAATCTGCGGCACGCACAGGTAGTACACCACGCGCTCAAAGCGCAGGCTGACAATGGCGTCTTCCTTTTTCCGCACGGAAAATACCCCGGCCACAATCAGCGCCGCCAGCGCTTCCAGCAGAAATACAGCCCAGAACCATTCGTCCCATTCGTTGCTGACAGCGAACGGGATTCTGGCAAAGGCTTCGTTTTCCACATACTTGCCCACGCCCTGCATGTCCAGGAAGATTTCAGCGGCGCGAACGCCCGCAAGCATCAGCGCGCCAGCCGGGGCGAACAGGCTCAGCAGCCGGGCGGGCTGGATTTTATACAGCTTCGCGCTCAGCGCCATGCCCAGCGTCATGCCCAACGCGCCGCCGATCACGGAAAATTCCGCGGCGTCCAGGTGGATCAGGGAAGCCCAGCCGTAGCGCGGCCACACTCTGCCGGACAGCAGCGCCAGATACAGGACTTTTGCAAGAACGAAAGCCAGCGCGGAGCCCAGGAGAACACCAATGAAAACGGGGGCTGTTTTCATCCCCCGTTTTTTTGCCCGCAAAGCCAGCCATCCCGTTGCCAAAGCCCATGTGACGAGCAGCGTCAATACATAAGGTACGTTCATTTATTTTGCTCCAAGCGCCGAAGCGAAGTAAATAATATCGGCGATGTCCCGGGTGTCCTGGTTCTTGGGATCGTTGATCTTCTCGCCGTTGAAAATCAGCATGGTGGAATTGCCGCCGTCCAGATTATACGCCGTCATGGTGGACTCGACAGTCTCGCCCGTCCTCTTGGATTTATTCTGAGCGTCGTTGATACCGATTTCATATACAAGGCGCGCGAACTCCGACAGGTTCATGCCGGAATTGCCCCGGGCGGGCGGACCGCAGCAGATGCACTTGTATTCCAGCGGTCCCACCTGGGCAATGCACATGCGCTGTTTGCGCTCCTCGGCGGCCATATCCTCGCGCAGCGCCATGTCCCGCACCAACTTTCCGTGATCTACCAGCACGGGGCCGAAGAAGAACGCCTGCATGACTTTTCTGCCTTCGATGGTTTCCTGCACCTGACCGCTGTAGGGATTGCGCACAATATGGAAGTCGCCGTTATCGTCGACGAGCAGCACGTCCCTGTCGCCCCGCAGATCATCCACGAACAGCTGGCCCTGGCGCAGAATATAGCCATGGTGCGTAAAGCACCAATAGTCGCCGTTGATGGCCAGCACCGCGTTGACGCGTTTAGCCAAGGCTGTGCCCTTCATCAGCATTTCGGAGCGGAAGGTGCTGGCAGACGTGGTGCGCAGCTGGGAGGGATGGGCGATCCTGACCGTAGCCACCCAATATTCGCAGCCCATCGCCGTACCGTTATCAAACCTTCCGACCTGGATGGTAACCATGATGGTATCATCGGCATACTTGCCCGCGCCTAAAAAATTCTCGTTTTTCAGCGGCATACCGCCCGAAAAGTCCCAAGGCAGCTTTTGCGCTATTTCCGCGGCAGCTATGCTTTCCAGCCGTCCTGCGAAAAGCAAAACAAATACGCAGAGAAGGATGAACAGCCGCTGAGTCGCCTTCTGCATTTCCTCAATACCCCTTTCTTCTGATGCCAGCTGTGCCGGCAAACGCGGCCCGGCAGGACGCGCAAACGGCCTTTCGCTGAAAGCCCTCATCATTATAAAATGTCGAATTGTGGTTGTCAATACCAAGTCTAACATTATTGTATCGAATCTGTAACTTTTTTGTAACAAATTACTTTTCTTTTCCAATCCGACGAAAAGAGATGACAAACCGCGCGGATTCGTTTATAATAACGGGAGAAAAAAGTTTTTTCATGCAAGAGAAGAAGTTTTTTCCGGCATTCACTATAATAGGAGGATCGCCATGAATCAAATTGTTTCTCAATTTCAGCTAAAAGGCGCGCCCGTTCACTGCGAACGCTACGGCAACGGCCATATCAACGAAACATACCTGCTGGAAACCGACGCGCCGCACGCCTATATCCTGCAGAAGGTGAACCGCCATGTGTTCCAGGATATTCCCGGCCTGATGGGGAATATCATCGCCGTCACAAACCATCTCTGGCGGCAGACGCCTGACCCGCGCCGCGTGCTTACGCTGGTTCCGACAACAGAAAACGAAATGTACTATGTGGACGCGGACGGCGAAACCTGGCGCCTGTATGAGTTCGTGACGGACAGCCTGTGCCTTGACAGGCCGGAGAACGCGTATGACCTGCAGCAGAGCGGCATCGCGTTCGGCTCATTCCAGAACCAGCTTGCGGACTTTCCCGCGTCTTCGCTCGTGGAAATCATTCCGCATTTCCACGACACACCCGCGCGCTTCGCCCAGCTCAAAGAGGCTATTCGTATGGATCGGGCGGGCCGCGTGAAGAAAGCCGGGCGGGAAATCGACCAGTATTTGGCTTTTGAAAAATACGCCGGCTTTCTGATGGATTTGCTGCAGAAGGGGGAACTGCCCCTGCGCGTGACGCACAACGACACCAAACTGAATAACGTGCTGCTGGACGCCGCGACCCGCACGCCGCTATGTGTGATCGACCTGGACACGGTGATGCCCGGCCTGGCCGCCAACGATTTCGGCGATTCCATCCGCTTCGGCGCGGCAACGGCCAGAGAGGACGAGCGTGATCTGGACAAGGTGGGCATGTCTTTGGATCTGTTCGAGTCGTATGCGCGCGGTTTCCTGTCCGCCTGCGGGAAACGGCTCACGCAGCTGGAAAGGGAGACCCTGCCTATGGGCGCGCTGCTGATGACGCTGGAATGCGGCTCCCGCTTCCTGGCGGATTACTTCAACGGCGACGTATATTTCCACAATGCCCGCGGGGATCAGAACCTGTGCCGTGCCAGAACTCACATCAAAATGACCCAGGACATGGAGACCAAGCTGGGCCAGATGCGGAAAATCGTCGAAAGCATTGAATGAACGCAATCATTCCCGAATCCCGTCAGCGGCACATCTGTCCAAGGCGTTTTTTTGCCTTGCAATCTACCGCGGGATCAGGTATAATAAAGGTATGAATACAGAAAAGGGGGGTTTCCCATGATACAGGTGATTCACGGCAAGAAAGGCTCCGGCAAGACCAAGCGCATTCTCGACCAGGCGAACGACGCGATCAAGGAACACAAGGGCGACGTGATTTTCATCGACGACGACAACCGCTATATGTACGATCTCCGCCACGAAGTGCGCTTCGTGAACGCGGGCGAATACGGCACCGACAGCCCGGAAATGTTCCTGGGCTTCATCTGCGGTATGCTAGCCCAGAACTTTGACATCAGCGTGATCTTCATTGACGCTTTCCTGAAACTGGTCAAGACCGCCGTGGAAAACACGGAAAACTTCTTTGTCCGTCTGGATGACCTGAGCGTAAAACACAACGTGCAGTTCGTGATCTCCGTTTCCTGCGACGACGCGGTGGCCCCTGAGTTTATTAAGAAGTATTTTATTTAACAGAGGAAATATTTATGCCATTTATCAGCACCCGCGGGGCGGAGATGGTCTCCGCCCCGGAAGCCATCGTGCGCGGCATCGCCCCGGACGGCGGACTATACGCTCCTGTTTCCCTGCCCCGATTAGAAAAAGCGGATTTTGAAGCGCTGGTGAAAATGGATTATCCCGCCCGCGCGGCACATACCCTGGCCCTGCTGTTGGACGGCTTCACTGAGGAAGAACTGCTGCCCATGGCAAAAGCCGCTTACAGCCGGTTTGACGACAGCGCCATCGCCCCGGTGAAGGAATTAAAAGACAGCCGCTTCGTGCTGGAGCTGTTCCACGGCCCCACCCTGGCCTTTAAGGATATGGCGCTTCAATTCCTGCCCTGGCTCATGACCGCCTCCGCCCGCAAGCAGGGCGAACAGCGTGAAATCGCCATCCTCACCGCCACCAGCGGCGACACGGGCAAGGCAGCGCTGGAAGGGTTCCAGGACGTGCCCGGCACCTCCGTCACCGTGTTCTATCCCCAGGGCGGGGTCAGCGCAGTGCAGCAAAAGCAGATGGTCACCTCCCAGGGCAAAAATGTCCATGTCTGCGCGGTGCGCGGCAACTTCGACGACGCCCAGACTGGCGTGAAAACGCTGTTCGGCGACCCGGATTTCATCGCGAAAATGAACGGCCTGGGCAAGACCCTGTCCTCCGCCAACTCCATTAACCTCGGCCGTCTGGCCCCGCAGGTGGCTTATTATCTCTCCGCCTGCGCCGACCTGCTGGCTTCTGGCAAGGCGGACTGGGACACGGGCCTTAACGTCTGCGTGCCCACCGGCAACTTTGGCAACATCCTGGCCGCCTGGTACGCCAGGCGCATGGGCGCGCCCATCCGCAAGCTCATCTGCGCCAGCAACCGCAACGACGTGCTGACCGACTTCATCCGCACCGGCGTCTATGACCGCGTGCGCCCCTTCCACAAGACCATCTCCCCCTCCATGGACATCCTGATTTCCTCCAACCTGGAACGGTTCCTGCTGGAACTGGCTCAGGGCGACACCGCGCAGGTGGCGCAGTGGATGGGCGAATTAAAAGAAAAGGGCCGCTACGAAATCAGCGGCACCCAGAAAGCTCTATTGAACGAGGCGTTCTATGGCGGGTTCGCGGACGATGAAGCGACCAAGGAGACCATTGCCACGCTCTGGAATGAAGAAAAATATTTGACCGACCCTCACACCGGCGTGGCCATGCGCGTGGCGGAGGACTACCGCAAGGAAACGGGCGATGGCAATACGCCCATGCTCATCGTGTCCACCGCCAGTCCCTACAAGTTCGCCGCCGACGTGGCGGAGGCCATCTCTGTCCCGGTGCAGGGCGACGCCTTCGCCGCCGCCCAGGCCCTGGAAAACGCCACCGGCGTCAAAGCGCCTAAAGCCGTGCTGGCCCTCAAAGATATGCCCGTGCTACACACCCGCGTCTGCGACAAGGACAAGATGGGCGAAGCGGTGCTGGCGGGGTTTGACGGACAGGCAGAATGAAAACCGTGAAAATGTACGCCCGGAACGCGGCGTTTCAACGCTTTGAAACGCTCAAACGCAACCGGGAAAAGCGTTCCCGCCAGGGCCTGGCTTTCATGGAAGGCGTGCAGATGGTGGAGCAGGCCGTCGCCCACGGCTGGACGTTCCACGCCATGGCCGTTGCGGACGGCAAGCGCTTGTCCGGCTGGGCGGAGGACATGATCGGGAAGGCGGAGCCGGAATATCTGTACCAGATGGCCCCGGCGCTGCACGCCGAACTGAGCGACCGGGAAAACCCCTGCGAAATCATCACCCTCATTCACGTCCGTTCCGACGGCCTGAGCCGGATCGCGGACGCGGCACAGACAAGCGCCGCGCCGCCGCTGATCGCGCTGTTTGACCGGCCTGCCGCCCCGGGCAACCTGGGCACTTTCCTGCGCTCCGCCGACGCCTTTGGCGCGGTTGGCGCTGTCGTGACCGGCCACGCCGCGGATTTTTATGACCCCCAGTGCATCCGCGCCAGCGTGGGCACGGTGTTCGCCCTTCCCTTCGGGGAGCTTCCGGGCGCGGAAGCGGCGGTGGAATGGCTGCGCGGCCTGCCCTGCCGCCCGCTGATCGTGGGCACCAGCACCCGGGGCACCCGGAATATTTCTGAAATTGACCTGACCGGGCCGGTGGCCCTGGTGATTGGCAATGAGACCTTCGGCCTGTCCCACGCCTGGAAGGAGCAGTGCGATATTCTGGCCCGTATCCCCATCTGCGGCGCGGCGAGCAGCCTGAACGCAGGCAGCGCGGCCACGGTTTGCTTTTACGAGGTCAGCCGCCAGCGCATGGAAAAGGGGCTGCCGGCGCGGTGATCCTCTCCCGTGCCCCTTTGACATTTCAGTCAAAACCGCCAGGCGGAAGCGTATCGGGAATAATTATTCCGGATACTGTTTCAAACTGGAAAATCCTGTGTATAATTATATCGTACAAAACGCCGCGAGTCGGCGTTATGATAAAAAGGAGGAATGTACTATGAAATGGGTATGTCAGGTTTGCGGATTCGTTTGGGAAGGTGAACAGCCCCCGGAAAAGTGCCCCCAGTGCAAGGCCCCCGCTTCCAAATTCACCAAGCAGGACGCTGAAATGACCTGGGCCGCCGAGCATGTGGTGGGTGTTGCGCAGGGCGTGCCGGAAGACATCATCGCCGATCTGCGCGCCAACTTCAACGGCGAATGCTCCGAAGTGGGCATGTACCTGGCCATGGGCCGCGTCGCCGCCCGCGAAGGCTATCCCGAAATCGCCGAATACTGGAAGACCGCCGCGTTTGAGGAAGCAGAACACGCCGCCAAGTTCGCGGAACTCCTCGGCGAAGTGCTCACCGACAGCACCGAAAAGAACCTGAAAATGCGCGTCGAAGCCGAAAACGGCGCCACCGCCGGCAAGACCGACCTGGCCAAGCGCGCCAAGGCCCTGAACCTGGACGCCATCCACGACACCGTGCATGAAATGGCAAGGGACGAAGCCCGTCACGGCAAAGCGTTCAAGGGGCTGTTGGAGAGGTATTTCGGGAAGTAAGAAACGCTTATATTCCTTGACTTTTAGGGAACTGCTCTGCATGGGGCGGTTCCTTTTTTTCGTGCATCTTTTCCTTTCTGTTGTACTAATGTTGTACCATTTGGCTTCGAGAGACCGGAAAATCTCCTCAAAACCCCCAAAAGTTGTACTTCCAAAATGTTGTACCCTTTTGCGGCTCCATTATACCATCAAGATGTAAGGAATTCAACAACATCTGCGATGCAACTTTCAATTCAGATTGAAACATGCTGCAAGCAACTTCAATACATCGTTAAAACAACTGTTAGTTATTACTCTATCGCATCGGAACGATTAGGAGAAAACATAATAATACTCACCATTCTATTACCAGTCACGTTATAATGACTGATGCAATCAAAGGCCATGATATAATGCAGTCACAAGGTTGAGGGAAGCAACCAAGACCTAAAAAGAAGAAGCCTTGGCGGGGCCGAAACAAATACCGCTGATTAGAAAGGAAAGAATATGACTACTATCACCATCAACACCAAAAATCACACCATCGAAATGAACAAGTCCGTTACCAAGGCCGCTTCCAAGTATGGTACTCCTGAATACATCGAATTGCAGAATGTCCGCCGCGACTATCCCACCTACCGCGTTGTGACCGTTGCCAAAAAGGGTGCCAAGCCCGAATACAAGGGGCTGACCTATGAATATATGGAAAAATACATTAAGGCTCACGATGACGAAGAAAAGTCCATTATGGCTGAATACCTGATGCTTCGTGGTTTGAGCGAAGAAGGCCAAAACGCTGATGCGGATTCTGCCGACTACACTGAAATCAGGGAATGGTTCTTCCAGGCGTTCCCTGCCATTGAGAAGTTCCTCTCTGACCGCGATGCCCTGCTTGAAAAGATTGCCCAGCGCAAAGCGGAGAAGCAGGCGGCGAAGAAAGCCGCCTGACTTCCCTCAAAAACATTTCACATTTGCGACCAAAGAAAGGGGTAATAGATAATGAAAAATACTCTCCGAATCAATCATTACAATCGCACTATTGTCATGGACAGGACGTTTGCTAAATATGCTGCCAACACCTTCACCGAAGAATATGCCCACTTGCAACAGGTTCGCCGCGATTATCCTACCTATCAAGTTGTTCAGCGTCACATCCGCACAAATGACGACAAAAAGACTTACAAGGGTTTGACCTATGAGTACATGGAAGACTACATCATGACCCATGGGACAGAAGAGACGCGGCTTGCCAACTATAAAGAATATGCCGAAAAGCGCGTTATCTCTGAATGTCACGGGAAAGCCTTCCGTTATCCTGTTATCAAAAGTTGGTTCTTGGCAAAGTATCCTGAAATCATGGATTTCGGAGAAGAAAAGGATACAACAATTGTCGAAGTTGGCAAACCCGATAAAAGTGCATTCTCATTGTTGCCAACCTCCGCATTGCCAGCCACCGCACAAAATGTTCCCATAGCGGTATAAGTTATGAACAAACATCATAATTCATCATAGGCTTTCCTCTACGTTGAGGAAGGTCTTTTTCTTTGTGGCGTAATAGGATACCCCCGAAAATGGTATCCCTCCTGCCCCCGAATTTGGTATATCGCAGCGGAAACCCAAATACTTGTTTTTTCCCAATATTTGATACCAATTTGAAATTATGCTATAATTATATCAGAAAGAGAGAAGAAAGCAATTCCCCAAATGGTATCTTCGGATGCTTTTTTTCTTTTATAACAATTTATAGGAGAAAACAAAATTATGATTGAAGGAAAAACAATATCAGACCTCATAACTTCACCCGATGCCTTGAAAGCAGGACGCATCAATATTATTGAAGCCCCAGTCAGCAGCGGAAAAACCTATTTCGCGCTCAACACGATTCCTGCGTGGGCAGGAAGTCCCAGCAAAATCCTATACCTGATTGATACCACAAATGGGGAACTGCGTATCCAGCGCAATATACTTTCTGTTTGTCGCCAAACCTATTCTTTTTATAACTATGGCAAGCCCCGCGCGTGGGGCGAATGCAGCGAGGAAGCCGAAAACAATATGCCTGTTATGACCTATGCGGGTTTCGGCACCGAAATACGGTATAACAGCGAACGATTCCCTTGGGAAAAGTTTGACTTCATTATCTGTGACGAAATGCAGAACCTTGTGAATTACCAAAGGTTCAAGGAAGGCAGTATCAATGTGGAGGCAGCGGAAGGCGCATTGCGGATGGTAGCAGCGGCAGGAAGAACAAAAATCATTGCTTTGAGCGCAACACCGCAGAAAATACGGGAACGATTCAGGACGCTTTGTTATACTGTTCCCTTTGACCGCAGCAATCTTCGGCAGCTTGAAACCTATGAAAAAATCCCCTATTGCGGCAGTGTAGAAGATATTTTATTGCGACATAAGGGTCAGACTGGCATTCTCTATACCACAGAAATACAGGACATGAAGCGATATATTGACTTCGCCAATCAAAACGGCATTCGCGCAAATGGTTTTTGGAGCATCAATGCGAAAACACCGATGACCCAGAAACAGTACGATTTGCGGCGTACCGTTTTGGAGAATGAGACTATTCCTGCGGAACTTGACCTTTTGGTTATCAACGCGGCTTCCCAAACGTGCATCAAAATTCAAGGAGAGAAAAGAAAAGTTGATTACATGATTGTCCACGATAAGAATGAGGAAGTGAAAACGCAAGTACGGGGCCGCTATCACGGCGATTTGCCTTTCTTCTATTATCACGATGTTGACGCGGCAAACCAATACAAGGCGCGGCAAACGGCACTCCCAGAATGCTTCCTGAATACGCGGCTTTACTCTGATAGATGGAAAGACCTTTGCGATTGTATAAATCTGACAAGGCCGCACGGTGGTTCTTATTCCATGCCTACGGCTGCCAAATATCTGAACCAGAATGGGTATCATGTTGAGAAAAAGAAAGACAGTAAAAGAAATGGGCAATATTATTATGTGATTACTGCGCGGGATACCAATTGCGGGAATGAAGGTTCCTCACCATAAAAACTGGATACTTTTTTTGGGAATATGATATATTAATAATCCCATTTTGGTATCCATAACAATATCCTTGGATTACCCTCTGAACTGCTGATATTTTATCCGAAGCTTCGTGCTACGCACTCCGCATCGGAAAAATATCAGTCTTGAAGCTTCGCACTTCGTGCTTCGCTTCAAGAATTTTTCCCTAACGGGAAAGGGAAAAGCAATAGAATGATTGATTACAAGTATGCGGTATTCTGTTAGTTTTCCTTATTATCAAAAATGTATAATTATCATATAATTACAATACACAAATATTTGAGTAAAAATAGAAATTATATTATAATAATAGTGTAAGAAAGAGAGAAATACTCTCAAAAAAGAAAGGAGCCTACGCCGATAAAAGCGTAGGGTATATTGAAAATGACTGATTATGAGAAAAAGAAAGAACAAGTAAGAGAAGAAGCCATTGATTGGCAGCATGATTTTGCTAACCACAATTACTCGTATGAAGAGCTTGCAGAGTGGAGAGAATATTTCTATAAACTCGCCAAACGGTACGGACTTATTCAAGAGTTTCAAGAAAATGGTATTATTTGATAAAGATTATTGAAAGGAGCCTGCGTTGAAATAAGGCGCATGAAATATTGAAAATGAATATTAATTTTGATCGTCCTATCCCTTCGGTACTAAAAGATGAATATGGTAATCTGAAAGAGCCAACCGTATATTCCGCTTGGATTAATGAGTACATATTCTTTGCTTACTGGAACGAAGATGATTATAGTTTTTGTTTCACCACTCGTCCAGAAGAAATTCGACATAGAATGTACCTTTTGTCATCCATCCTGTTTGAAGAAATTCCCCCAAATATCTCCATCAACAATCTGAATTCCATTGTCGGGCATCTTCGTATTGTAGCAGAAGAGCATAAGGATAAAACTCCCAATGAATTGTCAACAGAATATCGAAACCGTTTAGCCTCATAAAACAATGAAAATAAAAGATTCCATCTATTGTTTCCTCCTACTCTACTTCCTGGAAGACCTTTCCTCCCCACCCATTTATGATGAAATCATGGAAAGCCCCGATTAGGAAGCAGTTATCAAGAAATATCTGGCATCCTGGGTGCAGTGGGAGATAAGCAAAATTTCTTAAAGTTTTCGCGCGCGGCAACCAAAAATTTGGGGGTATGCGCGCAAAAGGAAAGGCAGGTGGCTAAGCCATCCGCCTTTTATATTTGAAACCTGCCGTTCAGCGCCATCCAATCCTGGTCGTATCACGGAAGATCGATATTTACAGAAAAGATTTCACAGTGCCTACTATCTGGCAGTAATTGAATTTGTCATCTCAATTATGTTGGCAAAGTCTGTCAGTTCTTTTATGGCGTCAAAGCATTGATCCAGTTCGTCTTTATCAACGAATTCAAAGCCCTTTATAATATCCAGTTTCGGAACATGGATCCGTATCATTGCTGATTTTTTCGTCTTAACAACGGAAGCGTCGGATATCTTGTGCTGCCTCGCCCAATCAGCAATAATTTTTGCATGACCAATTTTATCCGAAGCCTTTGGAAATGTCAGATCTACAAATCCTTCCTGGATTTTGTGATTGATATAAACGGTTCCAAGCTCTGTACGGTAGTCAGTCCACCAGCCATTTTTATCTTCCTTTGTACTCAGGTCCAAAGTTGGATATTTTTCTTTCTGATAGGCAATGTATTGTTTCAGAAAGGCATTTGCTCTCTCATCCACATTGATAGCTTGCGGTTTCTTTGCTTTGGTTATTGCCTGCTCTATTTGCTGGCTGCGAAAAGCACTAAGCGGATCATTCTTCCTGTCAAAATACTCTTTGCATTCTTCATAAGTTATGAGATGCTCATAAAGCTTGGCTTCATCATTATTTGAGTAATATTTTTCTGGGCAGAATATAAAAACTCTGAAATCCTTGTACTCGCCTGCTTTGATCCCTTTTTCCCCTCGCTTGATGTATCTGCCATGTTGCTCAGGCATAGCCATTGCATCGATCTTATCCTCGATCAGCAGCCCATATCTGTCGCCTTCCACATCAAGAACAACAGTAATATCCGACTCACCCAGTTCAGCATCAGATTTTGATAATTCAGCGCTTAAGATTCGAAAAGGCTTTCCAGCCAAATCTGTTTTATTGACCAGTACGCGGCAAAATTCAGGATCAGTTAATACTGATTCCACAAACAGCAGATCCATATCTCTTTCAGTGATTGTGTTATTAAACTGCAATGCAATCATGATTTACTGCCCCCATGCTCGATGATGAATATAAAACAGCGGGTGACTGATCACCCGCTTTTACTTTACTTGAATTTCACCGCCGTACCGTATGCCATCACTTCCGCGGCGCTCTGCATGATTGCAGAAGTGGAATAGCGCGCGCACACAATAGCATCCGCACCAAGTTGCTGCGCTTCTTCCACCATGCGCTCCGTGGCGATCTGCCGCGCCTTGTCCATCATTTCATTGTACTTCTTCAACTCGCCACCCACCAGCGTTTTCAGTCCAGCGCCAATATCACGGAAGGCATTGACTGTCTGAATGGTGCTGCCCTTGACCATGCCCAGCATTTCCAGGTTCTTTCCCTGAATGGTTTCCGTTGTTACGATCAACATTTTTCTTTCCTCCCTTTTCTTATTACCCAGAAGTTGTAGATTATTACGCAGAAGTTGTACTTCATTACCCCAAAGTTGTAGTTCAAAACCTCAAGGTTATACGATATTGCGTAAAACTATTGGTGTGATTTGGTGTGTTCCCGCGGCCTTTTGGGAAAAGCAACGGGGGAAATCCCCAAACATAGCCCCCTCCGCCTTTTATTGTTGTTTAGGGTCAGACCTTTGTTCCGTCGTCAAATTCAAAGCCGAAGAAATACTTGGCTCCCAAGCATTGCCCGATTTTTTCCAGCTCTTCCACAGTAAATGTGCCCCTTTTTAGCTTCTGATTTAGATTTGAAGGCGTCGTTTCCATTGCCCTTGCTAATGCTGCTTGGCTCATTCCCTTATAGGCAAGTGCCATACTGATTTTTTGCTCCATAGTCATATACTTTCACCTCCCCCTCCCATTATATCAGCATTCAAAGAATAAAGCAATCGCTAAATATTTTTCCTTAAAAAGCGAAAATAATTAAGAAAAATATTGATTTTTCTATTGACAACATTAAGCAAATGCTGTATAATAATAACTGTAAGAGGGACAGAAAGCCCCCGAAAAGAAAGGAAGGTGCCCCCAATGAGTAACCCGAACATGGAAGGAAAGGTCAAGGAACTGATGGAGCTTCGCCGCATGAAGGAAGAACTGGAAGCGGAAATCACCGCCATGGAGGACGAAATCAAGCAGACGATGGGCGAAGAAGAAGTCCTGCTGGCTGGCTCTTACAAGGTGCTTTGGAAGCCCGTCACCACTTCCCGCTTCGACAGCACGCGATTCAAGAAGGAACATGCGGAACTTGCCGAAGCCTACACGAAAACCACCACCACGCGACGCTTCACGATTAACTAAACAGGCCAGACGCTTTGCAGAGCGTCCAGCCCAAGCCCCACGAAACCACTACGAAACGGGGAGCCAGTCACAGTATAACATGAACTGGCTCCCCTCTACAAGAGAAGGGAGCAAAGAAAATGGATATTTACGCCGAAATCAGTTCAAGGATAATTCACGAAATGGAACAGGGTATCATTCCTTGGCGCAAGCCTTGGATGGCAAGCGGCGCGGCAATCAGCCACACCACAGGCAAAGCATACAGCCTTCTAAACCAAATGCTGCTTGGCAGGGCGGGCGAATGGCTGACTTTCAAGCAAGTGAACGCGGAAGGCGGTTACGTCCGCAAGGGAGAAAAAGCGCGGATATGTGTTTTCTGGACTTGGCTGGAAAAGGAAAACGAAGAGACAGGCGAAATCACGCAGGTGCCTTTCCTGAAATATTATAACGTTTTTCATATTTCGCAATGCGAAGGAATCACCGCGAAGCACACACAGGAAAACCCAAATCCCGCGAAAGCTGACGAAACCGCAGAAGCGATTATCCGCGAATACATCACGCGAGAATGCGTGACGCTGGAACACCGCGAAGGGGACGCCGCTTTCTATCAGCCTTCCACAGACCGCATTGTTCTTCCTCTCCTGCGGCAATTCGCGGAAACCGCTGAATACTATGGAACAGCCTTTCACGAAATGGTACACAGCACAGGACACATGAAAAGGCTGGCGCGTCTGGACAGCACAGCGAACTTCGGAAGCGAAGAATACAGCAAAGAAGAACTTGTCGCGGAAATCGGCTCCGCTGCCCTTGTCTTCCACGCAGGGCTGGAAACCGTTGACAGCTTCCACAACAGCGCAGCCTATTGTCAAAACTGGCTCCAAGCCTTGAAGAATGACAAACGCTTCATCGTTTCCGCAGCGAGCAAGGCAGACAAAGCCGTGTCGTTCATCCTCGGGGAGGCGTAAGCCTCCCCGTAGGGGTGTAGAGAAAACATCCGTTTTCCATTACAGCGGAAAGCTCCGCAGAAAGGACGCAAAATCAGGGGTTTTCAGGGCTGAAAAGTGTAAAACCATCCTTTAACCCTTGATTTTACAAAAGGAGATTTTGAAATGAGTAAGATTTACGGCTTCGCCCGCTGCTCGTTGAGCGAAGAGAAGGGGCAAGACCTGAACAGACAGGTTCGGGAGCTTCAAGCCGCTGGTGCGGAAGAAATCATCACGGAAAGAGTGCATGGCGACGCCAAGGTGAAACCGCAGCTTGACTTCCTGCTGGAACATATAGAAAACGGCTCCACCCTGATTGTCTGCGAAGTCAGCAGATTATCCCGTTCCGTGCTTCAATTCTGTGAAATCATGGAACTGGTGAAAGAAAAGCATCTTCGGCTGGAAGTGTTAGGCTCCATCACGGTTGATTGTCGCAGCGGGGAGATTGACCCCATGAGTGCTGCCTTTCTCCAAATGGCTTCTATCTTTGCCGAACTGGAAAAGAATATCCTGCGGTCTCGTGTACGCTCGGGGATGGCGAATGCGAAAGCCAAAGGGAAGCAAATCGGGAGAAGGCCCACCACGAAAGATGACCTTCCCGCTGTCTTCATCAAGTATTATCCAGCGTATGCCGATGGCTCTATGACCGTGACGGAGCTGGCACGAATCTGCCAAATATCCAGACCAACAGCGTATAAATACATCAAAATGGTGGGGTGATGCCCCACCATTTTTTGTTTTTTCCCTATTTCTTTTCTGCGGCGGTCAGCGCCTGATACCGGCGCATCAATTCGGCGACGCAACTGCTTTCCGTGGTGGTTTTGACGGGCATACCGTAGGCTTCCATCACAGCGCGGTCATTTTGTTGATGGGCGGTGCGAAGCTCCGGCGGCATGGTCAATTCATCGTACAGGTCAGCCAGAGAAGAATTGGGATACAGAGCACGGGCGTCCAGGATAGCCTGGGCCGTTTGCTCAATTCTGGCCTTTTGCGCCTCGGTAGGCGTGGGCCATGGGAAATTGTTGTAAACTATGTCTTTTGAATAACTATAATCACTTTTCATTCTTCCCGCAAATAGTCTCATCCATGCCATATGAACATTCGATGTTAAAATCCCAAAATGATATAATGTAGCATCCGGAATAATATATAGCTTATTACCTGCGATTGTATCAGCAGGCAAAAATCCCATAGGAATATATTTTCTTCTTTGTGTAGAAACAGCGGGTATCGCTATGTATTCTGAATTTGGCTGAGCAATTTGAGCAAATAGCATAGGACTATCAGCAAGCTTTCTCGTCGCACTTGCTTTGCTATCAAGGCGTGATAGCCTGATTGCTTCAATTCTGCCCATAATGGGAGGACACTTTTTAATTTCTGATGGATTTGCGCCAACGAGCCACAAGCAATAACGTTCTCCGCCTTTAATAAATTCACTTCCCATATTAAATTTCTTAATGTACTTTTCCACAAATGGATAATCTCTAATGATTTCCTCGCGTTCTTCCCCGGACATTAGAAATTCTTTACCTCTGGGCATACTTCCAAATCTAATTGGAGGAACATTACATAAAGGACTACTAATTGCATGAATAAACCAGTTATCCGCATCTATTAAATATGAATTTATATTGCTTGCAAGCATTCCATTACCTGATTCATTATAGATAATCCGTTTATTCCTGCCAAATACTGCGAACCCAATTATAACACAATGGACTATGGCAATGTCATTAGATTCACTATCCCATCTAAACGTCCGATAAGCAAAGTTTATTATGATACCGTCTTTCTTTATCAAAGGTTCCCATACTGTTATTGCTTGTTGACCTTGAACAATTGAATTTGTTGATACAAAGGCACACTCAATCATTGTTCCTTTTATCATCTTTGATGCTTTATAATACCAAGCAGCTACATAATCCATTTCTCCGACACCATTTATTTCTTTACCAATCACATTCCACATGTCTTCTTTTTGCTTTTCATCCATTTTCATCCCGCCCACAAACGGCGGATTCCCCATAATATAATTCAGCTTGTCTTTGGGCACCACGCTTTCCCAGTCCAGGCGCAGGGCGTTGCCCTCGTGGACATGGGCGTTGGTTTTCAGGGGCAGGAAATCCAGGCTCATATGGACTATATCTTCGGTTTCCTTCATCATTTGGCTTTCCGCAATCCATAAAGCGGTTTTTGCCACGGTGACGGCGAAATCGTTGATTTCAATGCCGAAAAATTGCTCAATGCTTACCTGGATAGGATTCTCCATGCCCATGGCTTCGCCGCCAAAGGCAATCTGGCCCACGGATTTTTCGTCTTTATGCTTCACCGGGCGCAGGGCTACTAACGCCTGAATAACCTGGTTTTCCAGCTTGCGCAGGGCGATATAAGATTCTGTCAGGAAATTGCCGCTGCCGCAGGCAGGGTCAAGGAAGGACAGGGAAGCCAGCTTCTTTTGATAGTCTTTCAGGCTTTGTTCTTTGCTGCGAAGGACGGCGCTGCTCATAATCTGGTTCAATTCCGCTTTCAAATCGTCCAGGAACAGCGGGTCAATCACTTTATGGATATTCTCAATGCTGGTATAATGCATGCCGCCTTTGCGCCGGGTCTCGGGATTCAAAGTACTTTCAAACACAGCGCCAAAGATGGTCGGGCTAATCTCGCTCCAATCAAAGGCCGCGCTTGCCTTATCCAGCAGCAAGTCAAAGATGGTTTGATTCAGGCGCGGGATTTCTATGCTTTCGTCGCTGAACAGCCCGCCGTTCACATAGGGGAACGCGGCCAGCTCATCGTCCATATACGGGTCACGGCTTTCCACGGGCGTATCCAGCACCCGGAACAATTCAATCAATGCCTGCCGCGCATTGGATAATCCTTTGCGCCGCAAATAATCATGGAACATGAGCCGCTTGCCGAATATTCCCGCATCCTCGGCATACAAACAGAAAACCAGGCGCACGCACAGCACGTTCAGGCTTTTCAGGCTATGTTCGTTGGTGCGGTCTTTGTATTCATTCAGGAAAGCGTCATACAGCCGCCCGACGATTTCACCGGCCTGGATGGATATTTCCATCTCCTGCTGTAAACTGATATTCTCTTTCCGTACCAGGATTTCAAGCAAATAATACTGGGTCGGCAGGTCTTTCAGCCAGATTTCCGTAGGGTCGCTTTGCGGGTGTTCCATATCGTATATATGGAAGCATTCAAAATTACAAACGATAATCCAGCGCGGGCGCTGTGAATAGGGCAGCATGCTTGCGTACCGCTGTGCTTGCTGAATAGGCGTCAGCAGCGAACCATCCGATTGACGGATGGGCTTTTTTAGGTCTTTGCCGATGCCCTTCTGCTCAATCAGCACATGGGTATCCGGGATGTATCCGTCAATAAAACTGGTATGGTCAAGATGAACCTGGTCTTCAAATTCAATGTATTCAGCAGCGTGTTCCACGCCGAAAACATCACTCAAAAGAGAAAGCCAAAACTTTTGACTTTCGCCCTTTTCATACCCCTTGCCTTCCCAGTATTCCGCAAAGTGCTTCGCCGCCGCCCGCTGCTGTACATCATTCATGGTGAAATCCTCCTGGAAACGATGCTTTTCCTTTTACTGGGCTATGGGGCTATTATACATGATTCTGGCGCGGTTTTCAATGAAAAGATGACCTTCCCGATGTGTTTATCAGTATTACCCCGCCTATGCGGTTAGCTCTATGACCGTGACGGAGCTGGTGAGGATATGCGGTCTATCAAGACCTACTGCGTATAAGTATATTAAACTGGTGGGGTAAACCCCCACCATTAATCCATCTCTGTCATCTTAGCGATTGTTCTATTCAAAAATAGCTTTCATCCCTTCGTCTTAATCGTCTCATACTCAGCCATATAACTGCTTTACTGTTCTTCATTAACATGTTCAATAATATAACCATAATCAATTTAACAGTACAAATCCTGACTATGATGGGGATTGTGATCATTTCATATTATGAATCTTTTTCCATAGAGAGACGGAGGAATTTTAATTCGAAGCTATTATATTCATAATTGTACTCTATGATTTCACACTCAATAACACTGCCAGCTTGTACAGTCTCATAAACATCATGCGGCAAAGCATACATCGCATTCTTTACAGCAGTGAATCCTTTCATCCCTTCATCTAAAAGACTACATACTAATCCTCCATTATTCTTGCTAAGAACTCTTGCATTGACTTTTGTGCCTTTGGAAAGCAAGTTGATTGCATTAATTGTTTTATTTATGTCATAATCCTGTTGAATGCGATGTTTTATCGAAGAAAGAATAGTAGTTAAATCAAATGGTGTAATTTGCTCTTCTTCTTTTATAAGCAAACGGCCACTAGAAAACAATTGTTTTTGGTATTCAATGAGGTAATTCACTAAATCTATTGCATTTAAAGCAGATATAAGCTTCGAATTCTCTTCTCTTGATCTCAAGCGAATTGAAATCCTTGTCATTATTTCCGTGTTCCTAAACAATGTATCCTCTGCGCAAGCAGCGAGATATGCAATATGAGCCAACATATTGAGGTGAAGTGATCCTGGAATTGCAATTTTTACTAAATCATTCTCTTTCAATGGTGGTTTAATAGTCTCACTGTACACAAGCCCCTTTTTAATTAAGTACATCAACTCTCGTTGAACTACATCGCTATTATGCCCAAGTATTTGCATGTATTGCTCAAGCTTAGACATAGCGTGTAACCCCTTATCACCAGTTGGTCCTTCAATACTACTCTGATTCTGCAACCAGCTTAATATATCAAGTCTGATAAATGGATCTGGAAAATCATCGTTATAATCCGAACCAAACAAATTGATGAAGTTGGATTCATCGCCTTTATAATAGCGCCTATTTTTGCGAAGGAGTACGTTAATAAACTTAAACGTTGGCACTTGGGCTTCAGCTCCTAATACACGCATAGCCAAAATATCACTGGTCTTCATATGTCCGCTTTTACAAAAATCTTCGAATATTTGTATTCCATTACGAATGTTCTTATTTGTAAGTCGGTAGAAAATATCTGTAATCCAACGGTCTTTACGAATGGCCACCATTATTAATTTGAAATACTCAATTAATTCACCACGCTTTACTTCAACGCGCATATTGTTTTCAAGTGTATAAGACGTAATACTTGTTTGTTCAGTAATCCTCGTGATATAGTCGAGGCGGGCTTGTAATACTTTCAATAAATCAGGAGGATCAATTCGAAACACTAAATCACGTACAACTGTATCTAGAGGCGGTTCTGATTTATATAAATCATATGTGGTATCTCTCATTGGCAAAATAACAATGCATTTATACTGAGTTCTTAGCCACTGCGATACTTCAAACATTAATAATTGTTCCTCTTTGTTTCTTTTATCGCAGTTGTCTAGTACAATAATAGGTATTTTATTGTAGTTCTCTCTAAGATAGGTAAGAAGCGACGATAGATAAGACTTAGTATCCTGCATTTTGTCATTCAGCAACCTATAAAGCTCTTTATTATACTCAGTATCATCGGGTTTTAGTAGCGAACCAATTCCTTTATCGAATTGCATTATTTCATGCTTGAACACCTTTTTTATTATCGAAAAATCGTCAAAGTCTATCCCTGGGTGTTCTTCCACAATAGATTCGATGATTCTATTCCTTAGCCAGTTATAGATTTCATTTTGAGACACCGGAGCAGAGTTCATATTAATAAAAATCCATTCACACTTTGTGGCTAAATCCTGGTGGTTGTTTTCTAAAAATACATTTTTGAAGTATCGAATAAATGTTGTTTTTCCACTCCCAACATTCCCAATCAGGAGCATAAGGGAATATGCTTCTTGACCATTCAGGACCTTTTCTGAAAGCTTACCTATTAATTCTTTGGGGTTATCAGTTGGTAATAATGTAGAGTTCTTTTGGCTAGGAAGCTCAAAACGCTTGATTTCTTTAAATATCGGCTCAGCATGCTGTTCTCTCTTTTGCGAAGAAATATATGCATTTCTAACGATTTTTGCTCTTTCTATTTCTGTTTCGGGATCAAATATCGCTTTGTTTTCAAAAACGAAGGTCCTTCCAAATGAGTTCTCGACCATCTCTTCATTTTGTACTCGTTGCCCACCCAACAGAGAAACCGGTGAATAATACTTGGAATTGCCCCTTATATCTGCATACAGTTTATTAGTTATTTTACTCAGAACAGTTCTGGAACAAAAAGACAATAAATCACAAAAGAGTTTATTCTCTATTTGAAAATCGGAATAATTTAATTTTAATATTGGTTCGGCTTGATCTGAATAACCCGCCCATGTTTCTCTTCCGTTTGATGCAATAATGTATTGGCATGTATTATGCTTATGTGGAAATGCAGCATTCACTTCTTGAGAATATAGTCTTGCCTCAGAATACCCTCCATCAAGAGATTCATTTGGCGCTTTTGCCTCAACTACTACAACGGGTATACCTCGAATTGAGACTAGAGTGTGTTTCTAAAAGCATACCCACCCGAATTATGCAAGAAGTATACGGATACAGGCCAAATGGACAAAAGCCAAGAAGCGGTCAGCACGTTTGTCATAGCGGGTAGCTACGCGGCGAAACTCCTTCAGCTTCAAGAAAAAGGTTTCCACCAAATGCCGTTCCTTGTAAAGCCACCAATCCACGAACCAGGGATCGGATTCATTGCTCTTGGGAGGGATGCAGAAATCAGCGCCGATATTGGCGATAAACTCCCGCAATTCCCATTTCCCGTAGGCTTTGTCGGCTAAAACAGCCATCCCAGGACGCAATTTGACCGCTTCCAGCATCTCCTGCGCGACCTTTACGTCATGCACATTCCCGGCAGAAAGCTGGACATGGATGGGGCTGCCAAGAGCATCCACGACAGCATGAATCTTGGTACTTCTGCCGCCCCGACTGACCCCGATGCACTGATTCTTTTGGGTAGCATTTTCTTCCGCCTTTTGGCTATCATCCTCCCCCTCTCTCGGCACCCGCGCTTGCCTTGTGTGCCTTGATATAGGTACTATCTATACTGATGTCTTCCAGATCGGCATCTTCCCCTAATTCATGGAAGATTTTCTCGATCAGGCCGCTTTTCTGCCACTCTACGAACCGCTTGTACACTGTCTGCCACGGTCCGTATCTCTCCGGCAGATCCCGCCATGCTGCCCCGCTCCGCGCAATCCAGAAGATTCCATTCAGCATGTCCCGTGAATCTTTCCGCGGACGTCCCAGCGTGCCGGGCTGTCTTTCAGGAAAATACTTCCTCAACCGCTCCCATTCTTCGTCTGTGAGCTCGTAGCGCCGAATGACTCGTTTCATTTTCTCCACCTCGCTTATATTATTCGACGCTGTTGCTCAATTTCCTTTTGGTTTTTACATCTTTTCTCGTTTTTTTCAGGTGTTTATGACTTTAGAAACACACTATA
>JAFWQM010000147.1 GCA_017509065.1 Clostridia bacterium
CTCGAAAAACAATCCGGTGGATTGTTTTTAGCGGAGGCCGGGCGGCAGCCCAGGGCCGAAGGATATTTCAAGGTTGAGTGACGCAGGATGGACCGATTTATCGCCCGCAGATAATTCATGATTTAGTTGGGCGAGCAATATATTGAAAGCAAATCAGCGCGATCCGTCGGATCATGCCGGCTGTCGGTATCCTACAGCGGACGATCAGGTTCCGATGGCATGGAAAACGGTCAGACAACGAGGAGGAACGCATATGCGTCAGGATGGGACGGACATGGCTCGCGTACAGCGTGAAAACCCCGCGGCAAAGGAAGCCGGTGAAAACGTGTGGGAGACTGAAAAGATTTATCCCCATATCGCTTACGCTATGGCCAGGGATTACACGGACCTGTACTACGTCAATATGGACACCGACGCGTTCATCGAATACCATACCGGCGACGGCTTCGGCATACTGACTGAGGCGCGGCGCGGCGCGGAGTTTTTTAAGAACTGCGAGCAGGCGGCCAAATTGTACGTGCATCCTGATGATCAGGCGGCTTTTTTGAAAGCCATGAACCGGGATTCTCTCTCGGGCGCTCTGGAGAAAAACGGGAGCTTTGAGCTCATCTATCGCAGAATGAAAGACGGAGCGCCGTTCTATGAGGAGATGAAGGTTTCGCGCATGGAGGACGATCCGCGTTTCATCGTCATCTCCGTGTCGGATATCGACGACCGGATGCGGCAGCGGCGCGCGGAGAAACGGCTCCAGGAAGAACGCGTTGTATATGCCCGCCTCCATGCCCTCACGGGCAACTTCATCGTCGTCTATGTCGTGGACCCGGAAACGAACCGCTACCATGAATTCAGCGCGACCAACGATTATGAGGAGAGTTTTGCGCAGGCAAAGGATGGCGAGGATTTCTTTAACAAGGTTCGGGACGTTGCCCGCAGCTTCAACCATCCGGATGATCTGAACCGCTTCCTTCTGGCCTTTACCAAAGAAAACATCATGGCGCAGATTAAGCGCAGCGGCATCTTCTCTTTGGACTATCGCATCATGATGGACGGCAAAGCCCTTCATGTTCAGATGAAAGCCGCCATGGTGGAAGAAAAGGAAGGGCTGCGCCTGATCGTGGGGCTGAACGACATCGACGCGCAGTACCGGCAAAAAGAGATCGACGAGGAAATCGCGCGGCAGAAGGAAATCTACGACCAGATCACCGCAAGCCTCACTGAACAGTACGACACCCTGTACTACATTGATATCGCGACCAGCGCGTATCTTGAAATTTCCTCGACGGATGAATACAAGCGGCTGAATGTGCCGGCGACCGGGAATGATTTTTTTGCCGAGAGCAGAAGAAGCATTCGGAAATACGTGCATCCCGAGGATCAGGAAAAAGCGCTCAGCCTGCATTTCAAGGACGTGATGCTGGACAACCTGAAAAACGGGAGCTCCTTCTCCATGGCCTGGCGGCTGGTCGTGAACGGGCAGGTCAGGCACATCCGGCATACGGAGATCATGGCAAAGGACAGAAAGCATATCGTCGTCTGTATCAAGAATATCGACACGGAGGTACAGGCGGAGCTTGCCCTGAAAGCGGATCAGAAGAAGAGCATTACGTATACGCAGATCGCGGAAAGACTGGCGGACCATTACGATCTGATCTACTACATCGACTGCGAAAGCTCGAATTACACGGAATTGTCCACAAAGAAAAAATCCGGCGAGCTGAAAGTCCAGGCCGAGGGAAAGGATTTCTTCGCGACCGCCAGGACGAACGCGGACAGGCTCATTTATGCCGAGGACAGGCAAAGGATCAAGCTTTTTCTCGACAGAGACCGCCTGATTTCCCAGCTTGAAAACGTGCGGCAGCTGACCGAGGATTACCTCATGAACATAGACGGCGGAAAAACGCAGTATACGCGCATGTCGGTGACGTATTCCTCTGATCACAGCCATTTCATTATCTGCATAGAGAACCGTGAAGAAGACGTCCGAAAGGAAAAGGAGCATCTGGCCGCGCTCTCCATGGCAAACGAAATGGCCCGGCGCGACGAGCTGACGCACACGAAAAACAAGACGGCTTTTCACGAGATGGAAAACGAACTGCAGCGGCAAATCGAAAACGGGTGCGATCCGTTCGGCATTGTGGTCTGCGATATCAACGGCCTGAAAGTGATCAACGATACGGAGGGGCACAAGGCCGGGGATGATTATATCAAATCCTCCTGCATGCTGGTCTGCCGGATTTTCCACCACAGCCCCGTCTTCCGCATCGGCGGGGATGAATTTGCCGTGGTTCTCAGAGGCCAGGATTATTCAAACCGGGATAACCTGATGGCCACCCTGAGACGGCAGGTGGAAGACAACATCCGCATCGGCGAAGGGCCTGTGGTCGCTTCCGGGCTGGCGGAATTCCAGGCGCGTGAGGACCGTTCCGTTGAAGATGTGTTCAACCGCGCAGACACCCGGATGTATGAAAACAAGACGTATCTGAAGGAACAGAAGCTCCTTAAGGAGAGCCATTCCTTCAAAGAAAAGGCAAACATCCGGATCATCACCGACGACAGGCGGATCATGCTGGACACGCTGTTCAAGTCGTTCGAGGTGGTTTCGGAAGGCACCTATGTCTACCTCTGCGATATGAAGTATGACTTTTCCCGCTGGTCAAAAACCGCGGTCGACGCTTACGGCCTGCCGTCCGAATACATGTACGGCGCAGGGGACATCTGGGAGAATCAGATCCATCCGGATGACCTCGCGGCCTATCACAAAGGCATTGACGAGATTTTCTCCGGAAACGCCTCGGGCCACGACATGCAGTACCGGGCAAGGCGCGTTTCGGGGGAATACGACGTGTGCACCTGCCGCGGCATAGTGATACGCGATCCCGCCGGCGAACCGGACTATTTCGTCGGCACCATCCGCAACCACGGCATATAGGGACATATCGACACCCTGACCGGGCTTCGGAATCAATATGGCTTCTTTGAAGACCTGGAAAGCTGACTCAAAAGAAGCACCGCGGTCAGCGTGATTCTGTTCGGCATCAGCAAGTTCTCCGAGATCAACGAGATGTTTGGGTATCATTTCGGAAACCGTGTGCTGCAGCTCTATGCCAGAAGCGTTTTTGAAGCAGTGGGGAACACGGGGCATACATACAGGATCGACGGAACAAAGTTCGCGGTCATCAGCAATTCGCTGAACGTCGCGGAGTTTCGGGAGAAATATGACCGCTTCCGCGCGTATCTCCATGAACACTTTACGGTGGACGGCAAGAGTGTTCTGCTTGACCTGCACTGCGGCGCGCTGAGGGTGGAGCACTTTGACGTTGATTCCCAGACGGTGTACGCCTGCTTAAACTATGCCGACGAGGAATCCAAGCTTCAGCAGCACGGAAACATGGTGGAATTCCGCGACGACCTGAACGAGGAAAACCATCAGCGGCTGGAAAAGATACATGCCATCCGCGCCTCCATCAAGCATGGCTATGAGGGCTTCTATCTGCTCTACCAGCCGGTGGTGGACGCGCAGACGGAGCGGCTGATCGGGGCGGAAGCCCTGCTTCGCTGGAAAAATGACCGATACGGCATGGTGCCCCCCGATCAGTTCATTCCGATCCTGGAATCGGACCCCTGTTCCCGGAGCTCGGAGAATGGATCATCCGGGAATCCATCCTTGCTGCAAAGCAGATACGGGAACAGAACCCCGAATTCGTCATCAACGTCAATCTGTCCTATACGCAGCTTGAGAAGCCGAATTTCGTGGATATGGTGTTCCGTATCCTGAAGATATCGGATACCCGCCGGAGCATCTGTGCCTGGAGGTGACGGAACGGTGCAGGCTGCTGGATCTGGAGCTTCTGAAAAACGCGGTCGTCAACCTGAAAGCCAGGGGCGTCCTGGTAGCGCTGGATGATTTCGGAACCGGTTTTTCTTCCCTCGGCATCCTCAAGGAGATCCCGATTAACGTGATCAAGATTGACCGCAGCTTTATCCGGATAATCGAAAAGAATGATATCGACCGGCAGATTGTGCGAAGCATTGCCGACCTTGCCGCCATTTTCAGCGCGAAGATCTGCGTCGAGGGAATCGAAACAGTAGGCATGCGGGACATCCTGAAGGACTGCCGCGTGGGCTACGCGAAGCCTCTTTTGCTTGATAAGATTTTAGAGTGCAAATAAACAGCACAGAAAGAGCGGGCGCTTCTCCGCGGACAGCGGCAGAAGACGCCCGCTCTTTCCTTTATTTATTCAGGTATCGAAGTCAGTTATAGGAGTTACGATGGGGCTGTTCGCCCCAGCGGTCCCTTTGTTGGATGATTTATAGCTGAATGGTAACCCTTTATTCATTACAGCTGCAAATCCACCCGCTCAAAGCGCCGGACAGACAACTGAACGGTGAGCCACGCGGAGCAGGCAAAGAGCAGCGCCGCGACGCCCACGAACAGCAGCTTTTCCGCTATATAGGCCGGGTCCTGGGTGTCCAGGCAGTCCCGCACGAAGGGCACGGCGTAGGTGCTCACAATGGCAATCATGATATATACGAACACCGCGACGCTCGCCAGCAGGAAGGGCACGCCCACCTTGTTGATGTCCCTGTACCAGCGGGGGAAAAAGATCAGGTTGAACAGGCCGAACACGATGAAGCCCTCGCCAAGCAGCGCAATATTCGCGTCCATACCCGCCTGATTGGGAGCATACCCGATCAGGCTTTTCAGCCATATCATCAGCGCGGCGGCCACCAGGTCACAAAGCTCCAGGCAGCAGACGAGCAGGATGCGCCCCTCCACGATCTGCTTCCGGGAAACCGGCAGGGCGGCGGTGTAGCCCGCGTCGTGGTTCTCGCGTCCCGTCAGACAGATGAAGAATACGCCCAGGGTGATGTAGAAAAAGCTGACGGCGTAAGGATAATTGGGGATCAGGATCATGGAAGACAGCGCCAGGAACAGCGGCGCGGTGGGATGCAGGCAGAGCCTGAATTCTTTTTTCAGCAGTTTCATTGCGCAGCTTCCTCCTTGTCCAGATGCACCATGATTTCGTCCAGCGTGGCGGCGCGGAAGGAAAGCCCGGTTTTCTCCGCGTCGGCGGCAGTGAGCAGGGCGGTATACCCGTCCCGCACCCGGCAGACGCCATTGGCAAGCGCCTTGACGTTTTCCGGCAGCTCACCCTTCACTTCCGCCAGCAGATAGGCATTCCTGAACTCCTCCAGCGGCAGGTCGGCGGTCAGCCGTCCTTTTTGCAGGAACAGGATGCGGTCGGCGCATTTGTCCAGGTCGCTGGTGATGTGAGTGGAAAACAGGATGGTCTTGCCCGCGTCGCGCAGGGTCAGGAAGATTTCGATCAGCTCTTCCCGGGACGCGGGATCAAGGCCGCTCGTGGGCTCGTCCAGGAGCATCAGATCCGCCCCGTGGGAAAGCGCCAGGGCCAGCGCGTACTTGATCTTCATGCCGTTGGACAGGGACGCAGGCGTCTTGCTCTCGTCCAGGCCAAACTGATTCATATAATTCTGATATGTCCTGTCATCCCAGCAGGGATAGAAGGAGCGGGTCACGTCGGTGATCACTTTCAGCTTCTTGCCGGTGTAATAGGTCATGCCCGCCGACACGAAGCCGATCTTCTGCTTGATCTCCTCCGCGCTGGTTTTCATGTCCAGCCCGTGAAAGCGCACCTCTCCCCCATCCGGCCGGATGAATCCCAGCAGGGAATTGAGGGTGGTGGTCTTGCCCGCGCCGTTACGGCCGATGAAGCCGGTGATCGCGCCGGGAACCAGGTCAAAGGATACGTCCCGCAATTCAAAAGCGGGATATTTTTTTGTTAAGCCCCGTACACTCAGGGGCGCGTTATTTGCCGCCATTGCGCATTACCTCCGCTACCTGCATAAAGAATTTGGCGTCCACCAGGGCGATGCCCCGTTCTTCATCCCCCAGCACCATCAGCTGGTCGCCGGGCTTGATGTGGAATACCCGCCGCGCTTGCACGGGAATGACGATCTGGCCCTTGTCGCCAACCGTCACCATGCCGAACACATGCCTGCCCTTGACGGGCGGCTTATCGGGCGGCGCTTTGTACAGCGGCGCGTTCGCCAGGTCGTCCAGGCTCACGTCCAGCGCCTGGCTCAGCCTGCCGGACATCTCCAGGTCCGGCGCGCTTTCGCCGCTTTCCCACTTGGCCACGGTCTGGCGCGACACGCCCACCTGCTCGGCCAGGGCTTCCTGGGTGATGGACTTCAATTTCCGTAAATGCTGAATGTTCTCACCAATCATACATTTCCCACCTCACGGACATATCATAGCAGAGAAAGTGCTTATAAACAAGAAATGAAACATGACATTCCGCCGCATTTATGTTAAAAACAGTTGACAAAAAGGGGCGAACGCAATTGCCGCCCCTTTTTCATGATTCGCCCGGAAGGAAACCTCTGTCAATAACCGGAAGCGTTTCCGATCACTTGAACAGGAACAGGTTCAAACCGATGTTTTCATCCAATCTGCGCTCCACTTCCCCGGCAATGACGCGCACTACGATTTCGCAGGTGGCGGAAACGCGCAGCTCGGTGGCATGGCCGCCATGGGCCAGCAGTTCCTTGTCGCACAGGGTGGCGTGGATATGCAGATACGCCTTTCCTTCCTTTCGGGTGACCGTGCCGCAGAGGTTGCTGATTTCCATGGGTTCGTTGAATTCCTTCCTGAAGAAGGTCTTGGTGGGCACGTCATACACGCAGACCGCCGCATGGTCGATGGCGCCCAGGCCGTCCACCTGCGCCAGGCGGATGTTTTCCTTTTCACTCAGGGCGGCCAGGCTGGCAAGGATCTCTTCTCCCCTGTCGATGCGCACGATGTAGGTATCACCGAATTTTCCGTATTCCATGGTATTCTCTCCTTTCAATGGCTGTTACGCCTTTTCAATGTTTTTGGTCACAGTTACATATTTGTTTTTAACATACCGTTCCGTATTTGTAAAGAACAAATATCTCCGGAAAAGGCGGGATCATTGCAATTATGTTTCAATTTGATTCATTTTGATTCAAATAAGTTCAAAATAAAAAAGGCAAATCCGTTGAGTTTTCCAGCCGGGTATGTTATTCTTTACTTGTTAAAAGTTATTGAAAAACAGCGGCTCGCAAAAAATTCATCAAGGAAACACATTGCTTTTTTCATCGCGTTATGTTATGCTTAATCCAGAGAAAAGAGAATCGTTCCAGATCACACAAGCGGGAAGGAGGGTATGAAGCAAATCCTTCGAGCCAGGAGAGCGGCTCGCATTTCATGTGCTGTCATGCGGACCCTGTGAAGCGTATGCCTGTGGAAATACATGCAAGCGAGGTTTGTTTGACGTACAAAAAAGCGTAAGAAAGAAGGGAAAGGCGTGTTCCTCAAAAAATTCGGCGATCTGATCGTCAGCGCGTTCTATACTGTTCTGTCTATCGTGATCATCGTGCTGGCCACTCAGCTGCCAAAGTCCAAGGTCATGTCGATCGGGCCGGATTTCATGCCGCTGGTGGTGGGCATCATCTCGCTGATACTGGCGCTCATCCTGCTGGTTCAGTCGATCGGCAAGCTGCGCAGCAAAGAGGATGCGGCGGAAGCGGAGGAAAAGGATCACAGCGATTACCGCCGCGTGCTGGAAAGCCTGCTGCTGGCCACGATTTACGTGAACGTGTTAAAGCCCGTTGGCTTCCTCATTTCCACGTTCGTATATCTGACGCTGCAGATGATCGTGCTCGCGCCCAACGACAAGCGCACGAAAAAAGAAATCATCAAATATGTAATCATCAACCTCATCTTCACCGTGGTGGTTTACGTCCTGTTCCGGTACGGGTTCAAGATCATCCTGCCCGCGGGACTCATCAAGATTTAGGAGGTGCCGCATGAACGCTTTGTCACAATTGGGTTCTGCCATGCTGTCGGTATGCCAGCCCCTGTCTTTGCTGCTGATGATCGGCGGCGTGGTGATCGGCATCATCTTCGGTTCCATCCCCGGCCTGTCCGCCTCCATGGCGGTGGCGCTGATGCTGCCCCTCACGTTCAGCATGAGTTCTTCCCTGGGCATGAACGTACTGGTGGCCGTGTATATCGGCGGCATCTCCGGCGGCCTGATTTCCGCCATCCTGCTGAATATGCCGGGCACCGCCTCCTCTATCGCCACCACCTTCGACGGCTATCCCATGGCACAGAAGGGCGAGGCGATGCGGGCTCTGGGCGTTGGCATCGTGTATTCCTTCCTGGGCTCCATCATTTCCTTCCTGATCCTGACCTTCTGCGCCCCCATGCTGGCTGATATCGCGCTGCAGTTCACGCCCATCGAAAACTTCGGCATCTGCTTCTTCGCGCTGACCATGGTGGCCGTGCTCAGCTCCGGCAACATGGTCAAAGGTCTGCTGGCGGGTATGCTGGGCCTGGTGTTCGCCATGGTGGGCATGGCCCCCATCGACGGCACCCGCCGCTTCACCTTCGGCAATAACGACCTGATGGCCGGTTTCAACACCCTGACCACCCTGATCGGTATCTTCGCCGTGGCCGACATCCTGGTTTCCGCCGAAACCATCGGCAAGGGCGTGGAGACCATTCCCGTCAAGAAGGTGAAGGGCTTCGGCTTCACGATGAAGGAATTCATCAAATGGCTGCCCGGCGCTCTCCGCGCCGCGCTGATCGGCACCGGCATCGGCATCCTGCCCGGCATCGGCGGCTCCACCTCCGGCATGCTGTCCTACGTGACCGCCAAGAACATGTCCAAGCATCCTGAAACCTTCGGCAAGGGCGAACCGGAAGGCATTGTGGCCACCGAGTGCGCCAACAACGCCACCATCGGCGGCGCGCTGATCCCGCTGCTGGTGCTGGGCATTCCCGGCGACGGCGTGACAGCCATGATGCTGGGCGGCTTCCTGATCCACGGCCTGTCTGCCGGTCCGCTGCTGTTCATCAAAAACGCCGACGTCGTATACGGCATTTTCGCCGCCTGCATCCTGTGCGGCCTGATCATGCTGGTGGTGGAATGGACCTGTATCAAGGGCTTCGTTAAAGTGCTGAAAGTACCCAAGCATATCCTGATGCCTCTGATCCTGGTTCTCTGCGCCGTGGGCGCTTACGCCACCAACAACCGCATCTTCGACGTGCAGTCCATCATCATCTTCGGCGTGGTGGGCTACCTGTTCCACAAGTTTAAGATGCCCACGACTCCCTTCGTTCTGTGCTTCCTGATCGGAAACATGACGGAGACATACTTAAGACGCGGCCTCATGAGCTATAAGTCTTTCAGCGCGTTCTTCACCCATCCCATTTTCGACGTGTTCTTCTTCATTGCCATCGCGGTCATCATCTGGTTTGTCTACAAGGAAATCAGGGGAAAGAAAAAGGCCGCCAAACAACAATAATAACCCCGAATAGGGGAGAAAGAAGGTAACCTCATGAAAAAGACCCTGTCTGTCGCTCTGATGCTCTGCCTCGTGCTGACGCTCCTGTGCGGGACCGCGTCCGCCGAATGGAAACCCACCTCCACCGTGTCCATCATCATTCCCGCCGGCGCCGGCGGTGATACGGACCTGACCGCCCGTGTGTTCGCCCAGTACGCCAAGGAACTGACCGGCGTGGACTTCATCGTGGTCAATGCCAGCGGCGCCGCCGGTTCCATTGCCGCCAACCAGGTGCTGTCCGCCGCGCCCGACGGCCTGACCGTGCTCTACGGCCATAACCTGGTCAACGTGGCCAATGTGGCCGGTATCACGGATTACAACTATTCCGCTTTCAAGCTTGGCCCCACCTTCGCCAAGAACCCCGCCAACCAGCTGTACACCAACTCCCAGAAGTACGCTGATTTCGAATCCTTCCTGGCCGCCGCCAAGGCCAACCCCGGCAAGCTGAAGGCCTGCACCGAAGTGGGTGCTTACACCTATTACCTGCTGCTGGCTTTTGAAAAGGCCGCCGACATCGATCTGGACCTGGTAGACGTGGGCTCCGCTTCCGATAAGGTGGTCGCCATGCTGTCCAAGCAGGTTGACCTGATGCCCGCCGCTTACCTGAACTGCAAAGACTACCTGACCACCGGACAGTTCGCCGCCATCGGCGCGCCCACGGAAGAACGCTATGATCTGGTCAGCGACATTCCCACCCTCAAAGAACTGGGCGTTGACCTGGTGTTCCCGGACTGCGACTATTCCTTCTACTTCCCCAAGGAGACCCCGGATGAAGTGATCGAATGGTTCGACAAGCTGGTCGCTGAAATGGAAACCAACCAGGCTTGCCTGGATGCCATTTCCGCCATCAACGTGATGCCTTACTACCTGGATTCCGCGGCTTCCGAAGCCAACGACGCTGCTTACTACAACACGTTCGTTGAAATCGCCGCCTCTGTTGAATAATCATCTCATGAGTCAATAAACCAGGCGGGGGATGATAACAGACGCAAGGGGAGATAGTGCGTCTCAGCGCTCTCCATGCCCTGTTATCCTCCCCCGCCGTTTTTCATCTTAGGCGCCAATAAGAAAATAACTTCATAAAATGGCAAAAAGTCCTGAGTGGAGAGTACAGAGTTCAGAGTACAGGTTTATCTACTTGAACAATTGCTGGTTTCCTTTATATGATCACTACACTATATAATCTGTACTCTGCACTCTGTACTCTGATCTCTCCTTTTCCGGTTTATCCGGGTTAGGACTTAGATCGAAAACATCAATAGGAGGGAATAACCCAATGAATGTACCGGTGATTACCAGTATGCAGGTCATTCCTGTGGCGGGCTGGGACAGTATGCTCATGACCCTGTCCGGCTGCCACGCGCCTTGCTTCACCCGCAACCTGGTGATATTGAAGGACTCCGCCGGGCACACCGGCATCGGCGAAATCCACGGCGGCGACTACACCCACGACGGACTGGTGGCCATGAAGCCGCTGGTGGAGGGTACGCCCATCTCCATGGGGCGGGAAGTCCTCCAGCGCATCCATAAAGCCATCGATCCCCATGCCGAAGAAGCGGGCGAGGGCATCCAGACCCTGGACATGGCGAAGCTGAAATACGTCGTCCGCAGCGAATGGGCTATCGAGTGCGCCATGCTCGACCTGCTGGGCCAATACCTGGACGTACCCATGTGCCAGCTTTTGGGCGAAGGCCAGCAGCGCAAAGAGGTGGAGGTGCTGGGCTACCTGTTCTATGTGTCCGACAAGCGCAAGGTGCCCGCCGGGGACATGCAGTACATCGACGAAGCCGACAGCGCCGACCCCTGGTTCCGCCTGCGCCGGGAAGAGATCCTGACCCCGGAACGCATCGTGGAGGAAGCGGAAGCGGTTCAGGAAAAATACGGCGTGGAGAATTTCAAACTCAAGGGTGGCGTGCTGCGCGGCGAGGAGGAAATGGAAGCCTGCCGAGCCCTGAAAAAGCGCTTCCCTAACGCCCGCGTGAACATCGACCCCAACGGTGCGTGGAGCCTGAAAGAAGCAATCAACCTTTGCAAAGACATGCACAGCGTGATTACCTACATGGAAGACCCCTGCGGCCCGGAGGCCGGGTTCAGCAGCCGGGAAATTATGAGGGAATTCAAAAATGCCACCCAGTTCCAGGTGGCTACCAACATGATCGCTACGGACTGGCGGCAGTTCTACCACACGGCCAGCCTCAACGCCTGCGACATCATTCTGGCCGATCCTCACTTCTGGGGCTTTGACGGCGCGGTGCGCATGAGTCAGCTTCTGGAACCCTGGGGCCTGACCTTCGGCATCCACAGCAACAACCACTTCGACATTACGCTGGCTGCTTTCGCTCAGGTCGGCGCTGCCGCCGTGGGCCGGGTCGCTCCCCTGGACACTCACTGGATCTGGCAGGACGGCCAGAACCTGCTGAACGATACCCCGCAGATCATCGGCGGCAAACTGCAGGTGCCGGACAAGCCGGGCCTGGGCGTGACGCTGAACATGGAGCGGGTGGAGGAAGCCAACCGCCTCTATAACAGCCTGCCCAGCCATGACCGGGACGACGCCAAGGCGATGCAATACCTCATTCCCGGCTGGAAGTACGATCATAAAAAGCCGTGCCTGGTGCGGTGATCCGCTCAAAGGAGGAAGCGCATGATTCCATCACCTAAACCCCAGCGTCCCGAACTTCCCGTGAATCCTCTGATCGAGGAAAACTGCCCCTGCACCCGGGACTGTCCCCGCCACGGCAATTGCTTTGAATGCATGGCAAACCACCGGGACAAGGTAACCTCCACCCCGCCCGCCTGCCTGAGGAAGCCCCAGGCGCCAGCTACAAAGGAGTGACCGCCGATGCTTCTGCGAAACGACGGCACAGTGTCCCGCCTGCTGAAAGACGTGCCGCTGCCCAAAATGTTCCATGCGTCGCAGACCTTCAACGACGCCCACATCGAGCGGGAGGACATCCGGAAAACCATCTTCGATGAGATCGCCCGCTCCGGCATGTGCGAACGCATCAAGTCGGGCATGCGCATCGCGATCACCGCCGGCAGCCGGGGCATCCGCAACGTGGATGAAATCACCCGGTCGGTGGTAGCCTGCGTCAAATCCTACGGCGCGGAGCCCTTCATCGTGCCCGCCATGGGCAGCCACGGCGGAGCCACCGCCGAAGGCCAGCGGGGCGTGCTGGCGGGCTATGGCATCACGGAAGAAACCATGGGCTGTCCCATCCTCTCTTCCATGGAAACCGTGCTGCTGGGTTATAGCGAATTGGGCAAACCGGTCTATATGGATAAGAACGCCTACGAATCCGACGGGGTGATCCTCTCCTGCCGCTTAAAGCCGCACAACGCTTTCCGGGGCAAGGTGGAAAGCGGCCCCTGCAAAATGATGACCGTAGGCCTGGGCAAGCAGAAAGGCGCGGAACAGGTGCATTCCGACGGCATGGACATCATCGCCAAAAATATCCCCACCATGGCAGCAGTCACCCTGGGCACCGGCAAGATTCTGTTCGCCATCCCCTGCCTGGAAAACGCCTACGACCAGACCATGATGTTCGAGGCCATTCCCGCCGAAAAAATACTGGAGCGGGAGCCCGAGCTGCTCAAAATCGCCTTTGCCAACATGCCCTCCATCCTGGTTGGATCGGGCGACGTGCTGATCGTGGACAAGATTGGCAAGAACTTCAGCGGCACCGGCGTGGACCCCAACATCACCGGCACGTTTTCGACCCCCTACGCCACCGGCGGCGTGCAGGTACAGCGCACCTGCTTCCTGGATCTGACAGAGGAAAGCCACGGCAACTCCCTGGGCATCGGTCTGGCCAGCGCCATTACCCGCAGAATCTTCGACCAGATCGACGCCGACGCCATGTATACCAACTGCATGACCAGCACGGTCATCAAATCCGCCATGGTGCCCTGCGTCATGAGCACGGATAAAGAGGCTATCCAGTTCTGCGTGCGCACCTGCAACCGTATCGACAAGGACAATCCCCGCGTGATCCGTATCCAGAACAGCCTGCACGTGGGCCAGGTCATGCTGTCCGAAGCCTACTACGCCGATGTGCTGGCAGGAAAATACAAGGGGCTTGCCGCCCTGGACGCCCCAGCGCCTCTTGCATTTGATGAGACAGACAGCCTCATCACTCCCTGGCTCTCCCTTTGAGTGCTTCGTCCCGATCTATCCCACAATGAAAGGAGAAATCCCCATGAAGTTCACGCCCAGAGGAATCGTTGTTCCCATTGTCACGCCCGTGGACGAAGCGGGAAACCTGAATGAAAAAGCCTATCGCGGCCTGATCGACTACCTGGCCGAGAACGGCATCCATGGCGTATTCCCCTTCGGCACCACCGGC
>JAFWQM010000148.1 GCA_017509065.1 Clostridia bacterium
CTTCCGCTTACATGGTCACCGACACCGACAAGATGGTGGCCGAGCTGGATAACCCCTACATCCTGATCACCGATAAGAAAATCAGCAACATCCAGGAGATCCTGCCCGTGCTGGAGCAGGTGGTGCAGCAGGGCAAGAAGCTGCTCATCATCGCTGAGGACGTGGAAGGCGAAGCCCTGGCGACCCTGGTTGTGAACAAGTTGCGCGGCACCTTCACCTGCGTGGCCGTCAAGGCCCCCGGCTTCGGCGACCGCCGCAAGGAAATGCTCCGCGACATCGCCATCCTGACCGGCGGCCAGGTCATCAGCCAGGAGCTGGGCCTGGAGCTGAAAGAAGCCACCATCGACATGCTGGGCCAGGCGCATCAGGTGAAGGTGGATAAGGAAAACACCACCATCATCGACGGCGCGGGCGACAAGCAGGAGATCCAGAACCGCGTGGGCCAGATCAAGGCCCAGATCGCCGAAACCACCAGCGATTACGACCGCGAGAAGCTTCAAGAACGCCTGGCCAAGCTGGCCGGCGGCGTGGCTGTGATCCAGGTCGGCGCTGCTACCGAGATCGAAATGAAAGAGCGCAAGATGCGCATTGAAGACGCTCTGGCCGCTACCCGCGCTGCTGTGGAAGAAGGCATCGTGCCCGGCGGCGGCGTGGCCCTGCTGAACGCCATCGCGAAGGTGCAGCCAGTTGTGGAAAAGAACACCGGCGACGCCAAGACCGGCGTGCAGATCGTGCTCCGCGCCATGGAAGAACCCCTCCGTCAGATCGCCGTGAACGCCGGCATCGACGGCGCTGTGATCATCGAGAACATCCGCCGCAGCGAAAAGACCGGTTACGGCTACGACGCCCTCAAGGGTGAATACGTGGACATGATCGAGCGCGGCATCATCGACCCCACCAAGGTGACCCGTTCCGCCCTGCAGAACGCCGCCTCCGTGGCCGCTATGGTGCTGACTACCGAGTCCCTGGTGACCGACATTCCCGCGCCCGAACCCGCCGCTCCCGCCGGCAACCCCGGCATGGGCGGGATGTACTAATACAAAAAGCTTATAAACGAGAGCAAAAAGGGAACCCGTTCTTTGCGAGGCAAGGAACGGGTTCCTTTTTGATATGTGTTCTGCTGACTGACTTTATTACGCTTGAAGCCCATTTTCCAATTCAACGGCCAGGCAGGGTACATATTCGGTGGGCAGCTGATCGGGAAGCTGCACTGTCAGCACGCCGAACTGATGCGCAAAAGGAACTTCCCCAACGTCCAGCAGACGCACGGAACGTATGCGCTCGCCTTCATTGAAGCTGCGCAGCACGGCGGCCTGGCCCGGCTGCGCGCCCATGAGGAAAGCAAATACGGCGTTTCCCTTGCACACGAAGCGAACATCGGCAGGATTCCAGGTTACAGCATCTTCACGGAATTCCTTGAAATCCAGTAAAGAACTGCCCTCCCCGACGGTCTTCCAGGGCCGCGTGGCGTAAATCGCTTCCCCGTGCGTCCGGTTCCATTTCGCCAGCTCTTCCAGGATGAATTCCGTTTCGTCGTCAATGGAGCCGTCGGGCCTTTGCAGGATGTTGAGTAGCATGCAGCCATTCTTGGACGTGACATCAATGAGAATGTCGATGATTTCCCGGGGTTTTTTGAACGTCGCCTTGGCATCGTAAAACCACCCGCCGATGCAGGTGTCCGTCTGCCAGGGATATGCGCTGGCCTTGTCCAGCAAAGCCCGTTCCATATCCAGCACGCCCACCCGGTAAACGCCCTCGTAGCGGCATTTCTGCGTGTAGACAGCCTGATTCTCCCCGTGCAGTTCGATGGATTTATTGTAGAGATGTGCCACGATTTCCAGCCCTTCTTTGTAGCGGCCGTCCAGCACGTAGGGAAGATCGTCCGCCAGCCATTGTTCATTGAAGGGCAGCGCGCCGTCCGAATACAGGAGGTCGGGAGCGTACTTGTCAATCAGCTCGATCATGCAGTTTTTCCAGTATTGATGGAATTTCGCGTTGGGGGTGTACCAGGGCGGGAACTCGCCAATGTGTTCCCCGGCGTGCTCATAATTGTCATGATAGAAGTCCCGCCAGGCGGGATCGTTGCCGTCGTAGGGCACGCCCTTGTAAGGGCCGTAGGAGTCGCAGCCTTTATTGACACGCCACCAGCTGAAGGAAGCGCCCATGTGTTCGGTGACGCCAAAGGGCAGGCCATACTTCTGCGCGGCAGCCTTCCAAAGGCCCACAATGTCCTTTTTCGGCCCCACTTTGACACTGTTCATAGGATTCAGGGCCGAATCGTAATTGAAGAAATGATCGTGGTGCATCGCCTGGGCCACGAAGTATTTCGCGCCTGCTTTCACATATTTCTCCATCAGGCGGTCCGGGTCAAAGCTTTCCGCTTTCCAAAGGGCACAAATATCTTTGTAGCCGAATTTGGATGGATGGCCGTAATGACGGATGTGATAGAGGTACTGCGGCGTGCCCTGGATATACATATTCCGGGCATACCAGTCGCCGCACATGGGCACGCTTTGCGGCCCCCAATGGCTCCAGATACCAAACTTGGCGTCCCTGAACCAGTCGGGATCGTTGTGGGTGTACAGGGATTCAAACGTCGGGTCAAATTTTTTCATACACGCAAACCTCCAGATGAAATGATTGTGTTTTCCAGCAAACTATGCTATCATTTTCCAGCAGAGAGACACACGTTTTTCCATCCTGAAACATGGGAAAAAGAGAAGGAAGATGAATTGCATGACAGCTCGTGAGGAATGGCTGGCCGCTTTGCTGAAAATAGTATCGCCGGTGCTGGACGCATTGGCAGAAGGAAAGCTGAAAAAAACGCTGCCCCTGGATTTTCACCCGGAGCGGGCCGTGTTCGCACCGCTGGAAGCCTTTGCCCGAAGCATGCTCGGGCTGGCTCCCTGGCTGGAAGCGGACGAAAGCAAGCTAAGAGAAGAGGAAATAAACCTGCAGCGCAGCGTTCGGGAAAAAGCCCTTCAGTGCATTGACAGGGCCACCGACCCGTCCAGCCCAGACTTTATGCTGTTTGACTGCGGAGGCCAGCCGCTGGTGGACACGGCGTTCCTGGCCCACGCCATCCTGCGGGCGCCGAATGCACTCGCCGGTTCCCTCACAGACCGCGTGAAGCGGCAGACAGCAGACGCTTTCCGCGCTTCCCGGAAGATTCCCGCGGCGGACTGCAACTGGGTGCTGTTCTCCGCGATGGTGGAAGCCGGGCTGTATGTACTTGGAGAAGACTATGACGTGATGCGGCTGCTCATGCCCCTGCGGACATTCCGGCGATGGTACGCGGGCGACGGGACATACGGCGATGGGGACGCGTTCCATTGGGACTATTACAACAGCTTCGTGATCCAGCCGATGTACGTGGATATCGTGAACCTTATGAGCGGAGAGCACGGGGAAATCGCCGCCATGCGGGACGATGTGAACCGCCGGGCCAGGCGGTACGCCTCCGTGCTCGAGCGGATGATCGGTCCCGACGGCACCTATCCCATCCTGGGGCGCTCCGTCTGCTACCGTTTCGGCGCGTTCCAGATGCTGGCCCAGGCTGCGCTGGAGCACAGGCTGGAAGATCACCTGACGCCTGCTTCCGTACGCTGCGTCCTGACCGCTGTGATCCGGCGGGTGATGAGCGATAAGGCCATGTTCGACGATTCCGGCTTCCTGCGGCCCGGGGTATGCGGGTTCCAGCCTGAGTTGGCCGAGCCCTACATCAATATCGGATCGCTGTATCTGTGCAGCGCCGTCTTTCTGCCCCTTGGCCTGGCCCCCGACGATCCTTTCTGGTCCGACCCGGACGAAGACTGGACAGGAAAAAAGATATGGCGCGGCGGCCATTGTATAATCGATCACGCGGAGGATTGAGCGGCTCGCGTTCTGTTTCTTCGTTACTGCTCAGCCTTAGGCTTCGCAGTAACGCGAAAGGAGGAATCCTTCCTCGTTTCGGCTGATCTCACCGCCGAAAGGATTGCCGCCACTGGCGGCTTTCGGCGGTTCGTCCCCCTACGGTTTTTCCTGTCGCTTCGCTCCCGGGCGGAAAAACCGCAAGGTAGGAAAATTTCATCTGGTCGTCTTCGCTCCCGCCTGAAATGTTCTGGACAGGGCCTTCCGGCCTTTCCAGGGCTACCGCCCGGCCTTCACTGAAAATCATCCACTGGA